>JAZNLH010000040.1:0-68275 GCA_045578985.1 Acutalibacteraceae bacterium | reverse complement strand
AAAAAAATAGCCACCCTATTGGGTGGTTACTTTGTTTGTGTCGGCATCGCCCTATTTTCCCAAGCGGCTTCCCACTAAGTATCTTCGGCGCGGTTGAGCTTAACTACCGTGTTCGGGATGGGAACGGGTGGACCCTCAACGCCATCAACACCGACTGCGAAGAACTGTTCGTCCTCCGAAGAACAGTATCAATTATACCACCGATTTTTGAAAAGTCAATACTTTTTTTCGAGTTTTTTTGAATTTTTTTATTTTCTTGAAAATACCAACGATATGAATAAAATTTGTGCAACTTTTTTACATAATTACTGTTGATTATTAACAGAAAATAGTGCATAATAAATTATGTATAATCCTACAATATGGGAGGAAATGGATATGGGTAAATATGCTATCAGTTATGATATAGGAACAACAGGTGTAAAAACTTGTATTTTTGAACTTGCTGATACTATAAAGTTGGTTTCTGCAGCATCGGAAGGGTATAACTTATATGTTTTTCCTGATGGCGGTGCGGAACAAGAACCCCAGGAGTGGTGGGATGCTATGTGCTCCACTACAAGAAAAGTTCTTGATAAATGCGATGTGGATGTGAAAGATATATGCGGTATTTCTTTCTGTTCTCAGATGCAGGGTGTTGTGCTTGTGGATAAGGATGCTAAACCTGTTCGACGTGCAATGAGTTATATGGATCAAAGGGCACGTAAAGAACTTAAAGAAGGTATTGCATATGGTCCTCAGATTGCAGGTGCATTTATTCCTAAGCTTCTTGTTTCTCTTCAGATAACGGGTGCAGTTGCAGCTTCTGTAAAAGATCCTGTCTGGAAATATAAATGGGTTGAAAAGAATGAACCCGAAAACTTTAAGCGTGTACATAAATGGCTTGATGTTAAAGAGTATTTTATTGCAAGAATGACAGGCGAGTTCTGTATGACACACGACTCTGCTTTTGCAACATTGCTCTATGATATAAAGAAACACGAATTCAGTCCTAAAATGTGCAAGATGTTGGGTGTTAATCCCGATCATCTTCCTCAAATTAAAAAATCAGCCGAAAAGGTAGGGGAACTCCTTCCTCAGCCTGCTGAAGAGCTCGGTCTTGCTCCCGGTACTGCAGTTTTCGGCGGAGGTGGAGATGCATCACTTATCGGTGTTGGTGCCGGTTCTGTTGCTTTGGGTGATACACATATTTACAGTGGTACATCCGGATGGGTTTCAACGGTTGTTGACAAGAGCATTGTTGATGCTTCTGCTATGATAGCTGCGGTTGTCGGTGCGGAAGAGGGTCGATACAATTACTTTGCTGAACTTGAAACTGCAGGTAAGTGCCTTGAATGGGTTAAAGACCATCTTGCACTTGACGAAATCGGAATTTATCTTGAAAAGAAAAATGTTACCGATGGTTACGAGGCAGAGTTTACAAGCCTTTATGATTATATGACTCACGTTGTTTCAAAGGTTCCCGCAGGTTCGGGCGGTGTTATATTTACACCTTGGCTTCATGGTAATCGTTGCCCCTTTGAAGACCCCAATGCACGTGGAATGTTCTTTAACATAAGTCTTGAAACAGGCAAAAGTGAGATGATCAGAGCTGTGCTTGAGGGCGTTTGCTACCACTTAAGATGGTTCCTTGAAACAGAGGAAAAGAAGGTTAAATCATCTGAACGTGTTCGTTTTGTGGGCGGTGGAGCTCTTTCTGACCTCACTTGTCAGATTCTTGCCGATTGTACCGGCAAAGTGGTTGAGACTGTTGACACTCCTCAAAACGTAGGTGCTATGGGTGCTGCTGTTCTTACTGCGGTTGGTATGGGACAGTGTGAATCTATTGAAGATGCAAAGAAGCTTATTCCGGTTAGTAAAACTTTCACTCCTAACATTGAGGCGAAAGCCGTTTACGATAAGTATTTTGAAGTGTATAAAAATCTCTATAAGGCGAACAAAAACAATTTTGCTGACCTTAACGGATAAAATTAATTTATTTTTTGGAAAAATAGCAAAAAAATCATCACAATGTGTTGAAAAACAGCGGTTTTTCTGTTACAATACGTAAAAGGTTTACATTTTCAAAGGAGCGTGATTTAATGAATATAGCGTTGATTGCTCACGATTCTAAAAAGGAACTTATGACACAGTTCTGTATAGCATATTGCGGTATTTTAAGTAAGCATAGCCTTTGTGCTACCGGTACAACGGGCAAACTTGTTGCGGAAGCGACAGGCCTTGATATAGAAAAATACCTCAGTGGTTCACAGGGCGGTGCTCAACAGATTGGTTCACGAATTGCGTGTGATGAGATTGACTTGTTACTCCTTTTCCGCGATCCCCTTAACCCGAAACCGGGTGAGCCTAATGAAACCAATCTTCTCAGACTTTGCGATGTTCACAACATTCCCGTTGCTACAAATATCGCTACGGCAGAGGCACTTATTCATGGCCTTGAACGTGGTGACCTTGACTGGCGTGACATTGTAAATCCCAAATTATAATTAATTTAATCGGGTGGGTGAGGTTACGCCTCTGTCACCCGGTTTTTTATTGAAAAATAGTTTAAAACAAGGAGCTTAATATGGCAGGTAATATTAAAGCAATTAAAGGTACAAAAGATACTTTGCCCTCAGAAAGTTATAAATTACAGTATATTGAACAGGCTGCTCTTGATACAGCAAAGGCATACGGTTTCCACGAGATGAGAACACCTGTTTTTGAATACACCGAACTTTTTGATCGTTCGGTAGGTGAAACTACTGACGTTGTTCAGAAAGAGATGTACACATTTAACGATAAGGGCGATCGTTCAATTACATTACGCCCTGAAGGTACCGCAGGTGCGGTACGTGCATTCCTCGAACACGGTCTCTTTAATGAGCCGCTTCCTCAGAAGGTTTGTTATCTTACCTCGTGTTACCGTTACGAGAAACCTCAGGCAGGCAGATTAAGAGAATTTCATCAGTTCGGTATTGAGTGCTTTGGTGCTGCATCACCCATAGCAGATGCAGAAATAATTGCCCTTGCAAACAGTTATTTCAATTTTATCGGTATTGAAAAACTTGCAGTAGAAATTAACTCTATCGGTTGCCCTGAATGCAGAAAAAAATATTCTGAAGCACTTAAATCATATTTCGCCGGAAAAAAAGAGGAACTTTGCGAAACTTGTCTTTCAAGACTTGATCGCAATCCTATGCGTATTCTTGACTGCAAAAGTCCTGTTTGTTCCGGAATCGCAGAAGGTGCACCGGTTGTGCTTGATTATATCTGCGATGATTGCCGTGAACATTTTGAAAGTCTTAAGAAATATCTTGAAGTTTTAGGTATTTCTTATACAGTTAATCCTCAGATTGTACGCGGTCTTGATTATTATACAAGAACTGTTTTTGAGTTTGTTTCTCTTGATGAGAAAACAAAAGGACTTGTTCTTGGCGGCGGTGGACGTTACGACGGGCTTATTGAAGAATTGGGCGGTGCAGCAATGCCGGCTTGCGGTTTTGCAATGGGTCTTGAAAGACTTCTTATTGCAATGGAGGAAAGTGGAATACCGTTCCCTGAAGCTCCTAAATGCAATCTTTCAATTGTTAGTGCCGGTGAAAATGCACTCCTTAAAGCTCTTGAACTTTCAGCAGAACTCAGAGCAGAAGGTTATAGCGTAAATATTGATACTGTAGGAAGATCAATAAAAGCACAGATGAAGTATGCTAATAAAATCAACTCCGAGTTTACTGTAGTTATAGGTGATAACGAACTTGAAACAGGTAAAGTTATGCTTAAATGTATGGAAGACGGAACACAAACAGAGGTGTTACTCGATGCATTTGGCGAAGGTTTTGAAAGAGCTTATATGAATCAGGCAGTTTCTGCTTTCGGAAACGCTGATTTCTCATCACTTACACAGGTGGACATTAATAATCTTTTAAAATAATAGGGTGTTTTTATGGAGATTATAGATATTTCCAAAGATTTACTTAAAACTCCGGTTTATCCGGGTGACCCGGAAGGGTATGTAGATCCTATTCAAAGTCTTAGAGCGGGTGATCACTGTAACCTAAATTCAGTGTATACCTGTCTACATACCGCCACACATGTGGATGCCCCATTGCATTTTATTGAGGGTGGGGAAACTATTGATAAATTCTCACCGGATTTGTTCATTGGCGAATGCGTTGTTGTTGATGCACCGCCCGGACCCATAACCGGTGCGTATGCTGAAGAACATTTTCCGTGGCAAGGTTGTGAAAGGCTTTTAATTAAAGGGAACGGACTTTCATATCTTATGGAAAGTAGCGCATATTATATTGTAGATTCCGGAGTTAAAGTTGTCGGGATTGATGCGCCTTCAATAGGTAACCATGGTGCAAACCAGGTTATTCACAGAGCGATTCTTTCAGCGGGTATTCCTATTATTGAGGGGCTTGATCTTTCCCAAGTGGAACCCGGAAGGTATTTCCTTATGGCTCAACCTCTTAAAATTTCAGGCGTTGAAGCAGCGCCGTGCAGAGCTGTTTTGGTAAAGGACCATTTATTCTGGTCAGGCTCAAGAAATTAAGTTCGTCACGCATCTTTCACCGTTTACTCGCCAAACTCACGTGATTTTAATACTAAAATTTTATAGGAGTAATGTTATGCGATTAGATAAATATTTAAAAGTATCACGAATAATTAAAAGGCGCACTGTTGCCAATGAGGTTTGCGATGCTAAACATGTTGAGGTTAACGGTAAAATTGCACGAGCCTCTTACGAAGTAAAAACGGGCGACATTATAGCAATTCAGATGGGGCAAAATCTTACAAAATACAAGGTTTTATCTGTTAATGAATATGCCAAAAAAGATGAAGCCGCCAATATGTATGAAGTGATTTCTTGATTTATGCAACTGATTCGGTTATGTACCGGATCAGTTGTTGTTTTTGACTAATACTATCAATAAAAAGTTGTGTAAATGTAAAAAAATAGTGAATATGCATAAAAAGTATTGACATTATGATATTGGAATGTTAAAATTTTATTGAAAAGAGAATAAACCACAGAAAGGGATGTTTTTATGAACATTACTATTGTTGGCCGCAAATGCAACCCTCGTGAAGACTTCCGTCAACGTGCAGAAAAGCGTCTCGGCAAAGTTGAGAAGCTTTTCGGTGAAGAAGCTTCAGCAAAGGTAACCGCAACTGTTGAAAAAACTTGCCATATTGTGGAGGTGACTGTGACCAAAAGTGGGATGATTTTCCGTGCAGAAGAAAGCGCGGAAAATATGGAAGATGCCCTTGATGCGTGTGTTGATTCCCTTATCAGACAGATTCGCAAGAACAAAACAAGACTCGATAAAAAACTTCATTCAGCTGTTCTTGATGATTTTATCGATCCTGTTGAAGAAGAAACTGAGTTTGATGTTATAAGGGAAAAAACAGTAGCTCTTAAACCTCAAAATGTAGAAGAAGCCATTCTTCAGATGAATCTTTTAGGTCATCAGTTTTATATGTTTCTTAATGCAGAAACAGATGAAATAAATGTTGTGTACAGACGCAACGCAACCGGTTACGGACTTATTGCTCCGGATACCGATAAATAATGAATTATTGGATATTTTATGCTCCTGTTAAAAGATGCCGACCGTGGATAACACGGTCGGTTTCTTTTTGTTTTGGAGTATCAATTTTCCAAAAAAATAATATAATGTAGGGTTCGGAGAAAATATGATAAATTTTTAGGAAATAAAATACTAAAAAAAACATATTTTCCATAGATTTTTGTTGAATACAAAGAAGATTGTTTTTTTACTTGAAAAATATTTTTTACAATAATATAATTAACATAAATAATTTTAAACATTTGTTAAAAAGGAGTTTTATGGTATGAGTAGAGTATACAATTTTTCTGCAGGTCCATCTATGCTTCCCGAAGAAGTATTGAAAAAAGCGGCAGCCGAAATGCTCGATTATGAGGGTTGCGGTCAGTCTGTTATGGAGATGTCCCACCGCTCCAAAGTATTTGAAAGCATCATACAGTCCGCTGAATCTCTTTTAAGAGAACTTATGAATATTCCGGATAATTACAAGGTTCTTTTCCTTCAGGGTGGCGCAACAACACAGTTTGCAGCTATCCCTATGAACTTTATGAATAAATCCGGTAAAGCTGACTACATTCTTACAGGTCAGTGGGCAAAGAAAGCTTTCACTGAAGCTAAAAAATACGGTGATGCAGTTGCAGTTGCATCTTCCGCAGACAAGACTTTCTCATATATTCCCAAAACAACACGCGAAGATTTCCGTCAGGATGCGGATTATGCATATATTTGTATGAACAACACAATTTACGGTACTGTTTACCACGAACTTCCCGACACAGGTGATGTTCCTCTTATTGCAGATATTTCAAGTTGTTTCCTTTCTGAACCCCTTGATGTTACAAAATTTGCTATGGTTTACGGTGGCGCTCAAAAGAATATAGCTCCTGCAGGTCTTACAATTGTAATTGTACGTGAAGATATCCTTGGTAATGCACGTGATTATACTCCCACAATGCTTGATTACAAAGTTCACGCAGATGCAGGTTCACTTTCCAACACTCCTCCTTGCTATACAATTTACATCTGTAAGCTTGTGCTTGAGTGGATTAAGTCACTTGGCGGACTTGAAGCAATGGCTGAGCGCAATCGTAAAAAAGCAAAAATTCTTTATGATTTCCTCGATAACAGCAAGATGTTCCGTGGTACTGTTGTTCCGGAAGACCGTTCACTTATGAACGTACCTTTTGTAACAGACAGCGATGAACTTAATGCAAAGTTTGTTAAAGAAGCTGAGGCAGCAGGTTTCGTTAACCTTAAAGGTCATAGAAGCGTTGGCGGTATGAGAGCTTCTATATATAATGCAATGCCTATTGAAGGTGTTGAAAGACTCGTAGAATTCATGGCGAAATTCGAAGAAGAAAATTCCTGAAAGGAAGATATGTAATGTTTGAAATTCTCACATTAAACAAGATTTCTCAGATAGGTCTTAAAGAACTCGATGATAAATATACTGTTACGGACAGTTGTGAATGTCCTGATGGTATTATTGTTCGTTCTGCAGCGATGCACGAGTACGATTTTTCAGAAAAAACCGTAGCAGTTGCAAGAGCAGGTGCGGGCGTTAATAATATTCCTGTTGACGAGTGTACAAAGAAAGGTATCGTAGTTTTCAATACTCCGGGCGCTAATGCTAACGCAGTTAAGGAACTTGTTATTGGCGGACTTATGCTTGCTTCAAGACGTGTTTCTGCTGCTTATGACTGGTGTAAAACACTTAAAGGCGAGGGTGATAATGTAGGCAAACTCGTTGAAAAAGGTAAATCACAGTTTGCGGGTCCTGAAATTCTCGGTAAAACATTAGGTGTTATTGGTCTTGGTGCTATCGGCAGAATGGTAGCTGTTGCAGCAAATGCTCTTGGTATGAAAATTGTGGGCTATGACCCTTATTTCAACGAAGAATTCAAAGGCGACCTTCCGGCTGACACAGAGTATGTAGATTCACTTGAGGCGGTTTATGAAAAAGCTGATTACATCACACTCCACCTTCCTTGTGTTGCTTCAACCAAGGGTATGATAAATGCAGAAACTATCGGCAAGATGAAAGACGGTGTAAGAATTCTTAACTTCGCACGTGGTGAACTTGTTGTGGGTGCAGATATGGCTGCGGCTATTGCGTCAGGTAAAGTTGCCGCTTATGTTACCGACTTCCCATCAGACGAAGTAATCGGTCTCCCGAATGTTACTGCGCTTCCTCACCTTGGTGCATCAACTCCCGAAAGTGAAGAGAACTGTGCTTATATGGCAGCGGTTGAAATTCGTGAATACCTTGAAAAAGGTAATATTAAAAACTCGGTTAATTTCCCCAATGTTGAACTTTCTGCAGAGGGTGAAAGAGTGGCTGTTATTCATCATAATGTGCTTACAGCAGTAAATGATATTCTTGGTGCGTTTATGAAAAACGGTGTAGAAACAACAGGTTTTGCATCCAAGGCAAAGGGTGATTTTGCTTACACACTTATTGCTGCTGAAAGTATTCCTGAAACGGTCATTAACACACTTAATAATAGTGAAGATGTTATCAGAGTGAGAAAAGTATAATAAAAAAATTAAAACCGCCCGTTTGGGCGGTTTTTGTGTTTTATGGAATAACATTTCCTGCACTAGAAAAAATATCATACCACTCTTGACGGGTGATGGTGATATCTGCCGCTGCAGCACACTCTAAAAGCCTTGCAGGATTCATTGTACCTGTAAGTGGTTGCATTTTTGCAGGGTGTCGAAGTATCCATGCAATAACAATGGTGGATTTTGTTACGCCGTATTTATCGGCAAGTTCCTGGAGTTTTGCGTTAATTTCAGGGAAGTCAGGGTTGTCAACATAAACACCTTCGAAGAAGCCGTATTGGAATGGAGACCAAGCCTGAATAGTAATATCCTCATATCTGCAGAATTCTAATACACCGCCGTCGCGGTCAATAGCGTTATCCTCACGCATATTTACATAAAGACCTTGTTTTACAATATGGCAGTCAGTAATGCTGAATTGAAGTTGATTTACACAAATGGGCTCATCACCGATATATTTTTGTAAAAGGCGCATTTGCATAGGGTTTTGGTTTGAAACACCGAAATGGCGAACTTTACCGCTTTCTTTAAGGGTAGCGAAAGCCTCCGCAACCTCTTCGGGTTCGTAAAGGGTGTCGGGTCTGTGAAGCAAAAGAAAATCGAGATAGTCTGTATTCAATCTTCTGAGGCAACCTTCGGTAGATTCAATAATGTGTTCTTTTGAAAAATCAAACATAGTTTTGCCGGGGCAAATACCGCATTTTGACTGCAAGAATATTTTTTCTCTTATATCGTCGTTCATACCGATAGCCTGTGAAAATACTTCTTCACTTTTTCCGCCGCCGTAAAGGTCAGCGTGGTCGAAAAAATTAAGACCTGCACCCATAGCAGTATCAATAAGTGCTTTTGCTTCATCAATGGTTTTATCAGCCATTCGCATACAGCCAACCGCTATAACAGGTACTTCAACACCGCTTTTGCCTAATTTCATTGTTCGCATAGTTTTATATCCTTTCTGTTAATAAACTTCACATTTTATCCTTGTTCTGCCTTTTTTAGTTCCGCCCAGAATTTCCGCATATCGGAATCTCCCATAACCCCTTACAGAAACTGTATCACCAATTTCTATATTTTTAGAAGTGCTTGTGGTAAGTTTTCCGTTAATAAAAACCTTTTCACCTTCAAGTAAAGTGGCGCTTTTGCTACGTGATAAATCATAAACAGAAGAAATTGCCGCATCAAGTCTAAGAGAAGAAACAATAACAAGTTTTTCTTTTGGTTGGGGGAGTGCACCGGCGGGAAGTACGTCGCAAAGGGAACAAGTAACACTTGTATGACGCACTTTGATAAGATTTTCAATTATATATTGCGATATGGATTCGAGGCAAAAAAGATAACCTTTATTTGCTGTTATAATTATATCACCCAAAGTTTCTCGTTTTATTCCTAAACCGATTAAAGAACCGAGAAAATCACGGTGTGTTAAATCTTCGGAAAATTTTGCGGATAAGGGTTCAATGCAGATTATTACAATAGGTGGTGAGGGCGGGTAGCCAAAATCATTTTCGTCACCGAAACACGCTATTTTTCTTTCTGCATCTTCGAAACCACCTGTAAGAGTGTAGCCGTATTTTATTTCATCATAAAGGACAGTTTGCTCATGCAAATTTAAAAAATCACTGTATAGATATATTCCACGATTTTGAGAACGCATTGAAAGTTCTTTGAGTCGATTTTTTAATATCTGTAATTCGTCCGCCATTTTCTCACCGCCTTTGCCTCAGTATAACATAATTTGAATAATAAATAAAGTAACAGTAACAATTTTAAAAGTAAAACTGTTACTGTTTTATAGAATTTATTTCTTTTTCTTTCCGCCGAAGAAACCGCGTTTTTCTTCAGGTTTAACGGGATTATTTCCCAATGTTTCGTTGAATCTGAGAAGCGCAGCTTTTTGTTCTTCGGTCAATGACCTGGGAACATCAACAATTATTCTTACAAGTTGATCGCCACGTCTTGTGCTGTTAAGTACAGGAATACCTCTGTTTTTAAGTTTAAATACCTGACCGGGTTGTGTACCTGCGGGAAGTTCATATTCCACTTGCCCATCCAGTGTTGGTACTCTTAATTTATCGCCAAGAGTTGCTTGGATGTATGATATTTTCATATCGTACCAAACATTGTAGCCATCACGTTCAAAATATTCGTGAGGTTTGATAGCAACTCCCACTCTTAAGTCGCCGCTGGGACCACCATTGACACCGAAGTTGCCTTCGCCACGTACGGTGAAAATTTGCCCTTCATCGATACCTGCGGGGATTGTGATTTCTTTCTTTTGGGTTTTTCTGATTCTGCCTGCACCTTTACAGCGATTGCAAGGATGGGGATTGAAAGAACCTTTTCCGCCGCAACGTTGACAGGGTTTTGATGTACTGATTGTTCCAAAAGGTGTGCGCTGATGTACATTTATCTGGCCTCTGCCGTTACATTCCGGACAAGTCTGTGGTTGAGTGCCTTTTGCGGCACCGTTACCGCCGCACTCATCGCATAATTCAATACGTTGGAAATCAACGGTTTTTTTGCAACCTTTTGCTGCTTCTTCAAAGGTGAGATAGACGTTTGTCTGAATGTCGCTGCCACGTCTTGGTGCATTGGGGTTGGAACGTGAGTTTCCTCCACCAAAACCGCCGAAGAATGACCCGAATATATCACCTAAGTCAAATTCCATACCTTCGCCGAAACCACCGCCAAAACCGCCACCTTGACCTGCTCCGTAACTTGGATCAACGCCGGCAAAACCGAAGCGATCGTACTTTTCTCTTTTTTCGCTGTCAGAGAGAATCTCGTAAGCTTCGTTAACTTCTTTGAATTTTGCTTCAGCTTCTTTGTTGTCGGGATTAAGGTCGGGATGGTATTTTTTGGCAAGTTGACGATATGCTTTTTTTATCTCATCCGGTGTTGCGCTCTTCTGAACACCAAGCACCTCATAATAATCTCTTTTGTCTGCCATAACAGATTCCTTTCGTTAATGTGACGAGTATTCGCCAAAGACGGCGCCTCTTGAGAAGGTACCGTCTTTAGTGATTTTTAATTTATCAGTCAACGTCTGTGAAGGGTGCTTCTGTATATCCGTCGCCCTGAGCTCCTGCTGCAGCATTGGGATCAAAACCTGCGCCTGCTGCGTTGGGGTCAAAACCTTCAGCTCCGCCGGCAGCTTTGTAAAGTTTTTCGGAAATCTCATAGAATTTAGCCTGAAGAGCTTCCTGTTTTGCTTTGATTTCCTCAATATTGTCACCTTTGAGAGCTTCTTTGAGTTCATCAATTTTTGCATTGATTTCGTTCTTGTCTGCCTCATCAAACTTGTCGCCGTTGTCAGCAAGAAGCTTTTCGCACTGGAATACCATCTGGTCTGCACCGTTACGAAGATCAACTTCTTCTTTACGTTTTTTATCTTCTTCAGCAAACTGTTCAGCTTCTTTAACTGCACGTTCGATATCGTCTTTGCTCATGTTTGAAGATGCTGTAATAGAAATGGACTGTTCTTTACCAGTACCAAGATCTTTTGCTGAAACGTGTACGATACCGTTTGCGTCAATATCGAATGTAACTTCGATCTGAGGTGTACCGCGACGTGCAGGAAGAATGCCGTCAAGGTGGAACATACCAAGAGTTTTGTTGTCTTTTGCAAATTCTCTTTCGCCCTGAAGAACGTGGATTTCAACAGATGTCTGATTATCAGCAGCAGTTGAGAAGATCTGACTTTTCTTTGTGGGGATAGTTGTATTTCTTTCGATTATCTTTGTGCATACGTTACCGAGTGTTTCAATACCGAGTGAAAGGGGAGTGACGTCAAGGAGAAGGAGTCCTTCAACATCGCCACCAAGGACACCAGCCTGAAGTGCGGCACCGATAGCAACGCATTCATCGGGGTTGATACCTTTGAAAGGTTCTTTACCTGTATAAGATTTAACTGCATCCTGAACAGCGGGGATTCTTGAGGAACCACCAACCATAAGAACTTTATCAATTTCTGAAACTTTAAGGCCTGAGTCGGCGATTGCCTGGCGAACAGGAGCCATAGTAGCTTCAACAAGGTCAGCAGTAAGTTCGTTGAACTTTGCTCTTGTGAGAGTTGTGTCAAGGTGAAGGGGACCGCCTGTTTCAGTCATTGTGATGAAGGGGAGGTTGATTGCAGATGAAGTAACGCCGGAAAGCTCAATTTTAGCTTTTTCAGCAGCCTCTTTAAGTCTCTGCATTGCCATCTTATCTTTTGAAAGGTCTGAACCTGTTTCTTTTTTGAATTCAGCAACAAGCCAGTCTATGATTCTTTGGTCAAAGTCATCACCGCCGAGACGGTTGTTACCTGCAGTAGCAAGAACTTCCTGAACGCCTTCGCCCATTTCGATGATTGAAACGTCGAAAGTACCACCACCAAGGTCGTATACCATAACTTTCTGATCTGCTTCTTTATCGATACCATAAGCAAGTGCAGCAGCAGTAGGTTCGTTGATAATTCTCTTTACTTCAAGACCTGCAATTTTACCTGCGTCTTTTGTAGCCTGACGCTGTGAGTCTGTAAAGTATGCGGGAACAGTAATAACAGCTTCTGTAACTTTATCGCCAAGATAGCTTTCAGCATCCGCTTTAAGCTTTGAAAGAATCATTGCAGAAATCTGCTGAGGAGTGTATGATTTGCCGTCGATTTCAACCTTGTAATCAGTACCCATCTGTCTTTTAATAGATGCAATAGTTCTGTCGGGGTTCTGTACAGCCTGACGTTTTGCTACCTGACCTACAAGTCTTTCACCGGATTTGCTGAAACCTACAACAGAGGGAGTTGTTCTGTTGCCTTCGATGTTTGCGATAACTACGGGTTCGCCAGCCTCGATTACTGCTACACATGAGTTAGTTGTACCTAAGTCAATACCAATTGTTTTTGCCATAATAAATTACCTCCATTTATTTTTAGTGAATTATGTCTTTTTTTAGTTTGTAACCTGTACGGTTGCGAATCGAAGAATTCTATCACCCATTTTATAACCTTTTTCAAAAACACCTGCAACGGAGTTTTCAGGAAGATCATTGTTTTCGACAGTCATAACTGCGCTGTGAATGTTTGGGTCGAATTCATCACCGATTTCACCGAATGATACTACTTCAAGATTTTTAAGGATGTCACGTAATTGATTGAGTGTCATTTCTATACCTTTTCGGTAAACTTCGATGTCTTCGGTTTTATTATCAGTTGCTCTGTCAAAATTATCAATGACAGGGAGCAAAAGTTTTAACGTATTTGCTTTTGCATCGCCGTAAGCAGCTTCTTTTTCACGTTGTGAACGTTTACGATAGTTGTCATATTCGGCGAGTGTGCGAAGATGAGAATCTTTTAAAGCAGCAAGTTCTGCGGAAAGGTTTTCAACTTCTGCTTTTAATGCTTCTACTTCACCTTTTTTGTCTGCTTTTTTCTTTTTTGCCTTGGTTTCTTTGGGAGTGTTTTCTGTTTCCTCAGTAACTTCAGCAGTTGTTTTTGTTTCTTCGGTTGCCATTTCTTTGCTCCTTTAGAAATATATTATTATCATTTTTTATTCTTCATCCAGAGTTTCAGTAAGAAGTGTTCCAATGACTCCGGCTAAATATTTGATTGTGGGTATGAGATGTGCGTAATCCAGTCGTGTAGGACCGATTATACCAATGGAACCGCTGTCCCGGTCGCCTACGGAATATTTAGAAAAAATTGTTGTGCTGTTTTTTAATTCGCGGTAAGAATTTTCAGTACCGATAGCAACATTTAAAGGTTTTTTGTGTGATTCCAGTATAGCTTCCAGCGGAGTTGCCCTATATAAGAAATCCATTAAATTGAAAGCATCGTCCGAAAGTTCGCTGTGATTAAGGATATTGTTCTGACCTTTTAAATGTATTTCTGTTGTTTTTACCGCATCACAAAGGTCTGAAATTGCGCAAAGGAAAGGGGACATAATAAATACTTTATCGCCTAAAGATGCTACAAGGGTTTGTATAAAAGGTACGCTGATATCGGAAACGTTCTTTCCGTTGAAGTAAGTCTGGCAGATGTTATAGAAAACTTCTGCAATATCCATATTTATTTCTGTATCACTTCTGACAACGGCGCTTTTTAAAATACCTGATGTAGCGAGCAGAACTATCATAGCGGTATGATTGCTTAACGGAACAAGTTCGATGCGTTTTATAAAAGCTTTGTTGTCAGCAGGGGAAGAGGAAACTGCCACACAGTTGGTGAGTTCTGCGAGAATGCTACCTGCTTTTTCGAGCAGTTTATCCGGTTCACCTGAAAAAGTCTGAAGCCAGATTTTAATGCGTTCCTGTTCTTCGATGCCTAATTCGTATTTTGTCATAAGGTTATCGACATAATAACGATAGCCTGCTTGGGAAGGTGTTCTGCCGGCTGATGTATGGGGCTGAGCAAGTAAACCGAGTTCAACTAAATCCGCCATATCATTTCTGATGGTGGCAGAAGAAACCGCATTCCCCATTTCCGTACATATTGCCTTAGAACCCACCGGTTCGCCTGTGGCTATGAAACGTTCAATTATAATTGCGAGTATGCGTTGCTTTCGCTCGGTAAGTTCTGCCACAGGAATCACCTCTTTAGTATATGCTGTGTTAGCATTGTTTAGCACTCTTGAAGTGCGAGTGCTAACTCTGTTAATAATATAACCCCGAAAAGGTTTTTTGTCAACCTTTTTAAGGAAGATTTTTGTAAATAGTTTGTGAAGAAAAGGTAAAAAAATAACTCCGACTTTTCAGTCGGAGTCGATTTTTCATTATTTTTTTAAATAATTATTGCTCAACAGGATAAACACTAACCTTTTTGCGGTCTCTGCCAAGACGCTCAAAACGAACCTGGCCGTCTACAAGTGCAAAGAGTGTATCGTCTTTACCTTTGCCTACGTTAGTACCGGGGTGGATCTTTGTGCCTCTCTGTCTTACAAGGATGTTACCTGCAAGAACATGCTGACCGTCAGCTCTTTTAGCACCGAGTCTTTTTGATTCGGAATCACGGCCGTTACGGGTAGAACCCATACCTTTTTTATGAGCAAATAACTGGATGTTGATTTTAAGCATTCGTTACACCTCCGTAGTAGTTATCGTAACATTTTTAGGGTATTGCTTTGCGAGTTCGCTTATATGCAGTTCGAACCCAAGCAATAAATCTTTGGTTTTATCTGCACTGTCTTCGGGAATCATAATTTTCATAAGACCATCTTGAACATCAGCTGTAATATCCAGCTTCATTATTTCAAGAAGAGTGTTAGCAGTCATATATGCGGCTGAAGAAACTGCGGAACAAACGATGTCGTTACCATGAGTGCCATAGCCGGAATGACCTTTAATCATGAAACCTAAAGGTGCATCAGTTGATGAGTGATAAAACTTAACGTTTATCATTGATTACGCATTGATGGCTGAAATTTCAACCTTTGTATAGGGCTGTCTGTGACCCATTTTGCGCTTTTCATTCTTTTTGGGTTTGTAAGTTGCAACAACGATCTTTTTGCCTTTGCCGTTTTTGATAACTTTTGCGCTAACGGAAGCACCGTCAACGTAAGGAGCACCGACTTTAATACCGTCATCTGCACCAACTGCGATAACCTTATCGAAGGTTATTTCGGAATCAGCTTCAACTTCAAGTTTCTCAACGAAGATAACATCGCCGTTCTGAACTTTGTACTGCTTTCCGCCTGTTTCGATGATTGCGTACATAGATTTTTACCTGCTTTCTTTCAGTCTCGCTAACAAGGCACACTTTTGTGTTTATGGGCACAACAAAATACCCGCCCTTAATATGCGGCAAATGGTATTTTAGCAGATAATACTCCGTTTGTCAACAAGTAAATCCGCTTTTTTCAAGTTCTTTTTTCATATCCTCAGGGAGCGGTGCAATAAACGTCATATACTCATTTGTAACAGGATGTTTAAACGAAACTTCACGGCAATGTAAAGCTGCACGTTGCAAAAATTCTGTTAAAGGGGCACCATACATTTCGTCGCCTAAAAGAGGGTGTCCTATATGGGCACAATGTACTCTTATCTGATGTGTTCTTCCTGTTTCGGTTTTTATTTCCAGAAAGGTTTTGTTTTCGAAATGCGCCAGGGTTTTCCAATGGGTTATGGCTTTGTCACCTTGTTTTCCCACTGCACGAATAGTTTTTCCGGGATCCGGTCTGTAAATAGGGGCATCAACAGTACCTTCGTTTTCCATTTTTCCGTATGCAATAGCATTGTATTTTTTATCGATATTTCCGTTAAGCTTTGAAGCTGAAAACGCATTTTTTGCAAAGACCATTACGCCGGAAGTGACTTTATCTAGTCTGCCTACCGCACGTGCCACAGCATTACTGTGATTGGTTTTAACAAGATAGTTTGCAACCGCATTGCAAAGTGTTTCGTTGGGGTGGTTAAAAGTGGGATGAACAGAGATTCCGGAAGGTTTATTTATAATAAGTATATCTTCATCCTCATAAATGATTTCAAGTTCTTTTGCCCACAAAAGGGGAGCAGAAATTTTTTCGGGAAGATGCAGTTCTAATTCGTCGCCTTTAAAAACTTTATCCACAAGGCGAGTCGGTTTTTTGTTAATAAGAACTGCGCCATAGGTATGACGCAGCGATTGAACGATATGGGTTGAAAGTTTTATTTGCCCTTTGAGGAAATGTATAAGAGGTCTGTTGTCGTATTCTTCTGTTATAATATAATTTATGATACGCATATTTAAGGACCTCCTTTATAAAAAAATCTTTCAACAATTTTCTGTTTTGCAAAAAAGCTCGAAATGTATATGCATTTGTATATACATTGATCGAAAAAAGGCGATTGTTCATAAAATTGTAGAAGTAAAGTCAGTTGCTTTACGCGTTTTTTCTTATTTCGAATTATAAAATGAAGAAAAATGTGAGTTATAAACATTTTAGACAGAGTTATGAACAATGACAAGCCTATTACTTTACAAGATTTTCATACATTTTATCAATGTTGGTTTTGTATAAAACCTTGAAAATGGAAAAAATATACAGTTTATACTGTATTATCTGATAGGAAATTCAGAAACTTTTCTGTTGTTGAATTTTGCAACAAAGTCAAAACCTGCTTCACGGGCAATTTCATAAGCCTGAGGAATTCCGAAACCTATACGCTCGGCATAGTGAGAATCTGAGCCTACGCTGACAAGTCTTCCACCCAATTCTTTATATCTTTTTACGGTGTCAATATCGGGGGCGGGTTTGTTAATGGGGTATTTAAGACCGCCCATATTAATTTCGAGCGCCTTGTCTTTTTCTGCACAAAGTTTAAGAAGTTCATCAACTTTTTTAGAATATTTATTTATATCTTCAACATATCCACAGATATTAAAAATATATCTGAAAGGGTAAGTGATGTGAGCAAGAATATCAAAATTTCCCCACTCCATCATAGCAATAAGTTCGTCAAAATATTCATTCATCATATCTTCAATATTAATGCCGTCAAAGGACTTCATATAATAAAAATCTTCTTGATTGCGAAGATTATGAATCGAACCGATGATAACATCATAATTCTGAGAATTAACAATTTTTTCTGCAAGGTCCGGCACATAGTGGGGCTGAGCCAATTCAATACCACGAAGAATTTCAAGTTTGCCATCAAATGCTATTTTGGCTTTTGAAACTTCGAAAAAACTTTGAGTTGCACGGCGGTCAAAACCGTCTTTATAAAAAACGTCAACCTCACAATGGTCGGTAAATGCAACACATTCTATACCATTTGTTGCGGCTATTTCAGCCATATATGTTGCGGAATGGTTACCATCCTGAGAATTATCGGTGTGTGTATGTAAGTCAATAATTTTTATTTCGCTCATAAAAAAACCTTCTTTCCAATGACATATAATAGCACAAAAAAATATGATTGAACAGGGTTTATGTTAAAAAATAAAGAATAATCTTTTAAATTATCATTATTTATGTTAAAATACGGCTGAGAGGAGTGTGCGTATGAAACTCACTGTTAAAGCTAACGCAAAAATAAATTTAATTCTCGATGTTACAGGTATCAAGAAAAACGGCTATCATAGCCTTTTTACTGTGATGCAGTCAATTAGTCTTGGGGATACCGTTACAGTGGAGAAAACAAAGGGTGAAAATATTACTGTGTCTTGCACTGTGCCCGGTGTGCCTACCGACAGCAGAAATATTGTATATAAATGCGCTGATAAATTTTTTCAGTATGCAGGAATAACCGAAAACAGAGGTGTTCATATTCATATTGATAAAGTAACTCCGTTTTGTGCAGGCATGGGTGGCGGGAGCGCTGACGGCGCAGCAGTACTTGTGGCACTTAATAAGATTTTTGGTACCGGCTACTCTGAAAAAATTCTTTGTCGCATAGGCGTAAAAGTTGGCGCAGATATTCCGTTTTGTATTATCGGAGGAACTGCCCTTGCACTTGATACCGGTGCAATTGTAGCACCGCTTCCGGATATTGAGGACTATTACATTGTTGTTGTAAAACCCGAAGACGGTGTTTCTACTAAAGAGGCTTATGAGGCAGTTGATTCTCTCCCTGATATGAAACATCCGAAAAATCAAGAAATGCTGGAATATCTTGCAGATGGTGATAGCGAAGCAGCGTTGAAACTTTGCGGCAACGTATTTGAACAAGCTCTCGAAGTTCCCGGTAGGGTTGATATTAAAGCTGTTTGTAATTGTAATGGCGCAGTAGCCTCCTGTATGACGGGTTCAGGTTCTGCGGTATACGGAATATTTAAAGAAAAATCGCAGGCAGAAAAAGCAATGAACGAATTGAAACTGAAATTTTCCAATATATATCTTTGCACACCGGAAAAAACAGGTGTAGAAATTATTTCTGCTATTGAATAAAAATTTTAAAACCGCCTAAAATCATTTTAACAAATGAAAGGGCGGTTTTTTATGTCAGTAATTACAGAAAGATATTTCAATGAAAGAAAGGATAAATTATTGCTATCGTTTTTTTCTATTGCGTTGGCTTTGTATATGGCTTTTTCTTGTACATATTTTGCGGGAGCTGCAAAAAAAGTTCGCGAAGATGTAGTTAGGCTTCATATTCTCGCTAACAGCGATTCTGTATTTGACCAGAATATAAAATTGAAAGTTCGCGATGCGCTTCTCGAAAAGAACACCTCGCTTCTTTCGAAAGGAGTAAATTCTGATAATGCCTATAAGTATTTTGAGGAATCAAAGGATGATTTATTGGAAATTGCGCAAATGGTATTAAAAGAAAACGGTTTAGAATATAGCGCTGTTATAACTCTTGAAAAAGAGTATTTTGAAACTCGCCAATACGGAGATTTAACTTTTCCTGCAGGAGAATATATGGCTTTAAAAGTTATACTGGGTGAGGGTAAGGGGCATAACTGGTGGTGCGTTATGTTTCCGCCTCTGTGCGTGCCTGCGGCGGATGGTATTGAAACAAATGAAAATACCGCCGACTATTTAACTGAAAGCGGTGAAAAAATAGTCAACGGTGGTAATAAGTTTGTAGTTAAATTTAAATTATTAGAGTTATATGAGGAATTGATGGAAAAGATTAAATAATAATTTCAGCATGTCTTGTTACATGGCAACCTATGTTTACTGCTATGGGGAGACCTGCAATATGCGTAGGGGCAGTTTCAATATTTACTGCAAGAGCGGTTATGTTGCCGCCAAAACCTTGAGGTCCTATACCAAGATTGTTTACTTCCTGAAGCATTCTGTTTTCCAGCTTTCTGTAAAATTCATCTCCATTGGGAACAGAGATATCTCTGCATAAAGCTTTTTTGGCAAGAAGTGCTACGCCTTCAAAGTCACTGCCGATACCAACACCCAACACAACGGGCGGACAGGGATTTGCATCAGCGATTTTCACGGTTTCCGTAACGAAGTTCACTATATCATCAATGGTAGCAGAAGGTGTAAACATTTTTATTCTGCTCATGTTCTCACTGCCAAAACCTTTGGGTGTGGCGGTGAGTTTTATTTTATCACCGGGAACAATTGAAAGGTGTATTAATGCCGGGGTATTATCGTTAGTATTGCCGCGACGAATAGGATCTTGAACAATAGAACAACGCATTTTGCCATCCAGATACGCTTTCCTGACGCCGTTGTTGACAGCGGTGGTAAAGTCGCCGTCTATAATATGTACATCCTGACCTAACTCGCAAAAAAGAACTGCCATACCTGTATCCTGACAAATAGGAATACCAAGATTTTTAGCAGCATCAAGATTTTTACACATATCGCAAAAGATTCCCTTCGCTAAATCCGAACTTTCAAGTTCAGCACAGTTACGGATATGACTTTCAAGGGATTGCGGTAAAACTGCATTTGCAGTTAAAAAAAGTTCCTCAACGTTTTTTTCTATGGTTAAAGCACTTATTTCTCTCACGGTTTCACATCCTGTTAAATAATATAAACCGTGCCGTAAAAGGCACGGTTAATGGTTTATCCTTTTTGATTACCGCCACGACGAGGAGTTGAAGTGCCGCGTTTAGCAGCGGAATTCTTTTTAAGATCACTCATTTTTTCGTCGCTTACAGTTTTGAATCTTGCCATCATATCTTCAAAAGACATATTTTCAGGTTCTGTACGCGGAGTACCTGTCCACACCTGTGGCTGTGGTCTTCTGGGTCTGTCGCCATTAGGACGTTTGGGTTTTGATTCCTCATCCTGGGGAAGTGCCTTTTTTATAGAAAGAGCTATCTTGCCTTTTTCGTTAATGTCGATAACTTTAACTTTAACTGTATCGCCTTCGGAAAGTTTTTCGTGAATATCTTTAATAAAAGATGAAGAAACTTCCGAAATATGTACCATACCTGTTGTTTTGTCGGGGAGTTCAACGAATGCCCCAAAATTTGTAATGCCTGTTACTTTACCTTCAAGAATCGCACCGATTTCCACTGCCATAGTTTACCTCTGTTGAATTTATTCTTCTGCTCCGGGAGTTATGTCAACGTAAACACGTTCGTCAGGCATAACATACCCTTTTTTTCTGGCATATTCTTTAGCAATAGCTTCCTCATCGCCTTCAGAAACAGCTTTTTCGAGAGCTTCGTTTTCAGCTTCCTGGCTTTCACAAATGCTGACAAGTTCGGTGAGTTCGGCTTCTTTGTTGTTGATTTCAACTTGAATCTTTATAAAAGAATAAATGAAAAACAAAACAATGCAAGAACATACGATGATTGCAATTATGCTGTGTGGCTTAATTTGCTTCTTCTTCTTTGCTTTTGCCAAAATCACGACCGCCTTTCTTCTTGATGGGTTTATTTGCAAATAATATACCTAATAAATTATATACATACAAACGCAGTTTTGGCAAGAGTTTTTTTTGCATTTTTGCAGACTTTTTTTCAGTTTTTTTAAAAAAACGTGTCATTTTACTTAAAAGTGCGGAAAAAGCCTTTTTAATCAACCTGAAAGGTGCAGAAATAACTTTGAAAACGAAAGCATAGAATCGTCGCAAAAGAGCTACCGCACGATCCGTTATTTTAATTGCTGCTATACCGAAAGATATGTAATAAAAAAGGGCACCTATAAGTTCGCCTGCGATTATATAAAAACGCACCTCGCCCTTATTCAAAGCCAGTATAAAAAGAAAGGTGCAAAGTCCGAACAAAACAAAATAAAGAATATCAAAAACAATAATTGCTACTTTGGTTTTTGTCAAAGAAAGTCGCAAAGCTCTCAAGATATCATAAAGAATTCCCAGCAGAAAACCTAATCCCAGAGAGCTTACGAAAATAGCAAGCTGTTCGCTCTGTGGTACAGAATACATCAGCGGAACACCCTTGATAAGAAACTTCCGCTTTTTTCTATTACATCAGCATATTGTAAAGAACTTATTTTTCCTTCAATGCAAAGTTCGCCTATTTCTAAAGATAACTTTGTAATGTGAAGTTTTTCTCCGCGTATGGTCAATTCTCCGTAATCGGTACTGGCGACAATGGTTTGTTCGTCAAAACTTCCCACATCGTTTACACCTGAAACAGAGAGCATTTTTCTGTCTTCAAGAATACAATTATGGGGTAAAAGACCTGTCTTTTTATCATCTGTCATTAAAAACACCTCCGTTACTACAAAATGTATGCAGTAATGGAGGGTTATATGTTTTTGCTATTTTATTTTAGTGATTTTCTTACCCTTGACAAGATATGCATTTTTGCTGATATCTATTAAGGGTTGGTCGTTAAGAGAATCTGTATAAAAATTTTCGATTTCTGTATTAGGATATTCACTTAAAAAGGCTTTAACTTTGTTTTCTCTGAAACAAAGTCTTTTAATTTCACCTGTTTTATTGTCGATAACGGTGCCGATGTAGTGTTTAATACCTAATCTTTCACAAATTATTTTTAAGCTGATTTCAGGCGAACAGGATATTATAAGGTCATCATCACTTTGGACAGTTTTGTAAAAAGGCTTTATTTTGTGCATATGATTATCCCAGAACACTTTGAAATCGTCGCCCATACCGATATGTTTTACATAATAATCTGTAACAGTTTTACCGTATTTCGAGATGGCTTCTTCTATGGTTATGGAGCCTTTTTTATACTTTACCAAAGCATTTGTAACTGTTGGCAGATATTTCAGTAGTGTTTTATCTTTTTTACAATAATATAAAAAGAAATCTATTACACTTTCGCCGTCATATATTGTGTTATCAAAGTCAAAAACATTCATATTACTATTCTCCGGAATTATTTGTTGTTTGAAGCCAAGGCTGCGGCTATTGCATATTTAGATTGCTCATAATTAACAAAACTATCAAAGTTTTTGTAATTGGTATTATCGCGAGGAACAACTATATTGGTGTGATTACTCAACTCAATGCACAACCCCGGCTTGTTGTATGTATGACGGAACCAGTTTTCAAAGCCGCCGCCGTAGCTGTTAACTTTCGAAGATTCTTCTGTCATAATAAAACCTGAAGCAGTTGCAATATCCTGGGCGAAAGCTTTATAAAGACCGTTGTTTTCTGTATTGTAGGTGTCGCCCCAGAAAATACAATTTCCTTTAATATGAATAGAAAGTGCAAAATCAAAACTGTTTTCGTTGCAAAGATTCATAAGCATTTTTGTTTCGCTTTCGCTTGCGCTGTTGTAGCCCTTAAAATAGTAAGAATACGGTGAATTCACACCATTTTTAATCTGCTCCCAGGCAAGTGGGAAATTTCTGTTAAGATCAACACCATTGAAATTGGCTTTGTATTCGGATATATCATTTATTCTTACGTTTTTCTCTGCTTTCATCCGTCCGGAAATTATCTCAAGACCGTCAGGATTTACGCAAGGTATAATATAAAGTGTATATTCATCAAGAAGCTCTTTCAAGTTGTATCCGCCAAAAACGCCTGAGCCTTTTTCGTATTCGAAACAATAATCTTCAACACAACGTAAAAGATATTTTGTTGTTATATGTTCGCGTGCGTGTATTCCGCCTACAATAAGCGCATTTTTTTCTCCGTTACCCATGGTGAACATTAAAATTTCTTTGCCACTTTCTGAATAACCTGCGGTGAATAGTTTCAATGAATCGGGATACAGATTCCTTAGCTTCAACATAGATGTTGTTAAAGAATCGTAAGTTTCCGGCTCTGAAGTATTGATAACAGAAGAAAATGCCACGGCAGTAGTAACGTTAACGGGCTGTTCTTTTTCGTGTTCCGGTGTTTTAGTGAATACTGTAAGTATAGTTCCTGTTACAAGAACTACAACGGCAAAACATATTATTATCACAAGCCAAACGTTGTATGTGTTTTTTTTCATATATGCACCTCATAAGAGTATATGACAATATTTTATTCTATTCGGGCTGTAAAGTAAAGATTAGCAGGGAAATAAAACATAAATTTATCGAAAAAAATCGAATTAACAAAAAATTTAAGTCATGTTGTTGTGATTTTAACTAATATGATTTATAATATAATGAAAGAAAAGATAACAGATTTAATTTTATATACAGTTATGTGTGGTGTTTAAATGAAAAGATCCGTCAGGACAACAATACTGACACTTGCTATTGTGAGCCTGATTATGGTTTGTCTGACAACGTTTACATATGCAGGCGGATTTGGTATAGGACCCGAAATGCCTGAGAATGTAGCAGTCATCAATACATTTGACGGTGTAAATATAACTTGGGAAGAATCACAACAAGCACAGGGTTACAAGGTGTACAGAAGGTTGAATAACCAAAGGCATCCTGTGGAAATAGCCAGAATTGAAGGTGCGGACAAGCTTTTTTACATCGATAAAACTGCCGAAAGTGGCAAAAAATATGAGTACTCCGTGAGGGCATACGACGGAAAGTTTTTTAGCCGGTTAAGTGAAAGAAAATTTATAGTCAGACTGTTACAGCCAACTATTGAAAAAATTGCTTTCGGTGATTGTTGTATTGAACTGGATTGGCAGAAATCCCAAGGTGCAGAGGGTTACTATATTTACAGAAAAAATGCTGCCGGTATAGAGCTCGTTTCAGATGTAAAAGGCGATAGCAATTGTCATTATGAAGATGAAAATGTAAAAGAAACGGTGGCGTATACATATACCGTTACGGCTTATAATGGTGATTACAGAAGTTCTCACGAATATAAAACCTCGCAACCTTTTGTAGGAACCCCCGAAATAATCAGTGTAAAAAATATTGACGATGCAGTTACTGTTAAGTGGCAGAAACCTAAGTATGCTGATAATTTTGTTATTTACAGAAAAGTCAACAATGAAAACCACTGGGTAAAACTAAAAGTAGTTTCCGCAAACATAGATACATTTACTGATAAGGATGTAAAAAGCGGAAATGTTTATACATATACAATAAGATCGATAATCAAAAAAATATACAGCGGATACAATAAAACCGGTGTTAGCATACAGTTTTTGAATGTGCCCGGAAAATTTTCGGCAGAAAATTATAATGACGGTATTTTGCTTTCGTGGAATGAAGTACAGGGTGCACAGAGTTATAATATATACAGAAGTGAAAATGCCGACGTGGAATTAATCGGACAGACGTCCTCTTTTACATATTCGGATATGAATGTTGAGGATGGCAAAAGATACTCGTATACGATTAGAGCAGTCGGATTAAAAGCTGATATGCTTTCGGATGCGACTAAAAACATATATTGCGATGTTGTAAAAAAACCACTTAACCTTGCTACAATAAATTTGTTCGAT
Organism: Acutalibacteraceae bacterium; assembly: GCA_045578985.1. GTDB lineage: Bacteria > Bacillota > Clostridia > Oscillospirales > Acutalibacteraceae > DTU089. The sequence goes on along the minus strand of JAZNLH010000040.1, from coordinate 43,000 downwards.
GGCGTGCAGTTACAGTGGGAAAAATCAAATTCTGCAACAGGTTATATAGTTTACAGAAAAAATCATGGCGAAAGTGAATGGAAAGAAATCAAAAGGGTTTATTCCAGTGATACGAATTATATTACCGACCACAATGTTCAGAAAGATAATTCCTATGTGTATACCGTAAGATGTGTGAAAAATGGTGTTTCAGGCAGTTTCGATATTAACGGAGTAACGATACGCCATATTCCGTCGTTAGGTATTAAAGCCTCTCTTTGTCCGCAGGGAATAATGCTTCATTGGAGTCAAATTGCTGATTGCAACGGTTATGAACTTTTCAGAAAAACCGATAATAACGCTGATTGGGTTAAAATTGGCACGCTGGATTCTTCTACCACACAATGTATAGACGGTAGCCCGGTTTACGGAGAAAAGAATTATTATGTGGTTCGTGTTCTCTTTCCGGATGGCGATGTGGTTGATTCATTTGTTTCATCTGCGTACGGTATAGATCCTAATAAACCTATGGTTGCGCTTACTTACGATGACGGACCGAGTAACGATATAACAAACAGAATACTTGATAAACTCGCCCATTATAACGGACGTGCCACATTCTTTGTTGTTGGTGAAAGAGTAAATACATATAGCGATTGTATAAAACGTGCAGTACGGCAGGATTGCGAAATAGGAAATCATTCGTATCATCATAAAAACCTTGCAAAATCAACGGCAGAAGAAATTAAACAGGAGATTATTCAAACAAACTCTTCAATAGAAAATTTAACCGGAATAGCACCGGTTATTGCCAGAGCGCCCGGTGGTGCCGTGAATGATCTGACAAAAGAAAATGTAGATATGCCTCTCATTTTTTGGTCTATCGATACATTGGATTGGAAATACCGCAACGCAAAATCTGTTACCGAAAAAGTGCAAAGTCAGGTGAGAGATGGTTCTATTGTACTAATGCACGATTTATATGAATCTACTGCAGATGCCAGCGATATTCTGATTCCGTGGCTTGTAGAAAACGGATACCAACTTGTTACGGTATCGGAAATGATGGCGGTCAAGGGTATAGAAATGAAAGACGGAGAGACCTATATAAGCGGAGGATACTAAAAACATAACACCCATCAGACTTTTTTTGTAAGTTTGATGGGTGTATATTTATTTTAAAATAATTACCGCTCCGTATGCAGGAACTTTAACAAAATCTGAGACTGATTTATCAAAAAGCAGTTCTGTTTTGTATTTGAAATCATCGGGGAGGTAATAGTCAATTTCGTGAGGATTGCGGTTTGCTATAATGAAAAGCGTTTCGTTTTCACTTTGACGCGTATACGCTACACAGGAAAGCATAGCAGAATAGGGAATAAAATCGCCGTCTTTAAGACTTTTCGAATTGCGCCTGATTTTGCCTAATTTCTTATACCATTCCGTAAGATCACAGTCTTCTTTTCCCCAAGGGAAGAATCCACGATTGAAGGGATCGCCGCCGCCTTGTAAACCTGCTTCATCCCCATAGTAGATAGACGGAAAACCGGGGAGAGTGTATTGTAGTACGGTAGCGGTTTTTAAAAGTTGTTTTGATTTGGCATATTCTTCATCGGTAAGTTTGCAGTTCGCTTGGATATGACGCGGTTTATGCTCAATTGAATCGTAAATAAGACTTGTCAGAATTCTTGCGGTATCATGTGTACCGATATGATTCATAAGACAGTTAAGCGCTTGTTTCGGATAGTTTTCGCAAATGGTCACTATGTTCTCCATAAAATTCTCTGCAACGCCGTAGCGCATAAATGTGAGAATAGCAGCGGCAAACGGGTAGTTCATAACACTGTCAAGTTGGTCGCCTAAAAGGTAACGGCGTCTTCCGCCGTGACTGAATTTATTAGTGGCATCTTCCCACACTTCACCGATAACCAGGTAATCTTTATTTAAATTTTTTACACATTTTGTAAACTCATCAAGAAATCTATCCGGAAGTTCATCGGCAACATCCAGCCTGAAACCGTAAGCACCGTTTTTGAGCCATTTCTCAGCTACTCCGTTTTTACCTGCAACAAAGTTTATAAAAGAATCTGTATCTTCGTTTGTCTCCGGAAGGGTGTCGATGCCCCACCAGCTTTTGTAGGTGCCGTCATTTTTAAAAGTAAACCAATCTTTATACGGGCTATCCGGATTATTCCAGACACCGTTGCTGTCATAGCGATTTTCCCGGTTAAAGTAAATGCTGTCAGATCCTGTATGGCTGAAAACACCATCCAGAATAACTTTTATTGAGTATTCGTCTGCAACTTTACAAAGTGATCTGAAATCGTCCTCTGTACCTAGCATAGGGTCGATTTTCATATAATCCGCAGTATTGTAGCGGTGGTTGGAATGGGCCTCAAAAATTGGATTAAGATAAAGAATATTAACACCTAAAGATGCAATATACGGCAGTTTTTCTTCTATGCCTTTAAGAGTTCCGCCGAAGTAATCGTTGTTAAGGATTTTACCGTTGGAGTCAGGTTGCCAAACAGGTATCTCCTCAGTAGATTCATGAAGTAATCTATCTGAAGGATAGCTTTTTGAAGGAGCACTTCCGATATTGAATCGGTCGGGGAATATCTGGTACATTATTCCGCCTTTTGCCCAATCGGGTGTTTTATAGCTTTTTTTGAAAACTGTTTGTTGCCATTCGTTTCCGCTTGGGGCAAATTCTCCGCAACCGCTTGAACGCAAGTAAATGTTTCCTCTGCCAAATGGGGTTTCATAGGTGAAGTGATAAAAATAAAGACCGCTTGTTTCAAAGGATATATTAATATCCCACCATTCCTCGTTTTCACCATTCATTCCGCACCAATACAAATCACGATATTGATTGTTTTCACCATCTTTATGGAAAACAAGTGTGACTTTTTGACAAGAAAAATTTCTGGGCATAAGAACAGCAAGCCGCAGGTTATCCCCTGCGGCTGTACTGCCAAATATTGATTTGTGCCTTGTATCTCGTGAATTGAATGGTATGAATTGCAAAAAATCAGTCCTCGTAACCGTTGGGATTATTATGTTGCCATCTGTAAGAATCGGCACACATTTCATCTATGCCTTTTTCAGCGACCCAATTAAGTTCTTCTTTTGCCTTGGTTGGGTCTGAATAACAAGTTGCAAGGTCGCCGGGACGGCGCTCTGCAATTTTGTAAGGAACTTTAACACCGGAAGCCTTTTCAAATGCTGCTACAACTTCAAGAACACTGTAGCCTCTGCCTGTGCCAAGGTTGTATACAAAAACGCCGGTTTCATCAACTATTTTATCAAGTGCTTTAAGATGGCCTTTTGCAAGGTCAACAACGTGAATGTAATCTCTTACACCTGTTCCGTCAACTGTATCATAATCGTTGCCGTAAACATTAAGATATTCGCGTTTGCCTTCTGCAACCTGAGTGATGTAAGGCATAAGGTTGTTGGGGATACCATTTGGGCTTTCACCGATCATACCACTGATATGAGCACCGATGGGATTAAAGTATCTTAAGATACAAACGCTCCATTCGGGGTCGGATTTTGCCAGGTCTTGAAGAATCTGTTCAATAAAGAATTTTGTTGTGCCGTAGGGGTTTGTTGTTCCGCCTGCAACCATTGTTTCTTTGAGGGGAGAAACATTGTGCTCACCATAAACGGTAGCAGAGGAGCTGAAAACAATTTTCTTGCATCCGTGATCAGCCATTGCTTCGCAAAGGGTAACGGTACCGCTGATGTTGTTTTCATAATAAAGCAAAGGCTTTTCGCAAGATTCGCCTACAGCCTTGAGACCTGCAAAATGAATTACAGAATCTATATCGTATTTTTCAAAAACTTTGTCAAGTGCTTCTCTGTCTCTTATATCGCACTCTTCAAAATTGAATTCACATCCTGAAAGCGTTTTGATTCTGTCGAGAACTTTGGGACAACTGTTATAAAAATTGTCGATTATAACAATGTCTTTTCCGCTTTCAAGGAGTTCGATTGATGTGTGAGAACCTATGTAGCCGGCTCCGCCTGTAACAAGTACTGCCATATTAATTATCTCCTTATATCCATTTATTTAAAAATCAATACTTTCTTCTGTAGTTTCCGGTTCGGTCGGTTTTTCCGTTACCGGTTCTTTCGTTGTGGAAGGGGTAGAGGATTCTGTTGTGGTTTTTTCTGTTGTTGTACCTGAGTCCGGTTTTTTTGTAGGTGTATAAATTATTTCATAATTTGTATTAGGTACAATCTGGGGAAGTGTTGTAGTTACATCAAAAATGGATGTTTCTGATGGGATTTCTGTAAGTTGTGCCACGGTGTTATTAAGGTTTATTGCCGGTTGTGTGTTTGTAGGTATATCCACAACAGGATTGCCGTTGTTCTGGAAGTTTTCATTTATGGGCGCATCTGATGATGTTACAAAGTAATCACCGAAATGGAGTCCTAAAACAACACAGAGAGCAATAGCGACAATAAGAATTATTGCTGCGACAATTTTACCCGTTTTGTTTTTCTTTTCCTCAGGTTTTATATCAGAAACAAGTTCAGCTTCAATAAGGGATTGTTCGTATTTTGCAATTTCATCTTCAGAAGCTGTCATTTTGAAAATTGTTTCGTCTACGTATTTGTCTATCATTGAATACAATTCGTTTGTTGCTTCAACAATAAGGTTATCGATGCTTTCGCCGGCATCTGCAAACAATTTTTTTACTACAACTTTATCTTCAGTTGCAACGCTGATGAATGAGTAGTAATTTATTACTTCATCACCTTTTTTTTCACGGAAAATATTTGAGAGTGTTGCGCCTAACTGAGTGTTTCTTAATTCCAGAGCACTCTTTGCAAGTTGTGCAGCATACTGTTTAGGATCCTCAATGCCTGTATCGTTAACGAAAGGTGTGAAGAAAACATAATCTTTGTAACCTTCACAAGCTCTGATATCTTCTTTAAGCATTCTTGCAGCGGGTGTTGAAGGGATAGCAATTTTTATATTGTTTTTCTCAAGTTTTTCTATAAGAAGCTGAGCTTTTGCAGATGCTTTAGAATGACTTGAGATTTCTTCGAAAACGGCTGCTTTATCTTCGGCTTTTGAGAAAAATGAAAGACCGGAATTATTAAGAATATAAGGAACAACCGTATCAATCAGCGGGAATACCACTATGTATTGCTCACCATCTTTAATGTAAAAACCGCTGTAAAGACCATCTTTTGAAATGAGCTCCTTACTTTCGTTGGGAACAAGTGTATGAGCTTTTTTGAGTTTTTCATCAGTGATTGTGTCGCCGATAGCGGTACCTATATCTTCACTGTAAGCGGGAGTGAAGTTGAATGCTTTTATAAGTATAGGTTTGAATTTAAGGTAAACCTTGCTTTCTACACCTATAAGTATAATATCTGTGTCGTCAATACATTCGCTCAGGTCAGTAAAAAGTTCTTTCGGGTCGGCGTAACTTTCAAAATAAATTACGTTTTCTTTAACAGTTTCCGCAACGGTGCGTTTAACTTCTGCCAATGTATGGCTGTTTTGTTCAAATGAATATGCTTTGATTTCCATTATCACACCTCGCAATTTTTAATACAAATAGAATTTTTTATCATTCTTATATGGGTTTTCATTGGGATTTTCGTAGTAAGAATCAGGATATTTTACAGGAGTAGATTTCATTGATGCAAGATTTACATCAACATCGGGGTTTTCACCATCACGCACCATACGGGCAATAACTATTAATCTTGCATCATCGTATTCGTAAGTGCAAGTGCAAAGAGTTATAATGGTGTCTGTAGGTAAAAGGTCAACACCTGTATCATAAAGTTTTCTTTTATCGAGTTCTTCGATGTATTCTTCATAACAAGCATCGGAACAATGGTTGAATGTGAAATCGAAGAAATATCCGTTATCACTTTCCGTTGAGCCGTTAGTAATAACTACGGCGTAAATTTTCCATAAATGTTTTTCAAAGAGTGAATCAAACTGAATAACAGGATGCTTTTTGAAAAAATCAATATTTCTGTAATTGAGCAGTTCGGCAAAACGCGAACCATCAGTCATATTGTGGCCGTAAATAAGTGTATTTCTGTCAAAGGGTTCAAAATTGTGTTTGTAGGATGCGTAAATTGCACCGTAACTTGTTGTTTTTCCGTAAAAGTCGTGATTAAGATAGTATTTATTATTATCTGCCTGAACAACAGGAGAATTAACTCTTGTGCCATCAATTTTTATGTATCCTATAGTTTCAGGGTTATTGGCGTAGTAAAGAGCATAGTCGCAAAGGATTCCCGCAGGGAATTTGACATTTATAAGTTCGGGATATTGCTCGTAAAGATATGCCCACTTTTCTTCTTCCGACATAGACTCAAGTTCTTTCATTACGTCTTCCGGAAGGGTAGAAGAATCGTGTTGCTTTTGTTCCTGCCTTAAAACCAGGAATTTTTCGATACCTCTTTTTCCCAAAAACAGCGAAGAGATAACAATTGCAAAAATAAGAATAAAAGAAATAACATTGAAAGTTGTCTTTTTCAGTTTTTTTCTTTTAATTATTTTTGAAATAGCATTCTTTTGAGTTTCATCTGTTCGTGTAACAGTTTCTTCTGCATTTTGAAAGTAAATGTAGGGAGAATCTTGTATTTTTTTATTTTTTTTCATTTATATCACCTGAAAATATATCGGCTAAAAGACTTAACGCTGATTCCAAAGCGGAAAGTCTGTTGTTTAATCTGATATCTGTCTGGAAATTGTTACGTAATTCTTTTACCACGGTTTTATTCTTATAGGAAACCGCTACGTAAATAAGACCAACGGGCTTTGAAGTGTCATCGGATCCAGGACCGGCAATCCCGGTTATACCGACACCTATGTCAGCATTTAAAGCATTTCTTGCACCATTTGCCATTTCATATGCTGTTTGTTCGCTTACAGCACCGAAAGAACGCAAAGTTTCTTCCTTAACACCGAGAAGTTTAACTTTGATTTCGTTTGAATATGAGCAAATACCACCATTGTAAACGGCGGAAGCACCGCTGACATCGGTTATGATTTTGCTTAACCAACCGCCTGTGCAGGATTCGGCAAGCCCGAGAGATAAATTATTGTCTTTGAGTTTTTTTACAATAACTTCAGCAAAAGTTATTAATTTTTTTTCATTCATTTTCAACGCCGTCCGAAGTGATTGAAATTCGTTTTATTCCGTCGTATGCTCTTTGGCAAAGTGCCTCAATATCAAGCACTTTTTCAGCTTCGACGATATCGGGAAGTTGAGGACGTGTTTTAGGATGTTTAGGAGTAAACACCGTACAGCAATCCTCGAAAGGTTGTATTGAAATATTAAATGTATCAATTTTTCTGGATATTGTTATTATTTCCTCTTTATCCATGCCAATGCAAGGACGGAAAACAGGATATTCGGCAACCGCATCTGTGCAGCCGAGAGCAAGAGTAGTCTGACTGGCAACCTGTGCAACGCTTTCGCCTGTAATAAGTGCGTGGCAGTCAGAGTTAGCTGCAAGCATATTTGAAAGACGCATCATAAAACGACGCATAATAATTGTGAAATATTCTTCGGGACATTTTTCGCGGATTTGCTCTTGGATTTCTGTGAAAGGTACTGTATGAAGCCAGATTCTTCCGCTGTATCTTGCGACTTTTGAAAGTAAATCATGAACTTTTTCTTCAGCGCGTAAGGAGGTGTAGGGTGGGGATGCAAAATGAATACCCACAAGCTCCAAACCTCTTTTTGCCATCATATAACCCGCAACAGGACTATCGATACCACCTGAAATAAGTATCAATGCTCTTCCGGATGAACCGCAAGGCATACCGCCTGCACCTTTTAACTGATTACCGCGCACGTATGCTTCGTCACGGATTTCAACCGTAACGGTGATATCGGGGTTTTTAACATCAACTTTAAGGTGAGGAAAACTTTCGAGGAGTTTTCCTCCCACCATAGCAGAAATTTCGGGGGATTTGTAGGGGAACTTTTTGTCGGAGCGTTTTGCTTCTACTTTAAAAGTTTTTGCATCAAGCAACTGTTCTTTAAGGTATACGGGAGCCAGAGCCATTATTGCATCAATATTTTTTTCGCAAACTCCTGCTCTTGAGTAACCTGCAATACCGAAAACTCGTGAAATTTCGTCTGCTGCTGCATCAAGGTCTGCATACTCATCTGTAGGTGTGACGGTAATAGTAGACTGCGATTTTTTTATTTCAAAAGCACCGAAAGGTTTTATACGCCTACGGATATTTTTAACGAGCATATCTTCGAATGTTGAACGGTTAAGACCTTTAAGTGCGAGTTCTCCGTCTTTTATAAGAATTATTTCTTTCATAATATTCCTTTCAAACGATTATCAGCATTTTTTGCCGTATTTTTCCGCTGCTTCTTTTACAGCATTTATAAGAATATCAACTTCTTCGGTTGTGTTATAGCGCGAAAAACTAATTCTTACAGCGCTGTCTATAATTTCGGGTGAAAGCCCCATCGCAGTAAGAACAGGGCTTCTGTGACCTGTTTTACAGGCTGAACCTGCAGAGATTGAAATTCCTTTACTGCTCATAAAATTAACTGTTGGCTGACTTGGTAAACCGAGGATTGATATGTTAACAATGTAGGGGATAGAGTCGTGGGGTGAGTTCACCATAACGCATGATAAATCCTCTATTCCTCTGAGAAATTGTTCTTTTAGTGATCTTACATAATCAGAATGTCTTCTTACATCCATAGCGCACTGTGCCGCAGCTCCGAATGAGAATATTGCAGGTGTGGCTTCTGTGCCGGAATGCATATTTTTTTCCTGACCGCCACCGAGTATGTATGGTTTAAGAAGATTTTGTGATTTGACATAGATTCCGCCAACGCCTTTTAATGCATGAATTTTATGACCGCTGACGGTGATAATATCTGCATCAACTGTTTTTGGATTAACGGGAATTTTTGAAAGTGCCTGAACACAATCAGAATGTATAACCGCAGGTGAACCTGCTCTTTTGATTGCTGTACGTACAGAATTTACGGGAAGTATTGAACCGACTTCGTTATTTACTGCCATCAGGGAGACTAAAAAAGTGTTATGGTTTATACTTTCCAAAAGTTCATCTTCGTTTATTTTACCGAATTTATCAGGCATAAGGCGGATGACCTCAACACCGCAAGACTCAAGGCGTTTTATAGGTTCGCTGACAGATGGATGCTCAATAGCTGTAGTAACTATTCGATTGCCCTCACGTTTGAGTTTTTCGTATGTTCCGAAAATGGCGGTATTGTTTGCGGTGGTGCCCGACGAAGTGAAAAAGAAAGTATCTTCAGGTACACCTAAAAGTTTACACACGCTTTTTCTTGATTTTCTGAGCTCGGATGATGCCAAACTTCCTAATTCGTGCAAAGATGATGGATTACCCCAACACTCTGTCATAGCTTTGGTAGCAGCTTCAATAGCTTCTTTGCAAGGTTTTGTAGTAGCACTGTTATCAAAATAAACGGTCAAAAAACACTACTTCCTTTTCTTTATTTATTACATATTGATTTATATTTATAATCGTCTAATTATACTATATTATTAAGGTTTTTGTAAATGGTTTTAAGTTAAGTTTTATTGTAAATTTCTTGAATATTTTATGAATTAAAGGAGAAAATGGTAAGGTAACGGGTGTTGAACCTCGTACGCCTTGTTTAAAATATTTAATTGCTAAGGAGCAGAAATATGAGAAGTAGTAAAAGACGCTTCGTCAGAACAGTCAGTTTTTTGAGTGCACTTGTTTTGGTGCTTACAATTTGGGGTTCTGTAAATGCTTTTAAACTTGCCGAAGCGAAAATGGCAATGCGTGCTTCAAATGAACGTGCTTTAACACAGTTGGGTGCGTATCTTGATGATATAAATCTTAATTTGCAAAAATGTATGTATTGCGCAAGTGAAAGTATGCTTTCAACAGTAACTTCAAAACTTTGGCGCTCAAGCTCATCGGCAAAAGAGAGTTTATCAGAAATTACCGATGGTAACACAGAAATTTCAGGTGTGTATAAATTCCTTTCCCAAGTAGGCGAGTACACACTTGCACTTAATGAACGTATTGCAAGAGGAGAGAAAATAACCAAAGAAGAAACCGAAAATCTTAATAAGCTTCTTCAATACTCTGAAAATTTAAGCAACAGTGTGAACTATCTTATTGAACAGGAAGAAAACGGGCTTCTTGATTTTGAAGAAGTAAAAACAACTTTACAGAGTGACGGAGAAGAAAGATTATATTTGGGGAACGAACTTAACGATGCTAATCAATCGCTTAACGAATATCCCACACTTATTTATGACGGACCTTTCTCTGATCATATTGTTAATAAAACCTCTGCCGTTACAGAAAAGCTTTCTGTTGTATCAGAAGAAAAGGCAAGAGAAAAAGCAGCTGAATTTATAGGTGTAGAAAGCGATCAACTTCAGCTTTTAAGTAAAACTCAGAATAATCTCAGCACCTACACTTTTTATAATTCCGAATATACTCTTTCGGTTACACAAAAGGGTGGTATAGTCAGTTATATGCTTACTTCCAAATATGCGGCTCAGATCGAATTATCTACAGAACAGGCAATAAAAAAAGCCACGGAATTTCTCAAAAATCATGGCTATGATAAAGTAAAGGAAAGTTATTATTCAACAACTGACGGTATTTGTACAATTAATTTTTCATTCTACGAAAACGGCATAACCTATTATACGGATCTTATTAAAGTGAGTGTTGCTCTTGACACAGGGGATATAACGGCGTTTGATGCAACGGGATATCTCATGAATCATAAAACCAGAACTGTACCGCAAAACGTGAAATATACACCTATTGAGGCGAAAAAACTTATCAGGGACGGATTGAAAATCCTTTCATACAAAAAAGCATTTATCCCAACAGAATGGGAAACAGAAGACTATGTGTATGAATACAGATGTGTTGCTCCGGACGAGCAGGAAGTGCTTATTTATATTGATCCTTTAACCGGTGAAGAAAAAGATGTGCTTATACTTCTTTACACTGATGGCGGCGTGCTGACAAAGTGATGAATAATATTTTTTAAAAGGGAAATAATTATAACGGAGTTTTGGGATAAGCGGCTCCGGAAAGGACGTGAGTTTATGAGAAAAATTATTACTATTGTATCTGCATTAGTTCTTATTGGTTGTATTGCAGTTGTTTTTTATGGTTGCGGTGCAAATGATGAAGATATGACAACCACTACACCTGCAACTACATCTGCTCCTACAACAGGTAACACCGGCGAGAACGAAATGATGGATGTGAGTGACGGTATTGTTACAGATGTATCGGAAAATGGCGATAACGGTATGCTCGGTGAGATTGTAACTGATGTATCAGAGGGTGTTTCGGACATGGTAACAGATGTTTCTGAAAATGTATCCGGAATGATGGATTAATTCAGTAAGCAACACAAGAAAAATATCCTGAAACGAAAAAACGGTCATTCGCAAAGAATCAACTAAGCGAATGATCGTTTGTTTTTATGTTATTTAATTAAAATCTGTTGTGTTGTAAGGGTTGTGTTATCGTCTGAAAGAAGTTTGAATACAACGGAATAATTACTGCTATTGGTGCTGGGATATGCAAATGTATATGTATTATCATCAGCAGTAAGGACAATTCCTTTTGTATCGTGGTAACCCATAGATGTTGTGTAATCAATCGTTAACTTCTTGTTATAAAGTTCAGGTTCCGTAACAACAACGTGGAAATAGATAACTTTTGATTTATCTGCTTCTGTTAAAGCGGTTTGTGTATCTGTAGGGTTGTAGTTGATGCATGACGTTACACCTGCGGCAAGTTCATTAGAAATGCCGAGAAGTTTATTTCTTAAATCAGCGCTATCCTTGTATTTTGCCTGAGCAAGGTCTTTGAGATAGCTGAGTGTGGTTTCGTTCTTTGCATCAAGATTATCCTTAGCATAGCCGTATTTTGCTTCAAGTATTTTGTCGGCACTGTCAGAATATCCATCGAGATTTGTGAAGATTTCAATAGCACCTTCATAGTCTTTGTTTCCCAATAAAGCAAGGGCTTTCTTATAAGAACACTCTTTTATCATTGTTGCGCTGTCTGCATAATCTTTAAGCTGTTCAAAGAGTGTGGCAGCTTCATCAAAATTACCTGCCTCTAAAACCGCAAGAGCTTCGTTATATGCACAGGAGTTAGTTTTTGCTACACTGTCTTCATAGTTGCCTAAAGAACTGAAGATAGCCTTTGCTTCGGTATATTTTTTCTCTGTTTCAAGTGAGCAGGCGTGATTATATCGACATTCAACAGCCTTATCCTGCGCATCGGAATAATCACCTAATTCTGCGAATACTTCTGCAGCTTCGGCGTATTTCTTTTCTGTAGCGAGTACCGATGCTTTTTCATAATTTGCAGCATTAAGTTTATCGGGAACAACTTTAAGAGCGATTAATCCTGCAATTGCAAGGATTACAAGAATTATTGCAACAAAGGGAGCGTAATTCTTTTTGTGTTTTATAACAACTTTTGCTTCATCTGTTACTTCAACTTTTTCGTATTCGGATTCTTTTTCTTCGGAATCATCGGATTTCTGAACGTCAGCAGTATCAGTTTCGGTTTCATCGGAAACTTCAATTACTTCTGAAGATTCTTCGGCAAATTCGGCTGTTTGTTCGGAAATTTCTTCTGATTCTTCAGATTCTTCAGTTTCTTCTGCTTCTTCAGCTATTTCAAAAACAGCTTCGTTTGTTTCGTCTTTTTCTGAAATTTCTTCTTCAACAACAGTTTCAACTGTTTCGGTTTCCTTTTCAGTTAAATTTTCTGTTTCTTTGATTTCACTTACAGGAGTGATTTCATCAAAATTATCCGCAACGGGAAGTTCAAATACTGCATCTTCCGATGTGTTTTCAAGAACTTCAGCTTCTTCTGCCATTTCCTCTGAAACCGGTGTTGATTCTTCTGATTCAATTTCTTCAGTTGAAGTTGAATCGGAGTATATATCCTCGTATACAGTGTTATCTTCAACTGTTTCATCAGAAACTTCGGTTTCTTCAACAGGTACCTCAACAGTTTCGGGAACAATTACTACAACAGTTTCCGTTTGTTGTTCAAATTCATCGTCATGGTCTTTGAGACTTTCCTGGAAGAAATCGTAGGCAGCGCTTTTAAGTTTGTTTGCAATTGTCGGTACACCACTTATAGAAGAGTATCTGCCTTCTTCAAGAAGCTTTGCAAGGTCGTTGAATTTTTCTGCGCTTTCCATAAGGAAATCGTATTTTTGTCTATCCTTTTCAAAGAACATAACAATACAACGGTAATATATTTCAAGATTCTTTATGTCGGTTGAAAGAATACCTGTAAATACCGTATGAGATTCGATGCTTTCTTTCACTTTGTCGAATTTAAGTGCACCGACCTCTGTTGCTACTTCCGGTTGAACAAGATGACAAGTTGAAAATCTTACACCGATTTTTTTAGTTGCTCTTTCATTATATGCGTTGGTTAAATCGGTAAGTTTAGCACGGAATTCCTTTGCTTCGTTCTGGAAACCGATAATAACAGTAACCTCTTTTTTTATTTTTTCAGCATCAGCATTTTCGAACTGTCTGATATGATTTTCTGATATAAGTTTTTCAATACGTTCTGCTTCATCATTGGCAATTGCTAAGTAACGGATGAATAAATCATCAGGAAACTCAGAAAGGGATTGAAGAAGTTTTTCGTATAAATCATTCAATGATACAGTATCTTCGTCGAAAAGCGAAGCATCACAAAGAGCTTTGTAGAACATTGCCTGAGGTTCAGCGCCGTTTTTAACGATGTATTTCATAAGACAGTCGCCGGCTTCGGCTATTTTACCCTCGGTGTAATACTGAGCGCCTAAAAGAAGATTCTCCATAGACTCGGGAAAAACTTCTTTACAAGACGGACAAACGAGGTTTTCGTCTTCTTTTTTTAGATAAGCGTTTTTACATTTTGCGCAAATGATTCTTATCATAATTTCCACCTTTACCATTAATAGGTATTGTGTGACACAAGTCACCCAATCATATTTCACTCTATCATAACATAAATCGACCGACTTTTTCAATATTTTATTACAAAAACATTTCAAAATCGGTCGAATAAAGTAACAAAAATGTTATTTTATTAAAATTTATGATTTTTTAATCCACATTTCACAGAATTTTAATCCGTTTTCCGGTTCCTTAATTTCAAGTTCCAAAGTACCGTTTATAAATACGTCACTTTTTATAATGTACGATGCACTTTCGAAACCCGGTACCAGCAATTCTTTATCAAACTGCGGATTTTTAATTTCACTGAATTGAGCGCCTTCATAAATTATTTGGTTATTGGCGATTACGCAGTGTGTTTTTATATCGGGTGATTTATCGGATTTGTAAACTACTGTAAGAATATAGTCACAACCGCTTCTGAAACCGCCGAATTTTGCTTTTACAGAGTAGTTATCATACAACTTGGTCATAGACATGGGTATAGGCGTTTGCTTCGTATAAGGGCGATCTCCCTGGATATCCATATAAATTTCGCCCTCTTGTTTTATACCCAATGCATTAAGACCATGAAATGCAACTGAGTAATAGATTTCATCGGCTTCGGTTTTGTTTCTGGAAATAAGACGGTTGATAAAGCCATTGATTTCGTTTTCAGGAAGTTCAAGAGCATAAGCCAGTTTATCAATAAGAAAAGCTTTATCCGAAACGTTGTTATCGATTGTGTCAAGTGTTGCGCCTCGTTCCCAACTATCTGCATAATAATGTTCTACATCAAGTTGGATTCCGATGAGGTTAAATAATTTTTCTCCAATTTCATTTAACTCGTTTCTTAAATCATTATAAGTATTGCTGAATGGCGTTTTAAAAATTTCTAACGCCTTTTCAATATTATAAGTTGAAAGAACTTTTATTGCATCTTTACAAAGTTTATTTTCAAACGAGCGGCGCATTTTGACGAGTTTATCGCAACATCCCCTGAAATAAAGGAGCATAAAACGCCAGTTCTCCGACAGGGTGGGGTAGTCGGTTTTGAGTTCGTACAAATTACTATATGCAAAGTCAATACAAGGATTTTCTACCGGGTCACCTTGCCAGCTTTTTTCAAGAAGCAGAATAGTATCGGCAATTTTTTCTTCGTCTGTTCCGTAAAAGAAGAGCCTTCCGTAATCAAGGAGAATTTCTCGTAAATCTGCATCTTTGTTCCATTCCAGGGCACTCCAGATCATTTTATTTACATCGTCATGAACGCCTTCAGAATAACTTACACTACCTATTGTATAAGGCGAAAAAATTCTGTGAAGGGTACGAAGTTCAGTAGGACGCGGATTTACGCTTTCTCTGGAAAGGGTTGAACACAGTGCATAGTGCCAATCGTCTTCGAGGAAATTTACGGGGTATTCACAACGCAGGTTGTGGGTAATGTCGGGATAAAATCTGATAGGATATTTTGAAGGAATCTTTTTCCTTAATTCGTGCATTGGAAATGCATGGTTGGGACCCATAATAATTGTATCTATTTCATCGGGCATTTCCTCAAGCTCTTTGACTAAAGCGGTACCCCAATCTTTGTACTTGTGAGGAGCTTGTGCGGAAGGGTGCATTTGTGCTTCGGGGTGAAGTTTTTTCAATAAATGTGATATTTTTTTACAACGCTCTATAAACTCGTCTGCGTACATTTCACCCGGGTCACCACCGGGAGGGAATACAGCATTTATACGAGGAATCCGGGAATATATCTTTTCGCGTAAAGCCAAAGCTTCTTCTTCTGTTTCGTTATCATCATTTGCGTGCCACAAAGAAACATCAAGGTCAATTGTATCTGCAAGTCGTGAAGCTTCAATAACGAACTCCTCTTGGGTGTAGCGCATAAGAGGATTCATCTCGTTTTTTCCGAATTTTGTAGTGTTATGTTCACAAGTATTGGTTCCGAACGCCATCATATCCAGGTAGTAACGGAAATATTGGTCATAGTCCCAGGCATCATAAGTGTTGGGTGTTGTTCTGTAACCTATTTGATGGCCTATTATTTGTTTTTCGGGTTTGTGTATTCCTGAAATATCTTCGGTCAGAGTAATTTTACCATTCTCGTATTTCGTTTTTCTTAAAAATAATGAGTATCCGAATATAAGACCCCGGATTGTTTTTGCTCTGATTATTAATCCGTTTTGTTCATAGACAATTACAAAGGTGTTTTTATCACTTATGGTATTGTCGATTATCAAGTGTATAAAAGTTGAGCTTGTGTTTTGGTTAATTTCCGGAATTTCACCTGTACGTGCCAGTATTTCTTTTGCAAAAAGTTCTGCAGCGTATAAAGCACCGTTACCGTCCGCACGAATACCTAAATTACCATATTGGAAATCCATAAACGTTACCCCCTTATTTCTAAAGAAAATACGTATAAATTTTAACACATATTTATTTTTTCTTCAACAAAAAGTGTGTTATTTGTAAATTCGACTTGAATTTTTAAATGGCTGTGCTAAAATGTTTTTCGTTGCAAAACTCTTTTATATGTTTATGAAAAGGAGAAAATCATGAACACACATACATTAAAGTGGGGTACAAAGTTTATTACATCCCTTATTAAATGTAATCCCGCACTCAGACAAGCAAAAAAATTAAAAGAAAAAGGAACTTGGGAAGAGTACAAGTCATTTGTAGATAAGAAACTTTATGATTGGCTTAATCCGCTTATTGATTTCGCAGGTGTAACATTTGCAGTAAAAGGTAAGGAGAAAATTCCGCAAAATGAGCCTATAATTTATACACCCAATCACTCAGGAGCGTTCGATATTCCTGCAATTATTCTTAATACACCTCAGCCTCCGATTTTTATAGCCAAAAAAGAATTACGTTCACTTCCTCTTATAAAGGATTGGATGGATGTAATGGATTGTGTGTTTGTTGACCGAAACAACAAGGATAAAGCACGTTCATCCCTTCATGATGCAATTGAAATGGTGAAAAACGGAAGAAGCATCGTTGTTTTCCCTGAAGGAACTCGTTCAAAAACAGGCGAACTCGGTGTATTTAAGGGTGGAGCTATGAAAATTGCTATGGAAACAGGCGCCAAAGTTGTTCCTGTTCTTCTTGAAGGTACAAGAGAATGCCTTGAAGAAACCGGAAACATTACTGCAGGTGAAATTTCTGTAACATTTCTTGACCCGATTGATACAAGAGGTCTTACGGAAGAAGAATTCTTTAAAATGCCTGAACAAATACGTGAACTTATAATAAACGAGAGAGAAAGGCAACGTGAGGGAACCTAACAAACATCGGAAAAATAAAACAAAAAATTACAGAATGGTTTCAGATTTTGAAACCATTCTGTTTTATTATTTCCTAAAAAAGGGATTAGGGGTTGACAAAATATAGTTTTAGAGTTATAATCAACCCCGCTGATTACAAATTGTAACCTTTTTGGAGGAGAATATGACAAAACGATTACTTTCTTCGTTGTTTACGTTAGTGATTACTTTAGGCGTTATTTTCTTGGTAAATGTTAAAGCATCAGCAGCTTATAATTATGATTGTGATGCAGCACTTGAGTATGCTGATGACAATTGGAACAGCGGCGTAGGACTTTGCGCAGAATACGTTTCAAAATGTTTAAATGCAGGTGGCGTTGAAGCACACAGCACAAGAGTTGTTACACTTTACAATGAAATTCTTGATAAAGGCTATGGTAAACTTTATAAACTGAAACTTACAAACGGCAGAAGCGGTTGTATAAAAATGTCGGATAATGTAGGCAAAGTTGAAAAAGGTGACCCGATTTTTTATTATTGTAATTCCTGTGGTAGTTTTGAACATGTTGTAATATGCAATGGCGCAAACAGTAATGGTTACGTTCAGGACTATGCACACAATAAAGCTCACAATGGTTATAAGCAGACATATACTTATTCTCATTGTGGAACTGATAACTGGACTATGTATTCTATCAGAATGTATGATTCAGAAACTCTTTTTGGTGCTAAAACATCAGTAAAAGCTCCTAAAATTGAATCTACGGCGAACCTTGAAAACGGTGTCAGTTTAAAATGGAATGCTATAGATAAAGCATCATATTACAATGTTTACAGAAAAGTTCCCAATGGCTCATGGTATTATATCAAAAGTGTGGTTAATAACAGTTATGTGGATACCACTGCTAAAAATGGTCAAGAGTATATTTACACTGTAAGAGCTTGTAAAGGAAAAGTTCTAAGTCCTTATTATGCAGGTGTTTCAGTTAAGTTTTTAAGTCCTGCTGACTTCAAATCCGTTTATAATGCAGCGGATGGTGTCAAGCTTACATGGAATAAAAACAGCGCTTCAAGTGGCTATTACCTTTATCGTAAAGTGAATAATGGTAAATGGGCATGGTACACATCTGTAAGAAACGGCAACTCTACAAGTTATATAGATAAAAACGTTTCAAGCGGAAACACTTATTGTTATAGAATAAGAGCTTTTTCCGGTTATGTTCTTAGTGGATACGATGCTGCCGGCATCACAATAAAATATCTGGATACACCTGAAATAGCTTATGGAATTAACGTTAATGATGGTGTTAAGGTTAGTTGGAACAGCATTAATGGTGCAAATTCATATAGAGTATATCGCAAAGCAGCCGGTGAAAAAAATTGGAGGCTTATTGATACTGTAAGCACTAATGAATATACTGATGTGAACGTAAAAGGCGGTGTGTACTACACATATACCATAAGAGCTCTTAATAACGGATTCCTCAGCAGTTATGATATTGACGGAGTTTTGGTAAAAAGTCTTTTTACACCGGAATTAAAAGCTGCGAAAAACACCGCTGATGGTATTACGCTGGAATGGGGTAATGTAGACGGTGCGCTTAATTATTACGTTTATCGTAAGGTCGAAGGTGCAAAGTATTGGAAACAGATTGCTGATGTAAAAGATACAACTTATTATGACACAGACGTCAAAGAAGGCGTAACATATGTTTACACTGTAAAAGCTATGTGTGGTTTCAGAATGAGTGCATACAACCGAGACGGAATAAAAAGTAAATTTGAGTGTAGCTCAAACTAAATTAATTGAAAACCCCCGATTATCAGATGATAATCGGGGGTTTTTGCGTTTTGTCTTTTATCTTTCTTCGCGGAAGTATGATAAACCGAGACTCTGGGGAGGCTGGTTTTTCTTTTTACTTCTGATGCTTGTAATGAGAAGAACTATAATTGTTACGATGTAGGGAAGCATTTTAAGTATCTCGTTATCGTGAATTGAAAATCCTTTGATATAAGTACTTGCAATGTAAAGTGCACCGAAAACAATTGAGCCGATAATTGCGAGATTCGGCTTCCAGACAGTGAAAATAACAAGGGCTATTGCCAACCAACCTATGGCATCAATGCAGTATTCCCAGTTGCCGTTAAGGTAGTTCATAATAAATGAAAGACCGCCTAAACCTGAAATACCGCAACCGATACAGGTTGCAATGTATTTATATGCGGAGACGTTTATACCCGCAGCATCTGCTGTTGCAGGATTTTCGCCGATTGCACGAAGGTGGAGACCAATTTTTGTTTTGTTGAAAACAAAAGTTGTAAGCAAGGCGATAACTATAGCGAAATAGATTAAAAATCCGTGTGAAAGGAATAATTCACCGAACCAACCTAAATCCTCTGCAAAAGGCAAAGATGCATTGAAAAATTTAGAGCCTCTTTGGTAAGCTAAGCCGGTTTGGGAAATGATATAGTCGGAAACACCAACACCGAATGTGGTAAGTGCAAGACCTGTAACGTTTTGATTTACCCTGAGGGTAACTGTCATAAAACTGAATAACAAACCCATTAAAGCACTGCCTGTAAATGCCGCTAAAACGGGGATTAAAACAGCTAAAACAGGGTTAGCGTAAAGTCCCGTTTGTGAGAGATAAAGGTACTCTGTAAAGCAACCGCAAGCAGCACCCACACACATAACACCGGGCGTTCCCAGGTTAAGGTGACCGACTTTTTCGGTGATGGTTTCACCGGTGGAGCCTAAAAGGAAGGTCATTCCCAAACGAATGGCACTAACAAGAAAGGATAACATTATGCTTCCTCCTTTCTGTGTTTGTTAAATACAATTTTGTACTGGAGGAAGAATTCACAACCGATAATAAAGAAGAGAATAATACCGGTCAAGATATCTGAAATTGATGGGTCAACATCAAAGTCGGAACTGATTTGTTCTGCACCGCGTTCCATAAACACAATGATGAACGAAGTTATTATCATAAGTAAGGGATTGAATTTAGCCAGCCAGGAAACCATAATGGCGGTAAATCCTCTGCCGCCTACGGTTGTGGTGCTTATGGTGTGGTTAATACCGCCTACAAGCAAAAATCCTGCAACACCGGCAATTGCACCGGATATAGCCAAGGTTCTTATAATTACTTTTTTTACGTTTATACCGATGTATTTAGCGGTATTAACACTTTCACCCACAACAGAAATTTCATAACCTTGTTTGCTGTGTTTTAAATAGATATAAACGACAACAGTCAAAACTAAAACCACGATAATACTGAGCAGGTAATCCATATCGCCTATTACAGGTAAGCCATATTGAGGCATAGGCTCTAAAACGCCGGAACCGCTTTTAACATAACGTTTAAGGAAATAAGCAACAAGCTGTATAGCAATGTAGTTCATCATAAGGGTGAACAAGGTTTCGTTAGTGTTCCATAAAGCCTTTGAAATAGCGGGAAGTAAAGCCCAGATAACACCTGCAAGAATACTTGCACCGAGCATTACGACCAAAAGAAAGGGAAGGCGTATTTTGCCGCCTAAGAAGAACATACAAGCTATTGTAGCAAGTCCGCTTATAAGGACCTGACCTTCAGCACCGATGTTCCAGAACTTCATTTTGAAAGCCGGCGTAACAACCAGTGAAACGCAAAGCAACATTGCCAGGTTCTGAAGGAGGTTCCATATTCTTACTGTTGAACCGAATGAACCCTCAAACATTGATTTGTAAACCTCTAAAGGATTTTGTTTCGATAAAACTGTAATTACCAGAGCTGACACAATAAGTGCAGCAACGACCGCTGCAACGCGTATTCCTAAAGCACGCCAGAACGGAAGAGGTTCTCTTTTAACTATGTGAAAAAGAGGGGTGTGAACTTTATTTTCTGTTTTAGCCATCAATTACCCTCCTTTTTAGTTGTGGTAGATTTCGTCATAAGTATACCGATTTCTTCTTTTTTAGCTGTTCTGCCGTCAAGAATACCTGTAACTCTGCCGCCGCTGATAACAAGTATTCTGTCGCACAAATCAAGAAGAACATCAAGGTCTTCGCCAACAAAAATAACTGCAACACCTTCTTCTTTTTGTTTGGTAAGAAGGTTATAAATTGTGTAAGAAGAGTTAATATCGAGACCGCGTACGGGATAAGCCGCCATAAGCACTGTGGGTGAAGCGGCGATTTCACGGCCTACAAGAACTTTCTGAACATTACCGCCGGAAAGCCTTCTGACGGGGGTGTTGGCATTTGGAGTAACAACATTAAGTTCGTCAATAATTTTATTAGCGAGTTTTTTTGGTTCTTTGCGTTCAAGGAACATTGACTTACCTTTACGGTAACTCCTGAGCATCATATTATCTGCGATGCCCATATTACCAACCAGGCCCATACCCAATCTGTCTTCGGGTACGAAAGAAAGGCGCACACCTAAGTTTTTGATTTCAATAGGCGTTTTGTTTCGCAAATTTTCAGCGTTGTTGGTTTTTGGGTCGTGGTAAATAACCTCACCGCCACTGATTTTCTGGAGTCCGGCAATAGCCTCAAGAAGTTCTCGCTGACCTGAACCGGCAATACCTGCAATACCAAGTATTTCACCGCTTTTTGCAACAAACGATACGTCATCAAGAACTTTAACTCCGTCGGAGTTATAACAGTCTATGCCCTTAACAACAAGTCTGTCCACAGTATCGTGGGGCATTGGTCTGTTGATATCAAGGCTGATTTTTTCACCTACCATCATCTCTGTAAGACTTTGTTCGGTAGAGTCCTTTGTTTCAACTGTTCCCACATATTCACCTTTACGCAAAACAGAAACCTTATCGGAAATTTCAAGCACCTCGTTAAGCTTGTGGGTGATAATTATGATTGCCTTTCCGTCGTCGCGCATACGGCGCAAAACATTGAAAAGCTTTTGTATTTCCTGAGGGGTTAAAACTGCCGTAGGCTCATCAAGGATAAGAATATCGGCGCCCCTGTAAAGAACTTTTATGATTTCAACTGTCTGCTTTTCAGACACGCTCATATCATAAATTTTCTTTGAAAGATCAATCTCAAAGCCGTATTTGTCACAGGTTTCGCGGATTTCCTTGTTTGCAAGTTTCATATTGAACTTTTTGCCGCTTATACCCAAAACAATATTTTCGGTCGCGTCAAAAACATCAACAAGTTTAAAATGTTGATGAATCATGCCGATTTTAAGATTAAAAGCATCCTTTGGTGAACGGATTGTGACTTCCTTGCCATCAACGAAAATACTACCCTCATCAGGAAAGTAAATTCCTGATATCATATTCATTAAGGTGGTTTTTCCGCTTCCGTTTTCGCCCAAAATAGATAGAATTTCCCCACGATGAACGCACAGATTAACGTTTTTATTGGCAACAACTTCACCGAATGTTTTCGTTATACCTCTGCATTCGAGAGCAACGCGGTTATTCAAATTTACAGCACCTCCGAATTTCTTAGCTTAAAAAATATTACAGCATCTTGTACTATTTTTTAAACCAAGAAATAGGCGGAGAAAACTCCGCCTATCCTTAAGTTTTAAATGATTAACCGAAGTTTTCGTTCAAACGTGTGATACCGTCGATGTTTACATCAAATGAAGGAGCAGAAACCTTTTCTGATTCATGGTAATAACCGTCGAAAACGATTTCAGAATCTTCAAGAGCTTTGCCGCCAACGGTGAATTTGCTTGTATCGAAAACTTTAAGGGTACCTGCTTTGAATGCTGCAACAGCATCTTCAACAGCTTTAACTGTACCTTCAGCAGCTACATCCTGGTTGATACCTGTAAGAACAACAGAACCTTCTGCGATACCGCCACACCAGTCAGTTGCGATAGCCTTGTCTGTGTTTACACATTCAATGATGTATTTGAAGTAAGGAGCCCAGTTGATAGCAGAAGAAACAAGGAATGTTTCGGGGCAGGATTCATAAGTGCTACCGTTATAGGAAACGTTGGGAACGCCTGCTGCTTCACAAGCACCGGGAGCGCCCATTGAGTCAGCGTGCTGGCTGATAAGAACGCAATCTTTAGCAATGAGAGCTTCTGCTGCATTCTTTTCTAATGTAGGATCATACCATGAACCTGTAAACTGAACATCCATTGTAACTGAAGGACATACAGATTTTGCACCGAGATAGAAAGAAGAGTAACCAGAAATAACTTCAGCGTATGTGAAAGCACCTACGTAACCCATCTTAGCCTGTTCTGCAGTGATTGTGCCGTCAGCGATCATTTCGTTAAGTTTCATACCTGCAACGATACCTGCAAGATATCTGCCTTCGTAGATAGAAGCAAATGCATTGTGGTAGTTGGGAAGATTTTCGATGCTTGCTTTGAAACCTGTTGCGTGGCAGAATTCAACGTCTTTGAATTCTTTAGCAGCTTTAAGCATGAAGTCTTCGTGACCGAAAGAGTTAGCGAAAATAATATTGCAACCCTGGTCAACAAGGTCTTTTGCTGCTTCGTAGCATTCGTTACCTTCGGGAATGTTTTTCTTAATGATGTACTGATCCTTGGTAAGTCCGAGTGCTGCAACTACAGCATCAGCTGCGTTGAGGAAGTTTTTGTCGTAAGTGGAGTTCTCATCGTGTAAGCAGATGAAACCGATTTTGAAACCTTCTTTGATTTCGAAATCCTTTTTGATTTCAGGAGCTGCAAGGGGAGAATCACTCATGCCGAGTATCTCGGGTTTTTTTTCGCCTTCGTCAGTTTCTTTTCCGCCGCAAGCTGCAAAAGCAGTTACAACAAGAACAAGAGCAAGACAAAGAGCAAGAACTTTGTTGAACTTTTTCATTTCTTTTACCTCCAATATTTTTTTGGATATATTTGTCAGCAATCATCACTTCTGAACGTGATTTCGCCATCGTTCATGCTGTCGATAATTGCCAATGACCTGATGTTGTAGCCCTTTTCGCGCAAAGCTTGTCCGCCGGGCTGAAAACCTTTTTCTATTGCGATGCCGATGCCAACTACCTCGGCTTCAGCCTGGTTAATAATATCAATTAAGGCGTTGCAGGCATTGCCACCTGCCATGAAATCGTCAATAATGAGCACTTTATCGCCTTTATGGAGATATTTTTTAGAAATATTCATTGTGTATTCTTTGCCATGTGTAAACGAATAACACTTTGCACCGTAAACATCGTTGCCGACGTTTTTATGCTGAGCCTTTTTAGCGAAAAGTGCCGGTAAATCAAAATATTTTGCGGTAAAAACTGCGATAGCTATACCTGAAGATTCGATGGTAACTATTTTAGTCGCACCGCAATCCTTGAAAATGCGGTGAAATTCTTTACCCATTTCGTCCAACAAATTTACATCTAATTGATGGTTCAAAAACATGTCCACTTTAAGTATATCTGTTCCGACGGAAATGCCTTCGGTTGCAATTTTATCCTCAAGCAGCTTCATATAGAGATTCTCCTTAGTATGTCTAAATACGATTGTAAAGCTTAATACACTCGAATTATACATTAACTACTGCACAAATTTCAAGTGGAATTTCATTGAAAAATGCCAATACGCGGTTTTTCGTCATTTTGTTACAAACAACAGGCAAAATATAATGCATTTTGCGAAATCAATCAACAGATACCCGATGTGTGTATTTTCAGTTTTTTTATGTTCAAGTTAAAAAAATCGATACGAGATAGTGTTTGTGGATGTCTTTTTTTTAAGCATATTTTCGCGTTTAAAAAGCTTGGATTTTCTCAAAAAAACAATTCGTCAAAATGACTAAAAAATACTTATAAAATTGATATAACAAACGCTGGAGAATAATGTAAAAGTAAAGCAAAAAAACTTTACAGTTGCATTTTAAACGGATTTAAGAAGTAAGCTGATTTTTGTTTAAAACCGCATAGAAACACAGAAAATCGTATGAAAAGGGTTGGGAAATTTAAATGTATAAAGTAAAGTTGAGAAGCTTTACATATATCGTTGTGAAAAATGCACAAACAAATCTGAAAAAATATATCATAAAGCTCGGTAAAATGATTTTTGAGATTCGCGAAGGTGGAATACAACTTGGTCAGCAGAGACTTGTGTATCGTTAATGTTATCCCAAAAACTTTTGAACTAATGAGAGAAGTGTTGCCGATACTGTTGTGCCGAAGCAAGCGGTAACAAATACAAAATACGAATACAACAACTTGGTTGATTGATTCATATAGTTTTCAACGCATTTTAGTACACTGATACGGAAAATAAGCGTATGTTAATGCGAACCGGAAAAAACCTCAGAAAAATCCACTTATCTGGTGTTGCCTTTTATTGTCTACTTTAGACCAAAAAAGACAGAATTCGAGTCGTTTTTTTAGAGGAATTCATACACGCGTGCGCGCACGACAAAATAATATATATAACTAGTGCAAAATTTGCCGTAAAACTCTTGACAAGCTAAGCATAAATATTGTATTATTACTGTGACCATAAGGTTGGGGCAGTGGGGGTATTATGCCCTCAGGGCAAAAATGTTAAACTTTTTTGTCTTATGTGAGGCACAATCTCGGTCAGGTAAAACAAGGGTTGTGTATGCAGCTTTTGTTTTACCTGTCCGGGGTAGGTCAGTACCTCTCCTGCTTTATATATTGTTTGTGCGTTAATTGCACAAAGCGATGGTGCAGGGTGCAGCAGCGGTGGAGTGCGCAACGGTGGGAACAAGCTTTTGTTTCTGTACCTCTACACTTAGGAACAGAATCGTTGAGGTGGTTACAATCGGCGCCAAGCGCCCCCTTAACCCTTCACTCCTGATTCCTAAATGTAATTCGCTCCCGCTATGCGCTCTGAGCAATTCGGCGCTGTGCACTTTGTAGAAGTCAGTAGGACTTTGAGCCCGCGGTCAGAATGTAATCCCACCAAAACTGCGATATTGAGCTTTGCTTTTTATCGCGAAAGGTTTCGGAAATTTATGAAAGGGGGTCTGTGCGACAAAAATGTTTTCCGCAGTCAGTGCGTGTCTGCGGTTTGGCGTTTTGAGTTAACGCACGCGTATTTTTGTATTGGCGTACTAAAATATGGAGGTAAAACTTTATGAAACAATCAACTAAATTGTTGAGTTTGGTTCTTGCTCTTGTTATGGCTTTCAGCTGCATGACAGTTATCGGTAACGCAGCACTCGTTAAGAGTGAAGTTACTTGGGATAACATCGACGATGCACAGCTTACACCTGAACAGGTTGCTGACCTTGCTCTCGACTTGGTCGATAACGATCTCCTTGCAGGTATGGAAACTATCGACCTTTCAATTCTTGGTGAGCTCAGACTTAACAAGATTGACAATATCTTTGAAGATATCTGTAGTTTGAGAGACTCTTTCGCATGGACTATCGGTTCCGGTCTTCTCGGTGACCTTGGCGACATGGACTTCTCTCCTCTTCTTCAAAGTGGTTCATTCGGTACATTCAGTTCTCACACAGCTTACAAGAGAGAACACGGTGATATTAACGTTGTCTTAGCTCTTCTTGAGTTCATCGGTAACGATAACAACTCAAACATTCTTTCTAAAGCAGCTTACGGTTTAACTGGCGACCCCGGTGTTAGCCTTGGTCTTATCGGTAACTTCCTTGACCTTGGCGATATCGGCGATATGCTTTCAAACATTCCGTTGATGCTTACAGAAATGGTTTATGACTTGCTTATCCACGGCTCTTACGGTTACGATAAGAATGCTGAAGAACTCGGCACACTTCCTACAGAAGTTGACTCTCTTAACGAAATCGCTAACAGAGCTATCGGCGGTCTTCTTGTTTATCCCCAGGATTATTCTTGGGAAGGTGAAGGCGAAGCTGCTAAGAAAGTCTGGAACATGGATTCACTTCTTATGCCCACAGTTGCTAAGTACGGCATTGACACTGTAATGGATTACTTCAGCATTACAGGTTCATCCACTGACTATGATGGCGACGGTGAAGCTGATAAGAACAGCCTCTTCCAGCTTATCGACAAGCTTGCTCCCTTTGCTATTTATGACCTCGGTGTCGGTGCTCTCAACAACAACCTTAAGAAAGCTCTTATGGAAGCTGTTGAAGTTGAGTTCAACGAAATCGATCCTGCAACTCTTCCCGCTGACGTTGCAACACACTTCGAAGTTGATGCAGTAGACGGCAAAGAAACATACGTTACTTACATCGCTTACGACAATATCGCAAGCTTCGGTTCTGACTGGTACTACACAACAATGGAAACAGAAGTAATCGTTGGTGACGACGGTGAACCTCTTCTTGGTGCAGACGGCGAAGAACAGACAGAAAAAGTTCGTAAGTACTTCAAAGCTAACACAGCAACAGCTAACGATTTCTTCCAGCTCATAGACTTCGGTTGGGAATTCGTTGCTCCCGAACCGTTAACAGATGAAGCTACTTCAGCTGAATTCGGTTTAGAAAACCTTGCTGCTCTTAACTATGCAGCTCTTATTGAAGAATACGGTTCAATCATGGAATCTCTTAACCACCTTCTTTATGTTGTATTCGAAACAGCAGTTAAGCAGGATGTTAAGGATTACTTTGCAGATTTAACAGGTGACTACTGGGTAGATGGTCCTACAACAGAACAGCTCATGAACAACGCAGAACGTCTTCTTAAATATCTTCTCGCTGAACATGCTGATAAAATCTTCGGTTCTTCATCACCTTATGTTGCATGGGAATATGCCGATGTTGCTGATAAATCTATCATCGACATCATCGCTATCATTGGTCCCGTTCTCTTTGAGGATGCAATGCCCCAGCTTATTATGCCTAAGAATGCTGACGGTACTTATGCATTCCACGAAGGCGTTCAGCTTCTTGAATTCGGTGCTCTTGTTCTCCGTGAATTCATTACTGAAATCGCTCCTAACGTTAACTATGATGCTTACATCTTCGCAAACGGCAATGTAACATCTGCTAACGACAGACAGTTCAAAACAAATGATGCTGAAACATGGTTCAACATCATCCTTAATATGGGTGTCGATGTTGGTTACACATACCTTAACAACATCACAAACTTCAACACAGCTATTCCCACACAGGGAATCACAGAAACTCGTTGGAAAGATATGCTCGGTGCTGCTGTTACATGGGCTGCTGAGTATGTAAGCGACGGTACAGCAAGCGTTATCCACGGTTTCGAACCCACTAAACTTGCTGCTTATAACGATCCCTTTGATAAATTCAGCTATGTTCTCAACACACTTCTTCCTCTCGGTTTTATTTGTGGTTGTACATCTGATTCTTGGGATTTCGACGTATCAATGCTCTTTGATAAGGTAAAAGCATTCCTTACAAGCTTTGACCTTGCCGAAATTGCATCTCTCTTCGGTAGAAACCAGGATTCTTCTTACAATATCTTTGATGATGAGAACCTTATCACAGTTGTTCTCACTCTCGTAAATGATATTGTAAACCTTGTTCTTCCCATCGAAGGAAATGGTGACGGTTACACAAATCTTCTTCAGGGCGAAGATTCAAGAAACCTTGATACAGTAGTTTCACAGGCTAACCTTAAGATTACTGTTCAGCAGCTTCTCAGAGCTCTTTACACTCAGGCAGAAGACCTTCTTAACTGTGCACTTCCCGTAGTTGGTATGTTTATCAAGGGCTGGGGTACAGAACAGGAGTTCAATACTCCTCAGATTTCACTTTCAAGATCTGTTGACCTTACAAACGGTGCTACAACAGCAACTCAGACAGTTAATGTTCGTAACGCTTCAAATGGTGTATGGAGACACTACAGAGACGCAGCAGGTAACGAATATACTGATAACCAGTACCAGATTCAGCTTGTAAGCGTTAAGGCTTATGATGAACTTGGTGACGGCGCTTCAGCATATGTTTCAATTGCAAGTTATGACACAGGTAAGATCGACTACGGTCAGTCAGCTACCTTCACTTACAATGCAACAGGCGTTGGTACAGGCGGTGCTCTTGTAAGATTTGAGGTTGGTTATAAAGTTTATGATGAAGACGGCAACGCAATGTCTAACGGTAAGACATTCTATGCTAAATCTTACGCATGGCTTAACTACAACCCCACAAACGAAGGTCAGGAAACATACTTCAACAACAATGGCTCACTTACTTATGCAGCCATCTACGGTCCTCGCTATGTTCCCCTTTCAACAGCTGTGGATTACATCCCCGGAATCGTAACAGGTAAATTCGGTCGTGATTATAAGCTCTTCACATCTAATCAGAAGGGTGCTATTACAGCTGCTACACCAACAGTTGACGGTATCACATTCGGTAACGTTTCAATGACATTCGCTAACTCTTCAGGTGGTCGTTACTTCAATGACCTCAGACAGTTCGACTCATATACCGTACAGGCAACTAATGAAGACGGTGACGAACAGTCCGGTTCCGGTAATGCTCTTACAATTAGCGGTAGTGTTAATGAAGCTACATGGAAAGCTGCTAACAAGACTTCCGGTTCATCATCAACATGGTCAATTACATTGACAGCTAAGGGCACAAATAACGGTCCTCACAACCTTACTCTCTACTACTACGATGATGTTTACTACAACAAGCTTACATCACTCGCAGCAGAAGAAATGGATGCTGTAAGACTTGCAGCTGACTACAACCTTACAGGTAAATATTACACTGACGGCGTTCTTGAATCAGCTGAAACAACTGATGAAGACGGCGAAAGAGTTCTTCGTGATACTAACTTCGCAACAACTGCTTGGGTTGCTAACGAAGATGCAAACAAGTGGGCAGGTAGCTACACAGATGCTAACGGCTCTACAGTTACAGAAACAGTTACTGAGTATGCTGCATCTGCTGTTACTACAACTGATGAAGAAGGTAACTACGGTACTGTAACAGTTGACGGCGAAGAAATCGCTGTTAAGAAAGTAACAGTTATCGACTGCGCTACTGCTATTTCAAACTATGTTGCAAACATCGTTCCCGGTATCCGCGGCGGTATGCAGGCTTTCAACGCTAACACTGTTTATAACTTCCAGGCTCTTTATGAAGCTTTTGAAGTTGCTTCAAACGACGTTGGTTACTGTAAGAAGGGCACAGCACAGATTGTTGCAGAAGGCAACGGTGACAACATTGACGCTGCTGTTGATGCTCTTAAGGCAGACGTTGATGCTATCGAAGCAGCAAAGAGTGACGCTTACGACTATACAGATTATAAGATGTATAGATGGAACCGTTACAACGATGCTCGTAACGATGCTAAGTACTACATCAACCTTAAGAACGATGCTTCTAACGCAACAGTTGATGAAATCGACGAAGACTTCCCCTACACATGGATCAACGAAGATGACCTCAGAGCTCTCGTAGCAGGTGATCAGTACGAAAGATACATCCTTGCTCTTCTTGAGAAAAAGGATGAAAACGCAATCAAGGAAACTGAAAACTGGCTCAAGAACAAGAAACTTGAGTATCAGTCACAGACACTTCTTGACGTTGAAATGGCTGCTAACCTTGTCGAAAGAACATCTGATCGTCTTCTTGCTAGAGATCATGGTGTTATCACAACATTCCTTGCAGACGAAATCACATCTGCAGACAATATGGTTGGTGCACAGAGCCTTTACACAGCACGTAGCTGGGCTAAGTATATCGAAGCTTACAACGAAGCTAAGGCTGTTCTTGCTAACCCCACTCAGATGACAGTATTTGATGCTAAGTACAACCTCATGATTGCTCGTAACGAGCTCGTATTGGTTGAAGACGAAGCAGACTATTCTGAACTTGAAGCACTTATTGCTCAGGCTCAGCAGGTAATGGCTAACACAGGCCTTTACGACAACACAGCTAAAGAAATCGGTCAGGTTCTTGCAGAACTCGGTTATGTAGACCTTGAAAATGCAGACGGTGACATGGTTCAGCTCTTCCCCGGTTCAGCTCTTCATGAGAACTCAGAACCTTATGCAGAAGATGAACAGTATAAGATTGACAGAGCTGCTACAGCACTTAAAGAAGCTCTTGCAAGACTTAAATTCAAAGGCCTCAACATTACAGGTGCTAACATTGCTACAGAAACAATCGTTCCTGAAGATAAGGTTAACGATGTTCCCGCTATCACAGCTTCTGTTGCAAGAATTGCTCCCGAACTTGATGCAGACACAGTTAAGGCTCTTCTTGGCGCAACTGCAACAAGCGCAAATGTAACAACAGACCTTATTACAGTTTCTAACGACGTTAACTACACAATTGATACTGACCTTGAAGCATTCACAGGTACAAACGCAACAGTTACATTCTACACACTCGTAAGTGGTGTTAAGGTTCCCGTTGCTACAGTTAAGGTTGTTGTTGACGCTGACGTAAACGGTGACGGTGCTCTTGACGTTCTTGACGCTGCTCTTACAGAGCTTACAGCTAACGAACATGCTCAGCTCGAAGGTTGCTACTTCATCGCAGCTAACCTCGACACAGCTACTGAAGAAATCGCAGGCGCTGACTACACAGCAGTTGTTAACAAAGTTATTGCTTAATTTAAGTCTAACGGTTTTAATTCACTAATGTGATTTAATACAAATCCCTTAAACTATTAAATGCTATCACTCCTCCGGGGAAACCCGGAGGGGGAGATGGATGAAAAGTGAGGAATGAGGAGTTAGGAGTGAGGAGTTAAGGGTGCTGCGCACGGCATTTTATGCTAACGCAAAACCAGCCTCGTTTCGTTCCCCATACCCACATATATATAATAGTATATATATTCCGTCTCGCAATTGCGGTATAATGTCAGGTTTAAGAGTAAGGACGGAGATTCAAAAAGCGAAGCTTATAATCGGCTTTGCCCCGAAACTCCTAACCCCTCATTCCTAATTCCTAACTATTATCGCTGTGCGATAACAATGGTTTAAGCGGTGCGGCGTTAGCCGCAATTTGGAGAGAATTTGAAAAAATTATCCAAGGAGGCAAACAAATGTCAAAGACAAGAAAACTTCTTAGTGTTGTTATTGCTCTTATGATGGTAGTTTCTATGTTTGCTATGACAGCAAATGCTGCTTACTACTATGAATCAGAAGAAGATGCAGCTAACTACACACAGACTTGGGCACTCAGTGAGCCCGTTGACAACGGCGACGGTACCTATACCGTAGATGTTTCTCTTACAACAAACTACGCAACAGGTCCTATCCAGTTCGTTCTCACAAACACTGACACATCCGTAGCAGCTATTCAGTCTGTTACAATCGGTGATGCTATTCCCGAAGATTATAACGCTACTATCAGCGTTAACAAAACAAAAGGCAAAGTGATGTTCTTATATGATACATCAAGCGTTGCTACAATCGAAGCTGTTGCAATCGATGGCGTTATCGCTACTGTTGTTTACAGCTACAGCGGTTCAGGTTCTGCAACAATCGCTATTGAAGATGATGCAAAATCTGCAACAAACGTTGGCGGTTCTCTTATCGCTGCTCGTGTAACTGATGATAACCTTGTTACAGGTGACCCCATCACAGGTCAGACAGTTGACGCAGGTAACTCCGTAGTTATCGGCGGCGCTACTGAACCTCCCACACTTGCTGTTATCGACGGCACTATCGGTGTTATCGATACTACAAGAACAACAATAGATGCCGATAATGGTATTGAGTGCGATGGTTACGTTTATGGTTTGGATCCCGATGCAGGTGATACAGTTGATACCATATTCGAGGTCGTTGGCGACGGTACTTTAGAGGTTATTTCTTCAGATGCTGGTTCAGATGCTGGCACAGGTGCAATGGTTAATGTTCTTGATCTTGATGGTAACGTAGTTGAAAGTTATGTTCTCATAATTTTTGGTGACGTTAACGGTGATGGAGCAGCAGATGCTATCGATGCTGGTGACATTGAACTTCATGACGCATATATGTTGAACGATGAGACTGGTCGTCTTCTTGCATGCCAAGAGTTTGCAGGCGACGTTAACGGCGATGGAGCAGCAGACGCTATCGACGCTGGTGACGTTGAACTTCATGACGCATATATGTTGAACGATGATACTGGTCGTATCATAATCAGTGATATTATCGCAATTTTATAATTCTTTTTTAATTTAATAGGAGGCAACTTAAAATGTCCAAGAAAATTTTAAGTGTAGCACTTGTAGTTGTAATGCTTGTGTCTATCTTTGCATTCTCTACAAATGCTGCGGACCTTACAACAGGTCAAATTGGTATCAAGATTGAATCTGATGCTGTTGTTGGTGCACCTGCTGGAACTGTTGTAACTGTAAAAGCAACACTTCTTATTCCTGAAGGGGAAGAAGTTCAGCTTACATTTGCAAACATTTCTCTCGGCTATGACAATACAGCTTATTCAGTTGATACTTCTTCATTCGCATGGGGTAGTTTTTATCAGGATGTTTTCAAAACTGTAAGTACTACATGTAATGGTGCGACAACTATTTCTAACAACATCGTTAAGAAATTTAACGATGCTGATAAAGCAAATGGTTGGAACGCAGGTGTTCAGATTCAGGAAGCTCAGCTCTCTGGTGGTGAATACACAACCAAAACTGGTTATCCTGTAGAAACTGATTGTGAACTCTTTACTCTTCAGTTTACAACTCTTAAAACACTTACTGAAGCTGACGCAATCGGTGTTGTTACAGGTGCTTTGGGCTCAAACTTCTTTAACTTCAAACAGTTTACTGAATCAACAACCGCAGGTATTGCATATGATGCCGCTAATGTTGTTCTTACAGAAGCTGTTGCTAAACCTGGCGTAGCTGCACTTGAGAAAGTTACAGGTAAGATCAGAGTTAACGGCTCTGCTGTTGATCTTGGTTACATCGGTAAATCCGATATGGCTGTAACAGTTAAAGCTGTTTACGGTGGTGACGGTAAGACAATCTGTGGTTACACAGTTGATAGCAATGCTTGCGGTATCGCAGGTGTAGGTATCGAAGCTAAGGTTGATGGCGTTACACAGAGCAGCACAGCATCTAAGATCTACTTAAATGGTAGCATCACAGATGGTGCAGCATCTGAAACTGTACAGGGCGGCTTCCAGTTCCTTCCTGCTTTAACATCTGTTGGTGCAAATGCTCTTACAAGCACAATCGAAATCAGAACTTATGTACTTAAGACAGATGGTTCTTATGTATATTCTGAATGGGTTGAGCTTGATGCTAAGACAACATATGACAACGCAGTTGCAGCAGGTATGGCTGACATTTTTGCTTAATTTAATGATTTCGAAAGCTTACGAAAAAGCTGATTTTAAAATAGTATATTTTGAGTTGGATGATGTTTTAACAAACTCATCAGTAGTTACTACCGAACCGGCAACTTTACCGGAAGGTGTAACTTATCCCAATGAAGATCCCACTATTCCCTGGTCAGACTTTTTCCAGTAACATTCAATTACTTTTATGAATACTGAAAGGAGTATTTTTGAATGAAAAAATACACAGCACCTGAGCTCGAAATCATGGAGTTCGAGCTCGAAGATGTACTCACTCTTTCTATTGGTACTGGTGACATCAACGACGGTTGGTATTAATCCCAACTTAGTCGGTTAAGTTACTTGAAACTCCGCTCCTGTTCGCAGGGGCGGAGGGTGAAAGACATCTTTTAATCAACTAAAAAACCGCAAGCCGAGGGAAACCTCGGCTTGTGTGATATAAAATGCAAAAATCGTAATGTGTTAATTTTAATTGTTTTTTTATTTGAGTTTGTCGTTTACGATGAATTGAAATAAGAAAACAAGTAAAAATAAAGCGAAGCCTATCATCCCTGTTTCATCTGCGATGAAATAGGGAGGGGGACCGCGCGCAAGCGTGGTGGTGGGTAGTTCTTTATCTGTTACCCACCATCCAGAGAGAAGAAAAAACAATGAAAAATCAAGGTATAACCCACATATTAGTAGACAGAGCCAGAGAGATGCGCAAAGAACCAACCGAAGAAGAAAATAAATTATGGCATCTGTATCTTAAAAGAATAAAACCAAGATTTATAAGGCAAAAGATAATCGGCTCATATATAGTTGACTTTTATTGTCCTAAGTTGAAACTTGTTATTGAAATAGACGGCGTTCAACATTATCTTGAAGATAACTTGAAATACGAAAAACGTCGTCATGAATATTTACAAAATGAAGGTTATAAATTATTACGATTTTATAACAGCGACATAAATAAAGCGATAAAAAACACAGAAACTACCATTTATTACAGTTGCATAGAAAGAGCGAAAGAATTGGGCGTTGATGTTGAGGTTACTTTCATAGGAGACTAACCGCAAAAGAACTACCCACCACCGCTGACGCGGTCCCCTCCCTATTTCATCGCAGATGAAACAGGGATGATAGGCTTCGCGTTACTTTTACTGAAGAAAAACAGCAAGAGAACTACCCACCACCGCTTACGCGGTCCCCCTCCCTATTTCATCGCAGATGAAACAGGGATGATAGGCTTCGCGTTACTTTTACTGAAGAAAAACAGCAAGAGAACTACCCACCACCGCTGACGCGGTCCCCCTCCCTATTTCATCGCAGATGAAACAGGGATGATAAGGCTTCGCGTTACTTTTACTGAAGAAAAACAGCAAGAGAACTACCCACCACCGCTGACGCGGTCCCCCTCCCTATTTCATCGCAGATGAAACAGGGATGATAAGGCTTCGCGTTAATATATTCGTTGTAAAGATAGGAGAATAACTTTGAAGATTAAAACAGCTGATTTAATTGTTGAACTGAATATTCATAACGATTTGCTTTTATCTCGTGTTGAACCCTACAAATATGATGGCGATGAAGATGCAGATATTGTTTTTTGTGTTTCTGAACAGTATTATATAGACAGGCAAGCGGAGCATCTTAACTTAACTCAAGGTGAGGCAGAATATCTTTGGAGTGGTGCTCATTTTTATGAAAGACTTGCAAAATTTAATGGCGTAATGTTACACGCATCTTGTGTTGAATATGAGGGCAAGGCGTATTTGTTTTCGGCGCGTTCAGGAACAGGAAAGTCTACACATACACATTTATGGTTAAAATATTTGCCCGGTGCTCGTATTATTAACGATGATAAACCTGCCATAAGACTGGTTGATGGAGTGTTTTATGCTTACGGTACACCCTGGAGTGGTAAAACGGATGAAAGTGTTAATGAAGGTGTACCGATTGCGGGTATTACTTTCTTGTCACGTGGCGAAAATAAAATTAAAAGAATTCCCGGAATAAAGGCGTTGAAACTATTTATGGATCAAACTGTTCGCCCTTATGACAAGGAGCTTATGAAAGATATGCTTGAAACACTGAACAGAATTCTTTCTGATATACCTATTTATGAAATGTCTTGTGATATGTCTGAAGAAGCTGTTATGACAGCACTCAAAGGAATGAAAAATTAAAAATATAAAATTTCGGAACGGCGTTGTTGTATATAACTTGGTATATAACAAAACTATTGTAATATCTTGAGAATCGTATTATAATAGCTTTATAACTTTTTAAGGTGATGATTATGTCCAAAAATAAAAACAAAAAGGGTAAAAAAATACTCATAACAATTATTTGCATTATTCTTGTGCTTTGTATAGGTTTATTTGCTGTAGGTTTTTCTTATTGGCGTAGTATAAAAAACGCTCCTCCCGAAGTTGAAGATACTTTGACATATGACTTTGACGAACACGAAACTGTAGCGGCATCTTTACAGGATGACCCGGAATTTGAGCAGATTTTTGAGGGTAACTCAACAGAACTTAAAGCTGCTATAAAAGAGTGGGCTACCAACGGCGGCGATGTGATGTACAGCGAAGATGTCATAAATGTTCTTTGTCTGGGTGTTGACACTCGTAACAAAAATACTATTTCAGGTCTTACTGACTCTATGATTATTGTTTCGGTCAACAAAAAACTCGGAACTATAACATTCACATCAATAATGCGCGATAGTTATGCTTACCTTGAATCACCGGACGGTGTGGGTAGTTTTAATAAAATCAATTCTGCATTCCCGTTCTACGGTGTTGAAAATCTTATAAACACAATTGAAAGCCACTTCAAAATCCGAATTGACGGTTACGCTATGATTAATTTTGCTTTGTTCAAGGCGGTAATCGATAAATTAGGCGGTGTGACTGTTCCGGTTCAACAATATGAGGCTGACTATATAAATAAAGGTTACGGCTTCGATATTGAAGCAGGAAATGCAGTAACATTAAACGGTGATGAAGCTCTTGCTTTCTGCCGTAGCCGTAGATGCGATGCGGATGGTGACGTTAGCCGTACACGCCGTCAGAGACAGGTGCTTACAGGACTTCTTCAAAAGGCTGCTACCATTCAAGCTTCAGAAGTTACTGATTATGTTAAAACATTTATGCCGTATCTTGAAACCAGTTATAACGAGGCAGAAGTTGTTTCTCTTGCAAGTAAGGCGGTAATAGGTGGTTGGGCTACATTCAGTGTTAATCAGATTGTTATGCCCGATGAAGCATCACGTAAAGCACATTCCGGTGATGTTTGGTATTGGGAAGTTGATTATCCGCTTGCTGCCCAGACTTTGCAAAATGCAATTTATGGTGAAAGCAATATAACACTTTCTGAAGACAGAAAAGCATTTTATTAATAAAAAAAACGCTCTTGATTGAAAAATCAAGAGCGTTTTTTGATTTATTTTAGAATTCAGGAATTACAATTTCAACTTCTTTGCCTGCATCGGAAGAACGAGCAATACCGTCAATAATTGCCTGGTTGTAGATAATCTGGCTTGAAGGTACGGGTGAAGGAAGGTTGAACTCGATAGCATCGATAAATGAACGGATTTTCTTATCGAAGTTATCGCCGTCGTTATCCATTTCAGGGATAACTGTTTCAACACATTCACCGGCGATGTTGTGGTAAATTGTCATAGGACCGCCGATTGAACCATTCCAGCATTCTGTGGAAGGAATTCTAAGACCGCCTTCTGTACCCATGATGATTGTATCACCGGGAGTATCGCAATGCATTGCCCATGCAATACGGAAGTCAAGAACGATATCACCTTCAAGACGAACGTATGCGGCTGCGAAGTCATCAACACCGAAAACCTCTGTATATTCGGGTTTCTGAAGGTATTCAGGCTTTTTGCCGAAAAGACCTGCTTTAAAGCCTGTAACTGTAAGGGGCTTCGGATAACCGATAGCATTAAGAACCATATCAAGTGAATAACAACCGATATCGCCTAATGCACCAAGTCCGGCTGTATCTTCCTGAATGAAGGATGTGCCGAAAGGAGTGGGGATACCCATTCTTCTGCCGCCACCGGTCTGGATGTAATAAATTTTGCCAAGCACGCCACTTTCGCAAATCTTTTTAACCATTTTCATATTCTCGTCAAAACGAGGCTGGAAACCGATTGAAAGGATTTTACCGCTGCGTTTTTCAGCTTTGCAGATTTCAATTGCTTCTTCAAGAGTAACGCACATGG
Organism: Acutalibacteraceae bacterium; assembly: GCA_045578985.1. Lineage (GTDB taxonomy): Bacteria > Bacillota > Clostridia > Oscillospirales > Acutalibacteraceae > DTU089. The sequence goes on along the minus strand of JAZNLH010000040.1, from coordinate 4,402 downwards.
GTTTTTCAAGAAGAACGTGAACACCATGGTCAAGTGCATAAATTGCACAAGGAGCATGCTGACGGTTGTATGTACAAATTGAAACAGCATCAAGATCTTTTTCGTTATCAATAAGTTCTTTATCGCTTAAATAGAAGTTTACTTTTTCAACGTCAATGCCGTTAGCCTTTGCGAATGCTTCAGCTTTACCGGGAACAATATCAGCAAATGCAACAACTTCAACGTCGTCACATTTAAGGTAACTTTTAAGATGTGCTTCTGCAATCCAGCCACAACCGATAATGCCGACTTTTATTTTTTCACCGGTGTAAACTCTTTCTTCAGTTTGCTTTTCTTTGAAAGCATCAAGAATGTTTGACATAATATACCTCCATATGCGTAGGAAGTATTTTTCCTACGAATTATAGTTATAGATTAACACAATATTTTAAATGTTTCAACTAAAGTTTAAACTTTTTTTATTTCTTTTTTTGAAGAAAGATAATCTGCACAAAAACCAACACAAACGCTTGTTAATGTTGACGAAAAACGGTTTTTGCTCGGAAAAAAAGTGTGCCAAGCATTGAAATGTTCACAGTTTGTTCATAAATGCGCAACATCAATACAACAACAAGGGGTTATTATAAAGATGCCAATACGATACGCAGGAAGTTAATAGCTTTCTAAGTTCAAGAAAAGACCATCGCAAAAAGCGGTGGTCTTTTCTTGTTCTTTTCCAAAAATTTTAAAAGACCCTGTGTTGCTTTTTTGACCTGCGTATTGTATTATATTTTTGTAATCTTTTTTGGTGGTGAAAAAAGTTGGTAATATACCCTGAATCTTTCAGTCTGAAGCCTGATATTGAAGCTACTATAGGGTTCAGAAACCTTTTTAATACAACCGCACAGACGGCAATACATAAAACACTTACTCTTGTTAAAGGGAATTATGTTTTTTGCAGTAAAAATGCTGATGTGCGTGAAATGCATATATCTAATACTATTGCCGCGGAAGAATATTCTAAAGAAGAACAGAAAAATGTTCACCGAACAGCAATTGTAATTGAAAATGTAAAGGATATGGAAATAGATTGTTGCGATTCTAATTTTATAATGGATGGCGTGATGACTAATATCCTTATTAAAAACTGTGAAAAAATTAAAATCAAGAATCTGAATATTCAAACGGTTCTTCCCAATGTGCATAAAATTACTGTTATTAAAGCATCATCATTTTATGTAACGGTTAAAATTGATGAAACCAGCAAATATGTGGAAGAAAACGGAGAGTTTTATTGGTATGGGACGGATTATAAGTTGGGCTTTACGGAATATAAAAACAGAGGTTGGTGGATGGCTACTGCCAGACCGTCGAACTATAACCATATTAAGCGCAACGACAGTCACCCATTTGCAGGTGCTACATCAATAAAACAAATTGCAGACAGGGTTTTTAATATCAGGTTTATAACGCCTAAGGACTATGAGGTCGGTCAGGTTTTTTATATGTTTCCGTGTGTGCGTAAAGAGGTCGGAATTGTTATTGATTCTTCAAAGGATATCGTTATAGAGAATGTCAGACAAAGATACAATAATTCCCTTGGGTTTATAGCTCAGAATAGCGAAAACATAACATTGAATAATGTGGATTTTTCACCTAATTCCAATGCGGAAGTGGATTTTTGTTCAGTTGCTGATTTTTTACAATTCAGTATGTGCCGAGGAAGAATTAAGGTTGTTGATTCCAATTTTGATGCAGCGGGCGACGATGCTTGTAACGTTCACGGATTTCATTTTAAAATAGTTAAAGCTAACAAGGATAAAATTACCGTGAAGTTCCCTCATCCTCAAAGTTATGGCTTTGAGTGCATAAGAGAAGGGGACACTATTGCATTTGTGGATCCGAAAACACTTTTAGAAATCGGAAGAACTAAAATTTTACATGCTACACTTCGTGATGAATACTATTATGATCTGGTTCTTGCTACCTATGACCCGCCAATAGGTGTGGGCGGTGTTATTGAAAATATATCGGCTTGTCCTGATTTTGAGTTTTCGGGCAATACTATAAACAGAATTGTTACACGTGGTGTGTTGGTTACAACTCGCGGTAAAGTGAGAATTGAAAACAACAAGTTCCTGAATACCGGTATGAGTGGCATACTTATTTCAGATGATGCTTCAAGTTGGTATGAAAGCGGCGCAGTTAGTGATGTTATAATACGCGGTAATGCGTTTATGAACTGTGAAGAAAATGCAATTCTTATTAAACCCGAGAATAAAAAATATGCAGGGCCTGTTCACAGAAACATTCTTATTGAAAACAACTTGTTTATTATAAACAATACTTATGCATTAAATGTAATTAACTCTGCCAATATACTTATGCGTGATAACGTGTACAAGGGCAGACCCGCAGACCATAGATGGGTTAATTTTAAAAATACAGATAATCTCGTTACGGATTGTCCAAAAATATAAGCGAGTACAGAAAGACAAATCCGTCCGATAAACCTGGCTATCGGACGGATTTCCTTAATTAATATGCACTTGCTTCAAATGATTGGCAGCAAGTACCGTCAACTGATTTAGGGTCACAGTTGCATGCGCCTACCTCAATTGCGTTTAATGAGCAGTAGTTTGCATCTTTGCAATGGTATTTACAGCTTTCAACTGTACAACCGATGTTGCTGTTTTTCTTATCGTTCATTATCGTTACCTCCTTTTTTATGATAGGTTTTTACCTATCTAAAAAATATTTTAACCTACTTTTAATAATTTAAACACTGAGGTATTTTTTATGAAAAAAGAAGTTTTATTAGAAACCTGTTATTCTTTATTACGAAATATAACACCGCTTGAATTTGACTGTGGAAAAATCTGTGGTGGTAAATGTTGTAAGGGTGACGAAAAAACAGGTATGCTTTTGTTTCCCGGAGAGGAAAATCTAATAGATACGGATATGAAAATAATTGTAAATGAAAAAGGATATAAAGTTGCTGTATGTGACGGAAAATGCGATAGGAATAAAAGACCGCTTGCCTGCAGAATATATCCGCTGTTTCCGATAATAAAATATAACGATGGCATTGAATACATAGAAACCGAGTTCGACAAACGCGCTGATTGTCCGCTTTTGAATGGGGAATATATAATAACGAGACGTTTTGATAAAACTGTCAGAAGGATAGGAAAATACCTGCTTTTAAACAAGGAAACAGCGGAGTATTATCGCAATTTGTCAGAAGAATTAACAGAATATATTGAGTTAGAAAAAATTTTAAAAAAAATATAAAAAAGTGTTGACAAATGGTTGATGGTCTGTTATATTAATTACAGTAATGATAATTATTACTACTTAATAAAAATTTAATGAACGCAATGAGGTGATCAGATGAGAAGTTCACGGCAACGCGATGCGGTGCTCGAAGTTTTAAGAGCCTCTTATGACCATCCCACAGCGGATATGATTTTTGAAAGGGTGCGAGAAGACATACCCAATATCAGTCTCGGCACAGTTTACAGAAATTTAGGTCAACTTAAGGACGAAGGCTTTATAACCGTAGTTGAAAGCAGCGACACTAAAGTTCATTATGAAGGTAATTTAACGGATCATATCCATTTCCTTTGCAAAAAATGTCACAACATTACTGATATTTTTTGTGAATCAGAAATACCATCAGCTTTATCGGATATGGGCTATGAAGTACAGTCGCAAAAAACAGTTTATTACGGCGTTTGCAAAAACTGCCGCGATAATATAAAAAGTAATTGAAATTAAATTATATTTGAAGGAGTTAAATGTTATGAAAAAATGGAAATGTTTAGTATGCGGTCAGATAGTTGAAGGCGAAAATCCACCCGAAGCTTGTCCTCTTTGCAAAGCTCCCGCTGAAAAATTTGTAGAAGTTAAAGATGAAGAAATGACTTGGGCAGCAGAGCACGTACTCGGCGTTGCTAAGGGCGTTAGCGAAGAAATCATTGAAGGTCTTCGTGCAAACTTCCAGGGCGAGTGCACAGAAGTTGGTATGTACCTTGCAATGGCAAGAGTTGCTCACAGAGAAGGTTATCCCGAAATTGGTCTTTACTGGGAAAAAGCTGCTTATGAAGAAGCAGAGCACGCAGCAAAATTTGCTGAACTTCTCGGCGAACTTGTAACAGATTCTACAAAGAAAAACCTTGAAATGAGAGTTGAAGCTGAAAACGGTGCAACACTCGGTAAATTCGAGCTTGCTAAGATGGCTAAAGAACAGAATCTTGACGCTATCCATGATACTGTGCATGAAATGGCACGCGACGAAGCAAGACACGGCAAAGCATTCGAAGGTCTTCTTAAGAGATATTTTGGCTAATAAATAGAATAACTTATAAAAGCTGTCACCCGCTTACCGAAAATAAATCGGTAAGCGGGTTTGATATTTAGT
>JAZNLH010000039.1:0-20563 GCA_045578985.1 Acutalibacteraceae bacterium | reverse complement strand
TGCTATCGTTGATGATATGCCATTGCTTTCGCAATGGATAAAAAAATTAAGGACTTCAAAGAAGTCCTTAATTTTTTGGAGGCGACAATCGGATTTGAACCGATGAATCAGGGTGTTGCAGACCCACGCCTTACCACTTGGCTATGTCGCCGTATAAAAAAATGGAGCGGATGACGAGGCTCGAACTCGCTACCTCCACCTTGGCAAGGTGGCGCTCTACCAGATGAGCTACATCCGCATAAAAAATGAATGAGCCGTGAGGACGACTCATCCATGGTGCCTCCGGTCGGAATCGAACCAACGACACGAGGATTTTCAGTCCTCTGCTCTACCAACTGAGCTACAGAGGCAAAAAAAGGTGGCGACCCGGAACGGGCTCGAACCGTCGACCTCTAGCGTGACAGGCTAGCGTTCTAACCAACTGAACTACCGGGCCACCTGGTGGTGGGAACAATAGGGCTCGAACCTATGACCCTCTGCTTGTAAGGCAGATGCTCTCCCAGCTGAGCTATGCTCCCGTGCTTCGTTGTCGTGGCGTTTTGTTTACTGACAACGATAGATACTATACACTATTGAAACAGATTTGTCAACACTTTTTTTCAATTTTTTTTATTTTTTTTGAAAAAAGTTTTTATGTTATAAAATCGCCTTGCGGGCATCCTCAACAATCTGCATCATATCGCCATATTTAGCCTCTATATCCTCTACAAGTTTAAACTGTGTACGTGCTCTTATAAGGTTATGTTCTGGATATTCTGTTTTAAAATAAACGTCACCGTTTATGAAGTCGCCCAAAAATCTTATACCGCATTCAAGTGTAAGAAGTTTAGCAGCAAAAGGCAAATATTTAATCTCATTTTCTGTAAGGCTCTTCCCTGCTGCTTCAAGGTAACCCTCTACATATGCTTTAAAATATTCAAGGCTCAAAGATACCTTAGATAAATCTTTTTCATCTTCTGCGGCAGTATTTGCACCAAAACGGATACTGTCACCAAAATCGTACAAAGACGAACCGGGCATAACAGTATCAAGGTCGACAACACATATACCTTTATTAGTTGCTTTATCAAAAAGAACGTTGTTAAGTTTTGTGTCATTGTGGGTTACTCTGACGGGAAGTTCACCGCTGTCAAGTAAATCCGTTAATACTGAGCAGTCTTTTTCACGTTCTAAAACGAAATCGATTTCAGGACGAGCCATATCTTTTCTGCCGGATGCGTTAGTTTCAAGCGCAATAAGAAAATCTTTAAATCTTGAAGGAGTGTTGTGGAAATTAGGAATTGTATCATAAAGAGTTTCTATGGGATAATCAGCAAGAAGATTTTGGAAATTACCAAAACTGAGAGCTGCACTCTTAAAATCTTCAGGAGAAGTAAGTTCATTTATAGAATAAGTATCCTCTACAAAGTTATACATCCTCCAACAACCGCCGTCAGATGCCATATAATAGTTTTTTCCGTCTTTTGCAGGATAAACCGTAAGAGTTTCACGCATAGGATCACCGCCTGCAGCTTCAATCTTTTTACGCAAAAACGCAGTAATCCCCATTACATTTTCCATAAGTTCAACAGGCATTTTAAATACATTAGTATTGATTCTCTGTAAAAGATAACGTACTTTTACACCATCTTCTTTACGATATTCAACTATGTACGTATCATTTATATGCCCATCTGTCACGGGTTTATAACCTAAAACTTCACCGTATTTAGGGAAAGCTTCAATAATTTCAGCAACGTTCACTTCAACTACACTCATTTTTAAATCTCCTTTTTAAAAATCGCAAAACATTCCGGGTTATGAAATCCCGGCGGTAAAGTTGTTACTGGCGAAAAAGCCAGATAATGTTGTGTTTCACAATCATCACCACATTTATAAAAGTTGGCTCTGACTTCATCAAAGACCATTTCACATTCAGCAACACAATATAATTCAGAAATAAATTCTTTTGTTAATGTAACTTTTACGCCCCAATACTCGCCTTTTTCGTCATTATCATAAAAAGGTTGAACCACGGGTGAAAGTGCCGCAAATTCGCTCACAAAGCGTCTATCGTACTTCCCTTTTCCGAATTCACAAAGGAAAACGCCTTTACTGTTACATTCAACATTTATATATTCATCTTTAAATGAAAGCGGCTTAACAAAGAACTCCAGACAACTATCTCTATACACGGGGTCATCTCTGTTTTCAAAAACCGCTCTCGGTGAAGATTCGTAACATTTAAGAAATACAACGATATCCCTATTAACAATTCCGAGTTTAAAATATGTATCGGGGCGGTACGGCTCCGAACTTTCCCAATGGTAAGAGTTCAACTGAATATATTCAGCGGAAATCAAACCATCCATATCAGAATAAGTCTGTAATTTTATATCCATATTTACTCCGTTTATTTCATGAATGAAATAATATCACCGGTTTCGTCCATAGTTGCCATAATCATATAGAATCTCGGTATATGGAAAGGACCTTTGAAGATATTACCTTTAAGAGTTGTTGACGGTGTGTTATCGTAATGAAGATAACCGTACCATTCCCCACATTCATCATCAACAAAGTATTTTTCTGTATAATCTTTTAATTTATTGTAAGTTTCGTTATATTTTTCGTCTTTGAGTTTAAGATATGCAAGACGCAACGCAATCATCGCTTCACACTGAGGCCACCAAAGCTTCATATCCCATTCAAGTTGAACGGGAGGTTTACCATCGATGTCGGTAAACGCAATAATACCACCATATTTCTTATCAATACCTAAAGGTAATGTGATATCTATGATATTTTTAGCAGCGTTAACAGCTTCATCATTATTTGTCATAATTCCCTCTGCCATAATGAACCATGCAGCCTCAAGAGAGTGACCGGGATTAACAATTCTGCCATTGGGACTGTCAACAAACTCTCCGGCTTTTGTTACGCTTTCAAGCAATGCTCTTTCTGTAAGGTAACCACCGCCGAGTATCTCTTTAAGACATTCCTGAGCTATAACATTATATTTATCCCAAAGCCCGTCAATGCTACGCATAACCTGGGTTGTAGCAAGCATTATCATAACAGGTGAAAGAGCCTTTGAGTCAATATTATCAGGATTGATTTTAGGCTGATTTTTTCTAACACCTGTGAAGCACTCGTATGCGACATTAAAGTATTTTTCAGCTGAAGCAAGAACTTCATCATCACCTGTTGCCTTATACAGTTCCGCACAACCGATAGCAGCAAATGTTTCTGAGAAATAATATCTTCTTTTCTGCAATTCTCTGCCATCGGCAGTTACGGTAAAATACATTCTGCCGTCTGTATCGGTACATTTAGGAAGGAAAGAATAAATATTCTTTGCAGCCTTAAGATACGCATCATTCTTTTCAATTAAATTATATGCCTTTGAAAACACCCAAAGTGCTCTACCTTGAAACCAAACACTTTTATCTGTGCCGTAAATATTACCCTCGCGATCAACACAAGTGTAAATACCACCATTTTCATAATCAATAGAATTTTTGAGCCAGAAAGGTAAAATGTTTTCGACTAAATCTTTTTTGAAATCCATAAAAACATCTCCAAAATCAAAATACAACAAGATAAATATAACACACCAAAAAACAAAAAACAACAATTTAATTAATTTTGTAAGGTATTAATTGAAGCAATTTTGTTTACGTAATAGAATAGACTGAAGATTAATTAGTTCTTCTCAAAAACAGTACCGATAATTACGGCATTAACTACTCATCATGATCCATTCCCCTTTTTTCTTGTATTTATTAATACTTTGTGGTATACTTTTAAAAATTAAGAGTAAAATAGGGTGATGTCGTGAAAATTATTAGTATAATACTGTCTTTAGTCATCTGTCTCTCTTGCTGTATCTTTCCGGCTTATGCAGAAGATAATACAGCTGTCCAAGTACTTTCATCTGAGAATATTGTTTCATATAACTCAGACGGTACTTTGACTGTTGAAGCTGATGACGGTGTACAGTACGTTGTTTTTATGGTTACAAATATTTTTTACAGTAATTTGGAGCCTTACGTTTCGGAAATGGTTTCTCTCCACGGAGAAATCGACCCCACTTCGGACAGGATGTACGCATTCGGTGTAGTTGGTCCTATGTGTATTACGCAGTCCATAGAACAAATGAATGCGGAAGTTAATTCGGTATTTGCTCTTGCAGAAAAATATAATGTCCCCGTATTTTTCCAGATGGATGATTGCACTAACTATTCGCAGGATTTCGGTAATGGTGCAACTACCGACGAAAACGGCAGTAAGTTTTATGATGATCCGGAAATGTGCGAATGGATAGCATTCCCTGCTGAAGGCGAGGAATGGGGCGGTCAAAGTTATGGTATGCTCCCCAGATGGCATTGTAACTGGAGTGGCGTTCCCTTTGCAACACCCGGCGGTTTCCCCTGCTACAATTCCGAAAAATACCTTAATTGGTATGAAAAACAGGTAACCGAAGGATTCATTAAGCCTTTGATGGAAAATTACAGCCGTCTTAAATCAGAGGGTAAAGGCTACCTTCTGGCAGGTATAAATACAGGTTGGGAAACACAGATTCCCGATTATACAAATGAAACTTATGCCTCTTTGCAGGAATTTGAAAAAGCCCAGTACGGTATGCATGCACTTTATAATATGGGTTATGACGAGGCTTCTCTTAAAAAAGAGGCTGATGAGCGTATGATGGGTGTTGACGAGCTAAAAAGAGAGTTACTATACGGAGTTCTTGCCGATTATATAGAGTTTACCTGTAAGATGTTTTATGATGCAGGTGTTGAGAAAAGCAAAATATTCTCTCACATTGTATCAATATCATCCTCACTCGGCAGTTGCACAACAGTTTTTCCGCCTACCTATGTTTGCATAAACGATTATTGCACTCCCGGTTGGACAATGAGTCCTAAAACTTGTCCCTATGACCTCGGATTATTGGAAGAACAACTTGCCGAACGCGGCAGAAATGAATATGTTAATGCAGAGGGCTACGCTCATTACGATGATGTTGCAACCTGCACGGCATATTTTGAGGAAAGTCTGTGCGGTAACGCAAAACTTATAACGGTTTTTGGTTACGACCAGTCAACAGGAACTTACGGATACCAGAAATCCCCCGATTTCTATTTTGTTAAGGTAACGAGGTCATGGCTTGCCCGTGAAATAGGCCCCGATTATTATTGGAGCACACGTCCGAGCCTTGTAGCCGCTAAGGATAATTGTAAAGAAAGCGGTTGCACCGGCACTTACTCCAACGGTTTTTGTTCAGCTAATTCAAGCCATTATCAACCTGCAAGGCTTAACGCAAACGGTACATACAATATATCAAATGCGGGTAAACTTTATTGGTTTGCAAACCTTGTAAACAACGGAACAACCGATGCTAAAGCAGAACTTTCTGCTGATATTATTGTTAATAATGGTGTTATTGACGGTGGCGGTAATCTTCAAAGCGGTTCATTCCGTTCCTGGACACCCATTGCAAGCGGTGAAACAAGTGTAATAGGTACTTATAAAGGTGAAGAATTCACAGGGTCTTTTGACGGCAAGGGATACACTGTAAACGGCTTATATTCAAGCACATCCGACAAATATATAGGTTTGTTCGGATATAATGGCACCGGTACTATCAAAAACGTGGGTGTTATCAACTCCTATTTTGCCGGTGGAAGATATACAGGCAATATTGCAGGGCAAAACGAAGGCACAATAACAAACTGTTATTCAAACAGCGCGGTGAATTGTTCCCGTTATACAGGCGGTATAGCAGGTAACAATACCGGTACAATTTCAAACTGTTATAACGTCGGTAAAATCACAGGTACTTCTAGCAGTTCTTTTAATCCTGCCTATTACATTGGTGCCATATGCGGAGCAAACAACGATACTGTTTCAAACTGCTTTTACATAAGCGGTTGTGCCACGGCAGGTAGTTCTACACAAAACGGTATAGGTGCAGGAAGAAATTCGACCACTTCGGACGCTGCCAATGTTACAACAGCAAAAGAAGCAAGTCAGTTTTACAGCGGAGAGGTTGCATATTTATTGCAAGCCGCCAATACAGTTCAAACCTGGGGTCAAAAAGGTAACGTTGTTAATACACTCCCCTGTATTTCGGGCAGAGAATTATATGCAGTTGCTAAATATACATCCGATACAGGCTATTCAATAGCAAGCCTCGGGGACGTTAATGATGATACTTTAGTCGATGAACACGATTACCAGATTTTTGTTAACGTTGCATTAAGCGACGAAAATACCGTTGACGATATTCCCGACAGAATTGCCTTTTTGCGTGGAGATATTAACGGTGACTGGGTTGTAGACGTTCTTGATGTATGGCTCGTTTACAGAATGTATTTTGACCAATACTCCGTTCCCATATATTTACCCGGTGACTTTGACGGTGACGGAATATGCACTGATTCTGATACTGAAAAAATAAAAGAAACGATTACAAACAATTATTTGGTAGGTAAGGGACCTTTATACTCTTGCGATTTTAACGGTGACGGAAATATGGATGATTGGGATTTGGAATACGCTTACAGTGTTTCCGCAGAAGATAACTACGTTTACTTCAACACAAAATACGGTAGTCACGAAAGACATACACTTGATTTGTATATACCCAAGGATAAAAAGGTTGTGGGCATGGTTCTTATGATTCACGGCGGAGCGTGGATAGGCGGCAGCAAGGAATGCTACAGAGGAATGCTTGAAGATTTTGCCGCCAAGGGCTACGCAGGTGTTGCGGTCAACTACCGCTATATTTGTGACGAGGTTGACTTGAATGACATTATGGACGATATCGAGCAGGCAGTTGCTCACGTAAAAACTATTGCCGATTCCCACGGCGTTGAAATTTCCGGTTTCCTTTCTACGGGTGGCTCTGCAGGAGGACATCTTGCACTTCTTTATGCCTATTCCAGAGCAGATTCCTCGGCAATCCCCCCTGCGGCAGTAGTCAGCGATTGCGGTCCTACCGATTTAGCCGATGAATATTATTACTACAACGAAGATTTACAGAAAAATAACGGTATTGGTGACGAGGAAACTGTTGCTCAGATTCTCGGTTGGGCATGTGGCTATAAGCATACATACGCTACAAGAGCTGAGGCAAAAGAAGCGCTGAAATTCGTTTCACCCATATATTATGTAAACGAAAACACAGTTCCAACGGTAATAAATCACGGTATGGTTGATGATATAGTTCCTTACAGAAATGCTGTTGATTTAGATGCAAAATTGACTGAATACGGAATTGAACACGTTTTAAATGCTTATCCCAACTCGGGTCACGGCTTAGATTCAGACCCCGAAAATATGGCGTATGCCGAAACTCTTTTACAGGAATACGTTGTTAAATATCTTGATTCCGTTGATAAATAATATTTAACGAAAAAACAATAAACATAAAAGAACTACAAGTTCAACCAAAACGGTAAACTTGTAGTTCTTGTTTTTATGTATTTTTTAATGAACGTTTGAAATATACAATGAATTACAGTTTCATTGCAACGTCCCAAGCCTGCCAGATAACAGTACGAAGGTTGCCGACTTTGAAAGCATCACCAACGATGTGAACGTGTTTGGACTTCTCTGCAACAGGAGCAGGTTTGTAACCAACTGAAAGAATAACACTGTCAGCAGGAATATCCTGTGTTTTGCCGTCTTTAGTTGCGATTGTTACGCCGTCATCACGGATTTCTGTTGTTTTTGTTTCAAGGTAAACAGGAACCTTGTTTGTCTTGAAGAAGTCGCGAAGGAAGCTTGTGTTAGCAAGAGCTACACCGGGAGTAGTAATAAGGTCATCCTGCATTTCAACAATTGTCGGATTTTTACCCTGGAGATAAAGTTCATAAGCGATTTCGCAACCGGTAAGACCACCGCCGACAACAACAACGTTGTCGCCTACTGTTTTGTTACCAAGAAGGAAGTCAACTGCTTCAATTGCCTTCTCTGCTCCCTTAACAGGAATCTTATTGGCAACGGAGCCTGTTGCTACGATAACTTCATCAGCACCAAGTGAAGCGATATCTTTAATCTCAGAATTCATATGTACTGTAATAGCATCATACTTCTGAATTTCACGGTTATACCAAGCAATAAGGTCACGGTCTTTTTCTTTATATGAAGGAGCAGCCGCTGCAATAAATACGCCACCGAGTTTGTCGCTCTTTTCATAAAGATCAACCTTATGACCACGCTGTGCACAAACAATAGCAGCTTCCATGCCACCGATACCGCCACCGATAACAGCAATTTTCTTGCTTTTCTTAGCAGGTACGATTTTATATTTCTTGGACTGCATTGTTTTGGGGTTAAGAGCACAACGAGAAAGACCCATTGTATCTTTAAGGTCCTGAGTATTAGCGTGACCCTTTGAAGAAGAGAAATTGAAACAACCTGCGTGACAGCAGATACAAGGTTTAATATCTTCTACTCTGTCTTCAATGAGTTTAGTAATCCATTCGGGGTCAACAAGGAACTGACGAGCAACACCAACACCATCGATTTTACCATCAGCAACAGCCTTAGCACCTGCATCAGGTTCCATACGACCTGCACAAACAACAGGAATATCAACGAATTTCTTAATATGTGCAACGTCGTCGAGGTTACAGTTCTGAGGCATATACATAGGCGGATGTGCCCAGTACCAAGAGTCGTATGTGCCGTTATCTGCATTAAGCATATCGTAACCTGCATCCTGAAGGTATTTTGCTGCCTTTTCAGATTCGGGCATTGCACGGCCTACTTCTGTATATTCTTCACCGGGCATTGCACCATAGCAGAAATCTTTCATTTTGGACTCAACAGAGTAACGAAGAGAAACCGGATAATCGTCACCGCAAGCTGCTTTAATAGCTTTAACAACATCAACTGCAAAACGGTATCTGTTTTCAAAACTTCCGCCATATTCATCGGTACGCTTATTGAAATATTCAATAGCAAACTGGTCAAGAAGATAACCTTCGTGAACAGCGTGAACTTCAACACCGTCAACACCTGCATCGCGGCAAAGTTTTGCGGTCTTAGCGAATGCTTCAATAATTTCGTGAATCTGTTCAACAGTCATTTCGGGGCACTCAATATCGTGAGCCCAACGTGACTTCTGAGGACTGGGAGAAGCCAATTCGTGTGATGTGTCAATGACGGGCTTAATAAGTGCACGAGTAAATTTATTTTTATGAAGCGGTGCTATAAGCTCTGTAATAGCCCATGAACGACCCATACCTGCTGTAAGCTGAATAAATAATTTTGCACCTGTTTTATGGATTTCATCCATAAATTCTTTAAGATCTTCGAACATTTTGGGATTCTGCCAAAGCCATTTGCCCCAGAATGTATCGCGCAACGGAGCAATACCGGGGATGATAAGACCAACATTGTTATTAGCTCTTTCAAGGAAAAGCTTAGCTGCTTCCTTGTCAAAATGGCAACCGCCAAGTTCAAACCAACCAAAAAGAGATGTACCACCCATAGGGCACATAACGATACGGTTTTTGATTTCAACATTACCGATTTTCCAAGGAGTAAACAATGCTTCGTACTGAGGATTCATTAAAACACTTCCTTCTCACTTTTTAAACATAAAATTAATTACATAAATGTTCCACTATATAATAAAGAAAATGCAACATTATGTCAAGTTAAACTTTTGACAAAGTCAAACGAAAAACCAAAATTCAACGCCATTTTTACATTTTTGCAACCATATAAAAAATTGTGGAGTTCTAAAACCTGAGAAGAAATAGCAAGACCAATACACTTGAAGTCCCCTTTTCGGTTTCAATTTTATTATATCGATGTGTAATTTTTGTGTCAATTTGCAAAAAACACCGCCCATAACGGACGATGTTTTTTGGTTTTAATTATTCAATTGTTTTGAATTTAGTCCATTTTTTGCCGAGCAAAAAGCAAATTAACGCACCTGCAAAGGCAATTACAGACCAAAGAGCAATTGTTTTCATCCAACCAAAAGCATCCGTAAAAACTGCAATACCATATGTAGAAATAGCGGCACCCACATATGTTGAGGAATTTATAAGACCCGAAACGAATGAAACTTTGCCGTATTTTGAAAAGTGTGCAGGAATCATACAAACAAGTATAAGGTTTACACCGTGCATACATCCAACAAGAAGCGCTAACAAAAGAAGTGAAATAATAACACTCTTATCGCCGATTAGCACAAGCAAAAGCGCAGAAAGCGCACCAACGGAGAAAACTGCCGCTGAACAGAGAATCTCATTTTTTATTAGTTTTCTGTTTATAAAGGAAGTTACTGTAAAACTGATAACGCTGAATATGGGTAAAATCACACCGGTGAGAATAGAAACAGAACTGTCGAGTTTGAACATATCTGAAATATATGATGGGGTCCAGTTTGTTACACCGTCTCTTAAAGCACCCTGAAGAACAATTGCAAGCATTATAGAAAGCAATAATGTTATTGCAAATGCATTGAAATTCGGTGTTTCCTCTTTCGTTTCAGAAACTTTTACTTTAACTTCTGTCTTTTCAACAGAGTTAAATGGTTTATATCTTTCAAAAATAAACTTCCATATAAACGCCATAACAACTGCAAGCGCACCGCTTATAATAAACACCGTTTTAACAGTGAAAAGCTTTATTACAACAGGTGATAAAAGATAAACGGCAATAGTACCGAAAGAACTACCCCAACTCACCTTTACACACGCCTTTTTATATGCTTCATCATCAAGCCTTGATGAGAGTATTTTAACAAGTGGCGGCCACATAAGAGCCTGTGCAAAACCGTTAACTGCCCAGATACCGACTAAAAGAGCGCCTTGGCTTAATGTTCCCACGAAGATATTCATTGCTGCAGTAATGAAAAAGCCTATAAAAATAATGTTCTGTGGTTTGAATTTATCACCCAAATAACCGCTTATAAGTTGTCCTGCTCCATATGTAACGGAACACACAGTAAGAGCCAGTGCGGCTATTTTTTTATCTGCAAAACCACTGTTCACAACTTCAACAAGAACTGCACCCAAGTTTATTCTTGAAACATAGCTCACAAAATAAACCGCAGCACAAAGTAATGTTAAAAAGCTAATATCTTTTTTACTTGCAAGTTTAGACATAAAAAAATTACTTCCCTACTCATCGAACTTTAAATTTATTATAATTTATCATAAAAATAATTGATATTCAACAAATAATCTTACATTTTTATGTAATTTCTAATACTTGAAGTTATTTAGTTAAAGATATATAATATTCCCAACTAAATTTATAATGTCAGGTGGCAAAAATATGGACAAATATGCAAGATTCAGATACCAACCCTGTATACCCTTAGGTGAGGACGGCAGATGTGTTACCGCCTCACCCCGACATATCGCTCTTTCAAAAGAAGCAGCAACAGAGGGTATGGTGCTTTTAAAGAACGAAAACAATGCTTTACCCCTAAAAAAAGGTGAAAAGATTGCACTTTTTGGCAAAGCTACAATTGAATACATAAAAGGCGGTGGCGGCAGCGGTGATGTTAACTGCCCATACATCCGCAATATTTTTGAGGGATTCAAGACAAAAGAACAGGACGGCAAAGTTCAGATTTTTATGCCCCTTGTTGATTTTTACAAAGATTACGTTGAAAAAGAGAGCGTCAATGTTTTGACACAAGACCAGATTAACGCTATCTGGTATGTAGTTAATGCTATGGAATTTTGCACCAAGCGTGATGATATGACCTACGATACATTTGCAAAAATGCACGTTACGGAAGCAAAAGTTCCCGATGAACTTATAAAATCAGCATCCGAATGGGCTGATACCGCTATTATCACTTTGAGCCGTTTTTCTGCTGAGGGTGTTGACCGCAGACCCCGGGGCGGTGACTACTACCTTTCAGACCTTGAAAAAGACCTTATTGATAAAGCAAGTAAACTTTTTAAAAAGGTTGTTATCGTAATCAACTCAGGTGCTACTATCGACTGCGAATACTTTGCAGAAAACGACAATGTTCAAGGTATTTTATTCGGTTGGCAAGGCGGTATGGAAGGCGGTACCGCTATTGCAGATTTACTTTGCGGTGACATTACTCCGTCAGGTAAACTTGTTGATACAATCGCAAAATCATACGACTACTACCCTTGCAAAGACGATTTTTGGGAATGCTTTGACCACGTCGATTATTCCGATGATATTTATGTAGGTTACCGATATTTTGAAACTATCCCCGGCGCAAAGGATTATGTACGTTTTCCCTTCGGTTTCGGTCTTTCTTACACAAGTTTTGAAATGTCCGGAAAAGTTTGTTGTGAAAGCGAAGGTAAAATTGTTGCCGTTGCTAACGTCAAAAACACAGGTGATGTTGCAGGTAAAGAAATAATCCAACTTTATTACAGTGCACCCCAGGGAAAACTCGGTAAACCCGCAAAAGAGCTTGCTGCTTTCAAAAAAACAAAACTTCTCGCTCCCGGCGAAAGTGAAACTGTTGTTTTAAGTTTCGCAGTTAATGATATGGCTAGTTTTGATGACCTTGGAAAAATTCAGAAATCAGCTTATGTTCTGGAAGAAGGTACATATAATTTTTATCTCGGCACATCCGTAAGAGATGTTGAAAAGCTCAGCTTTGAGTATGAAGTAGCAGAAGATACCGTCACAGAGCAACTTTCCGATTGGTGCAAACCCTTTAAACTAAAAAAACGTATGCTCGCAGACGGCAGTTACGAAGAACTCCCCACCGGTGAAGAGAACTACCTTTACGGCATAAACGAACCCACAGGCGCAAAA
This sequence comes from Acutalibacteraceae bacterium, assembly GCA_045578985.1. Classification (GTDB taxonomy): domain Bacteria; phylum Bacillota; class Clostridia; order Oscillospirales; family Acutalibacteraceae; genus DTU089. The sequence goes on along the minus strand of JAZNLH010000039.1, from coordinate 7,792 downwards.
GCCCCCGATGAACTTGTAAAATTTGATAAAGTTAATGAAGATATTACATTAGATGAATTCGTTGCACAGTTCACTCTTGATGAACTTATGTACATTGTAGGCGGTCAGGCTCCCACAGGTGTTTGCAACACAGGTTGCTTCGGTGGTATCGAAAGACTTGCGATTCCTGCCGTACCAACTGCAGACGGCCCTGCCGGTTTAAGACTTGATGTTGAAACAGGTATCCCCACAACCGCTTGGCCATGTGCCACACTTCTCGCTTGCTCCTGGAACCCAGAAATTGCTTACGAAGTTGGTAAAGGCGGTGGTGCTGAAATAAGAGAAAACAATCTTGGTGTCTGGCTCTCACCTGCGCTTAACATTCATCGCGATCCTCTTTGTGGCAGAAACTTTGAATATTACTCCGAAGACCCGGTTATAGCAGGAAAAATGGCTACCGCAGTTACAAGAGGTGTACAATCACAAAAGGTTGCGGTTTCAATAAAACACTTTGCTTGCAACAACAAGGAAGCAAACCGTTTCGGAAGTGATTCAAGAATATCAGAAAGAGCACTCCGTGAAATTTACCTCAAAGGTTTTGAAATCACTGTTAAAGAAGGTGACCCCTGGACAGTTATGTCATCATATAACCTTATTAATGGTCAACATACATCCGAAAGTTTTGAACTTCTTACAGGTATTCTTCGTGATGAATGGGGCTACAAAGGCATGGTAGTCACCGACTGGGGCGTTAAAAATGACCCTGTAAAAGAGGTTAAAGCAGGTAACGATATGAAGATGCACTGCGGTTACCCCGAAGACCTTAAGGTAGGTTTAGAAAACGGCGAAATTACGCGTGCAGACCTTGAACTTTGCACAAAGAGAATACTTGAAATGTTTATGAAATTGGTATGAGGTATTTATGAAAGACTCTATTTTTGACCACATAATTCACGGCGGTGACTACAATCCGGATCAATGGATAGATACTCCTGAAATCTGGGATGAAGATATGAGACTTATGAATTTAGCACACGTAAACAGTGCTACTGTCGGTATTTTTTCTTGGGCAATGCTTGAACCCGAAGAAGGTGTTTATAATTTCGAATGGCTTGACAAACTTCTTGATAAGCTTCACGCAAATGGTAAAGATGTTATCTTGGCTACACCTTCAGGCGCAAGACCTGTTTGGCTTGCTCAGAAATATCCCGAAGTTTTGCGAGTTGAAGAAAGCGGAATCCGCAACGAATACGGTGTACGTCACAATCATTGCCTTACTTCCCCTGTTTACAGAGAAAAGGTCCGTAATATTAACCGTTTACTCGCCGAGAGATATAAAGACCACCCTGCTGTTAAAATGTGGCATATTTCCAATGAATACTGCGGTGAATGTCACTGTGACCTTTGCCAAGAAGCTTTCAGAGAATGGCTTAAAAAGGAATATCACAACAGCCTTGATGAACTTAATTTCAAATGGTGGAATGGTTTTTGGAGTCATCAGATTACAGACTGGTCTCAGATAAACTCCCCAAAATTCCGTGGTGAAAATCACGTTTCAGCAATGAAACTCGCATGGAGAAGGTTTGTAACAGACAGCCACATTTCATTCTTCGAAAATGAAATTGCACCTCTAAGAGAAATAACACCCGATATCCCCATCACCACAAACTTTATGAAGATGTATGACGGCATTGATTATCAGAAATTTGCAAAGCATCTTGATTTAGTTTCCTGGGATAACTACCCGGCATGGGACAAGGGTAACAACTTAAATGAGTCAGTCGACACTGCTTTTGTTCACGATGCGTTCCGCACTATGGGCGGTGGTAAACCTTTCTTTATGATGGAAAGCACACCCTCCCTTGTTAACTGGCACGATGTAAACAAGCTCCCACGTCCTCATCGACAGGAGCTGTCATCAATTCAGGCGATTGCTCACGGTGCTGACAGTGTACAGTATTTTCAATGGAGAAAGAGTCGTGGCGGTCACGAAAAGTTCCATGGTGCAGTTGTTGACCATTGCGGTCACGAAAACACGAGAGTTTTCAAAGAAGTTTCGCATCTCGGTGAAGTTTTGGAAAAACTCGGTGGTGTTGTCGGTGAAAAATGTGATAGTAAAATTGCTGTTATATGTGACTGGGAAAACGGCTGGGCAGTTAAACATTTTTGCGGATACAATAATTTAGAACGTGATTATTACCACGAATGCACAAAATGGTATGCACCTTTCTGGAAAAAAGGCGTTTCTGTTGACATAATCTCAATGGAAGACGATTTCACAAAGCACGATATAGTTATTGCACCTTTCCTCTATATGCTCAAAGACGGCACTTTAGAGCGAATTGAAAGTTATGTAAAAAACGGCGGCGGTTTTGTTGCTACATACCTTTCCGGTATCGTTGATAGAGATGACCTATGTTATCTAGGTGGTTTCCCCGGCGGTAAATTAAAGGATGTTTTCGGTATTTGGGTTGAAGAAACCGATTCACTCCCCGTGGGAATGAAAAACACCGTATCTTTTAGCGACAAAACTTACGATGCCATAAACTTCTGTGATATTCTTCACGCACAAGGTGCCAAAATCTTAGGTGAATATAAAAGCGATTTTTATTCGGACTCCCCTGCAGTTACTGAAAACACCTACGGCAACGGCAAAGCTTATTATGTAGCTTTCGCAAACCCGGGCGATTTTGCAGAAGATTTTTGTAATAAACTTATTGATGTTTATAACATAACACCGGACAGCGATATTAAAGCAGAAAACGGTATAAGCATCAGAAAACGTGGAAATCTTATATTTGTCATGAACTTCTCTGATACTGAAAGAAAAGTAACACTTGATAAAGAATACAGAAATGTTGTTGATAACACATCTGTTAAAGCTGAAATCACACTACCTGTTTGCGGTTACTTGATTTTAGAATAATAAAGTAAATGCTACTGCACAAAAATGCAGTAGCATTTTATTATCCGTTCAATATGGGAAAATCATTTTTATCCCACAAAACCTTACGTTTTCTCGCACTTCGACAAGGATCATACAAGGGATCTTGGTCGCCGTAACCGCATTCACCCTTAAAACACTTTTCATCTCTTGAATGGTATATAAATACCCATTCGCCGTTTTCGTCTTTAACAAACGAATTATGACCCGGTCCGTATTCACCTTTCAGGTCTTTTGATGTAAGCAGTGGCACTGACAGTTTTGTCCAATTATTAATATTCATAAGATCTGCGCTCTCATCCGCGTACATCAGACCTATACAGTATTCGGGACCAGTTGCAGATGCAGAAAAAGCAAGAAAAATTCTGCCGTTGTGTATCATCACTGCAGGGCCTTCGTTAACGGGTATATTAACTCTTTCCCAGTCATATTCCGGTTTGGTTAAAAGCATAGCTTTGCAGGTGGTTTTCCAAGGCTTTTCAGGGTCAATTGTAGCAAGGTAAACATTAGAATTACCGCCGTTTTGCGCCCATGCAACATAGTGTTTACCCTTACACTCAAAATGTGTCATATCAAGGGAAAAACCACGGAATGAAAATTCATCACCTTCACAGGCTTTGAATTTGCCTTTATCAATCCATTTATCATTATACGGGTAATTTCCATCACACATAATAATATGGCAATCTATATCCCAAACATTATTTTCGCTGCCGCTTGCAGCAAAAAGAACATACCATTTGCCGTTTATTTCGTGTATTTCGGGAGCCCAGATAAATCTGTAAGCCGTTACAGAGTCTTTTTCATCCCATATAACTTTTTCTTGTGCATCTTTTAACCCGTCAATTGTCTTTGCCCTGCGAAGAATAATCCTGTCATATCCTTCAGTATCATTTTTGCCGTACATCGGATAAGATGCGGTAAAATAATACCAACCATCACTCCCCTTTGTTACAAATGGGTCTGCCCGGTCTTTAATAAAAACATCGGTTTTAACGCTCATAGTATCACCGCTTTTAATTTTTTGACTATTATATCATACAATCAAAAACAACTCAACAATGCAAAAACTATGATTATCATAATAAAAAAGCGCATAATAAAAATATATAATTTAGTAAAGCGGTGTTATTATGGCTAAAAATGCAATAGTCGGGCAAAGTGGCGGCCCTACTTCTGTTATAAATTCAAGCCTCGCAGGCGTTTTTCAAGCCTGCCAGATGCGAGGTGCAGATAATATCTATGGCATGTGTAACGGTATACCGGGACTACTCAATAGAAATATCGTTGATTTGTCAAAATCATTCCCGTCCAATCTTGAAATCGAACTTCTTAAACGTACTCCGTCTGCTTATCTGGGATCGTGCAGATATAAATTACCCGCTATTGATTCGGATAGTATGATATATGAAAAAACATTTAAAATACTTGAAGAGTTAGGCATTGAGTGGTTCTTTTATATCGGTGGCAATGACAGTATGGATACAATCTGTAAATTGTCCGATTACGCAAGAATCAATAACAGTAATATTAAATTCATGGGTGTCCCTAAAACTATTGACAACGATTTGATGATAACTGACCACACCCCCGGTTATGGCTCTGCAGCGAAATATATCGGCGTTGTTATGAAAGAAATAGTGCGTGATGCCACAGTTTATGGTACGCCATATGTAACTGTTGTAGAAATCATGGGACGAAACTCAGGTTGGCTCACTGCGGCAGCATCTATGGCTCGATCGGAGGACTGCGAAGGTGTGGATATGCTTTGTCTGCCAGAAGTTCCCTTTGAAACTGAAAGATTTTTGATCAAGATTGAAAAATTATTAAAGAATAAAAAGGATATTGTTATAGCCGTTTCGGAAGGTATCAAACTACCGGATGGCAGATACGTTTGCGAATTATCGGACGATGCACGTTTTGTAGATGCATTCGGGCATAAAAACCTTACCGGTACAGCAAGATATTTAAGTAATCAAATCATGAAGAAGTTAGGTGTTAAATCGCGTTCAATAGAACTTTCCACCCTACAGCGTTGTGCAGGTCACGTAACAAGCAGAACCGATATCACTGAAGCTTATCAGGTTGGCGGTGCTGCTACCAAAGCGGCATTTGAAGGTCATACAGGTGAAATGATAGCTCTAAAAAGGCTCTCAAATGACCCGTATCAATGCACAACTGAAGCACACGACATTCACAAGGTTGCAAACTTTGAAAAGAAAATACCGCTTGAATGGATAAACACAGATTATACAGATATGCTACCTGTTTTTCATCAATACGCAAGACCGCTGATACAAGCGGAATTGACACCTATATATATTAATGGTCTTCCAAGGCACATATATATGAAAACGCCCTGAAAATAATCAGGGCGTTAAGTTTATTAAAAATCGAATTCTGCAATTATGGGAAAATGGTCTGATACTACTTCGGTAACGGTGGTTACAAATTTGCAGGTTAAACCTTTGTAAAAAATATAGTCAATTTTCTTTTCAGGATTATATGAAGGATATGTAAATGCGCCACCTGTTTCAGACAAGGCATCGGTATCGTTTAATCTTTCGTGCAGAGGCTTTAATACATCGTTATCCGGAGTTGTATTAAAGTCACCCATCAAAATAATAGGCAAATCAATTTCGTCAATAACCCTGCACAAAACATTAACTGCATTAATTCTCTCGCTTTTCTCAAGGCCCATATGACAAACAAGAACACACAAATCATTGCCACCGATATCAACAACCGATTTTAAAACGCAGCGTGTTTCAAAACAGCCACTGTCATTTTTATCATCAGGGTCGGGAATTAAAATGGTTTCAGTGTGTTTTAAAGGGTAACGTGAAACCAAGGCGTTGCCGTAAGGTCCCTTTCCGTTAACCATTATCGCTTGTGCAAAATAACGGTTAAACGAAAGCCCATCACCTAAGGCGTTGGTTTGGTCTGTATAGCCAAAAAGACTACCTTCACCACGAACCTCATTCAAGCCACAAATATCAGCGCTATATTTTTTTATAGTATCAACAAATAACGGAATATTAATTCTATTTCTTTTATAATCCAAGCAATGTTGGATGTTAAACGTCATAATTTTCATACAATCACTCTACTCGTTGCATTGTCTGGAAATTTCTACAAGTTGTTTTCTTGACGAAACTCCCATTTTACCATAAATATTTTTATTATGATATTTAAGGGTATTTTCTTTTATATTAAGCTCAGCCATGATCTCTTTTGTAGACTTTCCCTGAATATAAAAATCATAAATAATTCTTTCGGTTTTTGTAAGTTCACTCAAGCGCTTGATAAACATCGCTTTATCAGAAGGCGAAACATTGAAGGATTGAGTAGAGTTAGCCTTACTACTTTCACTTGCATCAACAGATAACACCTCTGCATCATCCTGCAAATTACCGCTATCATTTTTGTTCTCGTTATCATTAACAAGTAAATTCAAACCCAACAAAAACATTCCGCTGATGATATATGAAACAGAAAGCATTTCAAAATCTGTTTTGATAAACTGTTCGGCAAGCCACAAACCTATGTTAATGAAAACAGAAAATACTAAAATCACCGGATAAACGAAAGATGATTTTTTCTTTTTTAAAACAGTGTACACAATAATAGAGATCATACCCACAAAGTATGTAATAAGGTATATCATATAAACATTATGTAAAGGGCCATAAACCTTGTCAAGTACGGATACACCATTAACATTAACAAGTGTTACACTTTTATAATAGATATCTGAATAGCCCGGACTTGCAGCAATCAAAAACACAACAATAGCTACAAAGCTCAATATACATGGGAGAATTTTTTTGTATTTCAAATCAGAAACCGATACGATAATCATAAACATCGAAAAAGGCAAAAAAACAGAACCAAGGTATGCTATCCTGTTTGCAAAAAGCGCTTGATTAACATTAGCAGACAATGCTAAATACAAATATCCTATATTTACGACTAAAATTGATATGTACAATAATAGAAACCAGGAAATTTTCTTTTTACAACTAAGCAAATAACCAAGCAGTAACAAAAAAGAAAAAACAGCAGTCACAATATACAAAACAAGAAAACTACTTGTTTTTGTTCCGGTAGCACCGCACCCTGTTGTGAACAAAGGAAAAGCACATATCAAAAACAGTACAGAAAGCGATTTCTTAAAGGCGAACTTAAAATATTCAATAATCCCCACACTTTTCCCCACACTTTTTATAAAAAAATATCAAAACCCACACTTTTATTTATACTTGGTGTGGTGACTCTACTTTAATGTTAATATACAATTAAAATGTATAAATGAAACTATAATTGAAAAAATTATAGCATACTGTTATTTTTCAGTCAAGTTTACAATTATAACAACAAACTTTAATTGTGCAGGTGTTTTGAATTATGAAAATTATAAAATCAAGAAAGAAAGTGTTCTCAGTAATCTTAGCAATATTTGTGTTTTTGACTAACCTTTCTCTAAATGTATTTGCCATTACGTCGGATGAAACCGCTGATATAACTATCACCGCTCCTGTTGCCGGTGAGCTCCCCTCTTACACTGCAACTATTGACAACGAATGTTTTGAAATAAAGGACGAAGACTTCGGTTACATCTACGATGGTATTACCTGGTACGACTGGACGGATGATTCCAACATCGATTACGGTGATGCTTTTATCGAAGGTCACGTATACGGTGTTACCATTTTTGTACAGAAAGCTGAAGGCGTTGAACTTGAGCTTTTAAAAGCAAAGGTCAATGGAAACAATGCGGAACTCGCTGAAACAGATGACGACAATGGCAACGCCTATTATATTGTTTCATACATATTTGGTGAAAAACCTGAAAGCGATGATGAAACT
>JAZNLH010000038.1:0-25548 GCA_045578985.1 Acutalibacteraceae bacterium | reverse complement strand
GTCAATTCTTCAAGGGTAGGGTTATCAAGCTTAATATCGCGAAGTTCATATTCAACATTATTATCATCTAACCACTTTTTGGCTTTCTGACAAGTTGTACATTTAGGGTAACAAATAAATTTAATCATGTTTTCACGCTCCTAACAGACTCTGGTCAAATGCAAACAGAGCTTCGTTGATTTCAAAAATATTATAATTTCCTTTGCTTATAAAGTATTCGATAATAATATCAAATTTATTACTGTGAGAAAGTGCAAACCCTGCCTTTTTAAGCATATCTTCTGTTTCATCGAGAGAAAGTTCAAGGGCAATTGCAAAGGCTATTGCGGTGGTTTTTGATGGCTTATAATGCACATCGCCACGGATTTTAGAGAACAGCTTGCGGTCGATGTTTGCTTTTTTATAGCACTGTGCATCGGTCATACCCTTTTCATCAATTTTACGAAGAAGCATTTGCGAAAAGCTCTCGTCAATCTGATCCAGTCTTTTGCCGAGAGAATCAGACATTCTCATCGCCTTACATTCACATAAATCAGCCATAACAACTGACGGCATAGACATATTCAAGCGCATACTTTCCCTACGATAATCGGTATGCTCATCAACATATCTGTCGTCAATGTATTCGGCAATATCAGAGAAAAGTTTTTCGCTGATTTGATATGCTTTCTTATCGAAAATGACGATATAAACCGTCATTTCATTTTCTAAAAGAAAATCGCTGATAACATCAATTGCAACCTTGAGCGCCTTATCCTTCGGGTAGCCATATATACCCGAAGAAATGAGAGGAAAAGCTACACTTTCGCAATTATGCTTTTTGGCAAGCTCTAATGACTTTTTGTAGCAGGATTCAAGGAGTGATTTCTCTCGATGGTCGCCACCCTGATACACGGGACCAACAGTATGTATTACATATTTACAGGGCAAGTTGTATGCACCGGTAATCTTAGCATTACCCGTTTCGCAACCGCCGAGAGTTCTGCACTCTGCTAGCAACTTCTCTCCTGCTGCACGGTGAATACAACCATCAACACCGCCACCACCTAACAGAGTGGAATTGGCAGCATTAACGATGGCATCAACCTTCATTTTGGTTATATCTTGTCTGATTATTTGTAGTGGCATAAAATCACCTTTAATATTAGTTAAGTAAATTATACACTATTTTTCGATTTATAGCAATTGTTCCGATTTTTATTGTATTGTTCCTATTTTTGTTCAAAACTCATTTTCGTGTTCCTAAAAAAAGTCGTAGTAGGCTCGGACGTTTTCAAGCTCGGTCCAATCGCATTCTCTTGCGGGATACAAATCAAGGTTATAAATCTTTGCACCGGGCATTGCCAAGAAGAATGGCGAATGGGTTGAAATAACAAACTGACAACCGAAAAATCTTGCGGATTGGTAGATATACTCCGCCAACTCTTTTTGCCTTGTTGCAGACAGTGAATTTTCAGGCTCATCTATGAGATATAATGCATCTCTGTCGATTCGTTCTGTGTAATATCGCACAGCTGTTTCGCCGTTTGACTGCATATCCACATTGCGCATAAGGCGGTTTTTGACGAACTGAGATTGAGTTGATTTTTTGGCATCCACACTATCTTTCCAGTCATCATAATCTGCCAGCGATTTCAGCTGATGGCTACTATATTTCCTATCAAGATATTCATCGAACAATTCATTTCTGCGGATATCAATACCATCATTCAGATAGCGGATATTCAATAAATAATCCGAAACATCATCACTTGTGAGAATCTGACTACCATCGGGTATTGACTTTGAATCCAATTGACAATACCTTGTATATTCCTTGAAAAACGCACTCCCGCTGAATGCAGAATGTCGGGTTACACCCGTCAGCTCTGCAAGAATATTGAGAAGTGTGGTTTTACCTGAACCATTGCCACCATAAAAAATAGTTATTGGTGCAAAATCCACTCTATCAAGCCCTTTGTCAGGGAAGATTTTGAAAGGATAAACGCCATTGTAACAAGTCCTCACCAAATCTCTGATAAAGATAGTTTCATCACTATCTGAGGTTAATTTTAAAGATTTTATATACATTCAACGCACCTACCTTAACACAACGTTTCTTAAATTGAGGATATTATAACATACCCATTGGGATATTTATGGGACTTTGTGAAGCAAAACTCCCACTTACTTTTACAGTAATTGGGAGTTGTTCTTTCTATAACATCTATATTTCTTTTTTCAGTTCATCTGAACAAACATTAAAATTACTATATATGTTATCCCGTAAAAGAAAAATACGATAAAAATGCAATTTAAATAATATAATCTTGTTTTTAATTGCACTGGGTGATACAATAACTGTAACAAATAAGAATTTATAAAGAGGTAGATTTAAATGCATAAAAAACTCGCTCTTACTCCGCCTATGGGATGGAACAGTTGGGACTGCTACGGTGCAGCTGTAAATGAAGAACAACTTCTTGCCAATGCGGATTATATGGCAGAACACCTTAAGGACTACGGTTGGGAATACGTTGTTTGTGACATTCAGTGGTCAGAGCCTACAGCAAAAAGTTTTTACTACAACTATTTTGCACCGCTTTGTATGGATGAATATTCACGCCTTATTCCATCGGTTGAGCGATTCCCTTCTTCTGCAGATGGCAAAGGTTTTAAGCCCATTGCAGATTACATACATTCCCTTGGTCTTAAATTCGGTATTCATATTATGCGAGGCATTCCAAGACAAGCGGCACATCAGAACACTAAAATCAAGTGTGAGGGCGTTACTGCAAAGGATATCGCTAACCCCACTTCAATTTGTAAATGGAACCCTGATATGTACGGTATTTACCCCGACAAAAAAGGTGCTCAGGAATATTACGATTCAATTTTTGAACTTTACGCTTCGTGGGGTGTGGATTACATAAAGTGCGACGATATTGCCAACACAGAGATGTATCCCGACAATCCATATTCTGCAAGAAAAGAAATTGAAATGCTCAGAAAAGCCATTGATAATTGTGGCAGAGATATGGTTCTCAGCCTATCACCCGGTCCGGCTCCAGTATGGGAGCACGAACACCTTGCGGCTCACGCAAATATGTGGCGTATGACAGGTGATTTTTGGGATGAATGGAGCAAACTTCACGCAATGTTTGAGCGTTGCTACGCCTGGCAGGAATATGTTCAGCCCGGTGCATGGCCTGATTGTGATATGCTCCCTCTGGGCAGAATTCAGATTACCGAAGAACTCCCTGAATACAGAAACCGTTACACTCGCTTTACCCACGATGAGCAGATAACAATGATGACTCTCTGGGGCATTTTCCGCTCACCGCTTATGATGGGTGGCGAAATGCGCGAAAATGATGAATTTACCCTCTCACTTCTTCAGAACAGAGAACTTATTGATATGCTCAAAAATTCAAGCGGTGCAAGACAGTTCAAGAGAGAAGAAACTGACGGCAAAGGTGAAATCATCTGGACATCTACCGGCGAAAACTGCAAATATGTTGCACTCTTTAACACAGATGACAAAGAAAGAGAAATCAGTTTCGATATTACCGATATTTCAATCGGCGGTGTTAAATACAGCGTTTGGGATATGTGGAAACACGAAGAACACACTGTAACCGACAGCGAATTTTCCGCAAAGGTTAATTCTCACGGTGCAAAACTTTTTAAAATTGAGATAAAATAACGGGTTACTGTATAGTGCAAACGAAGGCGAGCGATTATGCCTTCATACAAAAACACAAAAAGAATAATTTGTTTCATAATTACGGTTATAATTTTATGTATAACAAACTTACCTGCTTATGCCGCAACCACTATTGAAGTGAAACACGCAACGGATATTGCTGTTTCTGAGGATGATTGGTGGGACAGAGGTGTTCAGTACGGACGTATTTTGGTTTTAAATAACCAACCTGATGAAAAGGATAATGTTCTTGTTGCTACCCATTGCGAACTTAACGCAGGGCTTACAGACCACACACCCGGTTACCCTATCTACCGAAGTAGCGATAACGGAAAAAGTTGGGAAACCATTCCCCACATAATACCATATGAAACCGCAGACCATGTGGGTTACAGTAACTCTTTTGCATTTTCAAAAGACGGCAAAACTATATATGCAATAAACAATCCTCAGAGAGATGATAACCCCGAAAAATCCAAAATTGTTATTGCCGTGGCAGAGGTTCAGGAAACAACATTTACACAGCAAAACAACACAACCATCGTAATATTTATAGTCTTAATTATTGTTCTGCTCGGTGCAATTACCACTCTCGTAATTTTCTTAAAGAAAAAGAAAAATAAATCTTAATAAATATTAAAAGACCGAATCACCTTTTGTTTTCAAGGTGATTCGGTTTTGTTTTTCACTTATAACTCACCAAATCTTTTTCATCTGCATACAACTTCTTATTTATCAAAATAATTATACCGCTCAACCAAAAGCAAAAGTAACATCCACTTAACGATATTAAGCTTCGCTAAGTGGATGTTTTTTAGTTTGATTGTAATTTTATTATAACCCATATTTACGAATAAAATATGATGGTGTACAACTCCAGGCATGGCAGAGACTGTTTATCATTCTGTCGTTATACGGCGAGAAATCAAGGTCATCGGGAATATACGCTTCCCAGAAGGTATCTGCACCCAAATCAACCATACCGCCCCAGAAATATTTCAAGTATTTCACTGCTTCGTCCTTCATATTAAGCTTCAGCATTGCTTCAATAACATAATGGCGCATATAGGGTGTAACAGGTTGCTTGAAGTTCTTGTTACCATGGCAGGAAAGAAGCAACATTTTTGCTTCTTCTCCGGTTATCACACCGCCCAATATCATCCATACCTGAGAATGAACGCTGAGCTGACCGTTATCAAAATCATTTACAAATGCGTGTGTATTTTCATCATAAAGATATTTTTTTGAGGCACAACGAACTTCGGAAATAAGAGAACAATATTTTTCATATTCTTCATCACCGATTATTTTTAACAATTGAGAAAATTTTTCAAGTGTATAAAGATATACACCCTGCAAAGCCGTCAGGCATTCAAGACCGGGACACCAATCAATAAAAGCAAACCACCCTTCCTGTTTTGTTACAATCAGATTTTCGTCAAGTGTAGCTTTAAAAGATTCAAGCTGTGATTTACAAATCTCCAAAAGATCATTTACAACATCCATATCCCTTGTATGCTCATAGTAATCGCATACACTTACAACATACAAAAGGGCATAGTCTTCAATGTGAGTTGCTCCGGAATGGTAGTAAGGCGTCTCATAAACAAAGGAAGGCAAGAAACCGAGATTGTTGCACTCACCTGCGGCAAAAAGATATAAACATCTTTTTACAATTTCAAGATTATTGAATGTATAGTAATTCGCAAGGGCCTCAAGACGAAGGTCACCAATCCAAAGACGACGGTCACGCTTGGGACCATCCTCAAAGAAGGTCTGCATACATTCCTTAAGAGTGTTTGTTGCAACATAGTCAATTCTACTCAACAAAGTATCCATTGTATCAGCAGATTTCAACACAGATACATCGGCACTTGTTGAAGCACAAAAAATAAAATCAAAAAGTCTTATTGGTCTGGTGGTTTTTTCCACCGTTATTTTTATGTATCTGCAAGCGTATCTTCTGGGCAGATTTATTTTTTGAGGGAAATCCAGATTAATTATTTCCTCCTGTAACCATGTTTTTGAAAGTATGCCGTTATATTGAGAAAAATCATCATCTATTTCTCTCATATCTTCACCAAACTTTAAAATCAAACGGACAGGAGCATCAACAAAAACGTCAACTCTATCAAAGTTAAAGGAAAAATGCCCTACTGCGTGTTCACCCAAATCAAGAAGAACACTATCCCCACTTGCACCAATAAATTCATTTATATCAGGAGTAAGAACATTAAAGCTTAGTTCGGGAAAATTCTCCTGAGCCTTACTCAAAAAATAGTTTTTATCTTTCATAAAATCATCACTCTCTTATATAAGGCTTGTTTTGTTATGTGAACACCCAATCTTTGAGATATTATACCACTCAAATAAAGCAAAAAGCAATAGTTTCGGCTTGTTGACACTAACAACACAATTATATAAAATATATTTATACTTTTTACAGAGGTGGATTACTCATGAATATTAAACTAATCGGCTCACCAAAAGTTGTTATGACGAATAAAGAAAGCCACCATGCTTACTTTGCCTGGCCCACTATCGCAAAGCTTCAGAACGGAAGAATTTGTGTTGGCGCATCCGGTTACCGGGTGGAGCATATATGTCCCTTTGGTAAAGGTGTTTTAGCTTTTAGCGATGATAATGGCGAAACTTACGAAAAGCCCATACCTGTTTTTGATACTGTACTTGATGACAGAGATGTGGGCCTCACGGTTTTCGGTGAAAGCGGTCTTATTGCCACTTCATTTAACAATACGCTTGAATTTCAAAGAGAAAATATGCCTCAAACAGAGGAATGTTTCCGGTACATAAATTCTGTTTCTGCAGAGGATGAAGCGGAAGCTCTCGGCATCAGTTTCAGAATAAGCAAAGACTGTGGTGAAAACTTTGGGAAAATATATAAATCTCCTGTTTCCTCACCACACGGACCCACTGTACTCAATGACGGTACAGTTTTGTGGGTCGGCAGAAAACTTGGGATACACAACCATATTGAAGCGCACACTATAAACACTGAAACCGGCGAAATGACCTTGCGAGGCAAAATGGGGCTTTATAAATACGAGGAATTCAAGGATATTTATTTCTATGAACCACACGCCATTCAGCTCTGCGACGGAAAAATAATATGCCACCTGCGTGCAGAAAACAAAGACGAAACTCTGTTTACTCTTTACCAGACAGTTTCCCTTGATAATGGTGTAACCTGGAGCAAACCAAAGCAAATTATACGAGATGACAGCGGTGCTCCCGGGCACTTGTATCTCCATTCATCCGGAGTATTAATTTCCACCTTTTCTCACAGAAGCAAACCTTACGGAATATGGGCAATATTCAGCAAAGACGGTGGAGAAACCTGGAGCGACGAAAGTGTTATCTTTGAGGGCAAAGACACTGACGATTTAGGCTACCCCTCTACTATTGAGCTCCCAAACGGCGATTTAATTACTGCATTCTATACAAGAGAAAATGACTATGTACCCGCAATCATAATGCAACAAAAATGGTCTTTTATAAAACCCTTTGACAACAACGAATCTGATAAATATAGGACTGAGGTTAAAGAAAGATTCGGTGAAACTTTTGCCTACAAGGAGTACACCGAAAAAACAAAAGACTACTCCCATGATAAGCGGAATAATCTCGCTGATGATACAAATACAATTATGGGTGAATTTGCTGAATGTATGAAAAGTGGCAAAGCCCCTGATTCAGACGAAGCACAAAACCTTGTAAAAAAACTGCAAAGTTTCATTACCGAAAACTACTACACCTGCACCAATGAGATTTTAAAAGGTCTCGGGCAGATGTATGTGCTTGATGAACGCTTTAAGAATAATATTGATAAACACGCTGACGGAACTGCAGAGTTTATCGGAAAATCAATTGAAAAATATTTAGATATATGATATTTTTATTATAAACTTTAAGATGTTGAAAGGAGTGGCACTTTTTGGCAAAAGAAAAATGCAAAAAAACAAAAAAGATATTACTTATCTCTATTTCTGTAATTATAGTTCTCGGTATCGTGATTGCAGGACTTAACTTTTTATCACTTCAGAATCTTTTAAAAAAGGGTAATTCATATAACACCCTTGAAATTGAAAATCAACTCATTCCACAAAAGGATGAAAACGGTTATTGGTATTTTACAACCGACCGGGAATTCAAGGTAATGCAGCTTACGGATATTCATATAGGCGGCGGTTTTCTTTCAAAATCAGTTGATGAAAAAGCACTTAACGCAGTTGCAACAATGATAACAAAAGAAAAGCCCGACCTTGTTATTGCAACGGGCGATATTGCTTTCCCCGTTCCTTATATGGCAGGCACCTTCAATAATTACAGTGGTGCAAAGGCATTCGGAAATCTTATGGAAAGCCTTGGCGTTTATTGGAGCGTTACTTTTGGTAACCACGATGCAGAATGCTACTCATATTTTGACAGAGAGGCAGTTGCCGAGTTTTATTCAGATGAAGAATTCCGGCATTGCTTATTCCAAGCAGGTCCCGAGGATGTGGACGGCTACGGAAACCACATTATTGAGGTCAAAAACTCAAAGGGTATTATTACACAGGCTATGGTTTTAATTGACTCTCAGGCTTATGTTAAAGATACTCTCATTGACAGCATCAAGGGTACCTATGACAATATTCATCCTAATCAGGTTGAATGGTACGAATCGGAAATCAAGAGAATGAACGCCGAAAACAGCAAAGTTATAAAAGCAATTCAAGGCGATGTAAACGGCGGTTTATTCAAGCAATACGGCACAGTAAAAACTCACGCTTTCTTCCACATTCCTTTAGTCGAAATGGCTGATGGTTGGAATGAATTTGCTGAAAACGATTTTAAGGATACAAAAGATTTCAAATATATCGACGGCATAATCGGCGAACCCGGAAAACGAGTTTACTGCGGACTCGGTAAGGATGACCTTTTTGAAAAAATGCTTGAATTAGGCTCAACCAAGGCTATGTACAACGGTCACGACCATCTTAACAACACAACCTTTGAATATAAAGGCATCCTGTTCAGCTATGGCTACAGTATTGATTATTTTGCATATTCGGGCATTGATAAACTCGGCTCTCAAAGAGGTTGCACTATGATTACCTGCAAACCTGATGGCGAATTTTCAATTGACAAATACAATTACTATTCCGACAGATACGACCTTGACGGCTTCACCCGTGAAGAAGATGTTACAATGCAGCTTGAAGACGTTACATATCAGGCACCTGAAGAATAAATGCCAATGAAAATGAGGAATTTATAAGCTATGACTAAAGAAAAACTCAGTAAGAAAAACTGGTTTATAATCACCATTTTCTGCTTTATGGGTGGTATTGCTTGGAATACCGAAAACATGTATTTCAATACCTTTATCACCAATGAAATATATGCAGATGTTTCACAATCTGCTATTCTTGGCTCAATGGAGGCGGTAACTGCCGTTTCCCGAATGGTTGCACTTTCAGCTGTTGCTGCCGTGCTCACCACATTTATAATGGGTGCACTCAGCGACAGATTAAAAAACCGAAAAATGTTTATTTCTGTCGGCTACATTCTCTGGGGTATAGTTACAGCCATGTTTGGCTTTATTACAAAAGAAAATGTAGCAAACCTGTTAAACCTTTCTGATGAAGCAAAAATCCTCGGGTGCACTGTTTGGTTTGTTATTCTGATGGACATTGTTATGACCTTTATGGGCTCGACAAGTAATGATGCCGCTTTTCAGGCTTGGGTAACAGATGTAACAGTACCGAAGCAAAGACCCATTGTTGAAACAGTTTTATCTGTTGTAGGCACTATATCGTCATTTGCAGTAACAGGTGTTGGTAGCTTTGCTCAGGCAGGCACTATCTCGTATAAGCTTTTCTTTGGCATTTTAGGTCTTGTGGTAACCTTATGTGGTGTGCTTGGTCTGTTCCTTATTAAAGACCCACCCAGCACTTCAAAAATAAAAACCTCATCAAGCTATTTTGCAGACCTTTTCTATGGCTTCAGACCATCTGTTATAAAAGAAAATTCAAGGCTTTATCTGGCACTTGTTTCATTCTGCTTTGCAATAATTTCATTCCAGGTTTTCTACCCCTATCTTCTTACATACGTTCAGTATGTGATTATTCCCGATAACGGTGGTGTTAAAAACATTTTGAAAGCACCTGTTATTATAACCGCTGTGGTGGTAGTGATTATCCTTCTTGCGTGTATTGTAACCATGCTTAAGCTTTCGACGAAGAAAAAAGGGCTTTGTCTTGCTGTGGGCGTAATTGTTTTGAGCTTAGGCTTTTTGTTGCTTTCAACAAGCACCAATATTTACATTATCATTTTAAGTATATTACCCGTTGTTCTTGGTAACGCCCTTGTTAATATTCTTTTCGGTGCTGCCATCAAGGATTTTATTCCTGAGGGCAAAGCAGGTCTTTTTCAGGGTATAAGAATGATTTTTGCTGTGCTTCTTCCTATGGTTATAGGTCCCTTTATTGGTGAAACCGCCTGTAAATATGCGGCACAAACTATTATAAACGAAGCAAATGCAGAAGTAATCGTGCCTGCTAAAGATATGTTCCTTTGGGCAGGTATAGTTTGCATATTGGGTCTTATCCCTCTTTACCTCCTTATCAAAAAAGGCTTGGATGTAACAGAATCAGAAAATGTTTCTGAGGTGAAAGTTAATGAATAAATGGAGTTTCTACACATCAAAGGAATTGAAACCCCGGGGTTGGCTTCGCCGCCAGCTTGAGATTCAGGCTGAGGGCTTAAGCGGCAATCTTCACAAAATATGGCCCGACATCCGTTACAGTGGATGGATTGGCGGAAAGTGCGAAGGTTGGGAAAGAGTACCTTATTGGCTTGACGGCTTTATCCCCCTTGCCTATCTTTTAGAAAATGAAGAAATGATTGCAACTGTTAAAAAATATATAGATTCTATTGTTTCAGCTCAAGAGGATGACGGTTGGATTTGCCCTTGTGAAAAGGGGAAACGAGCAAAATACGATACCTGGGCAATTCAGCTTATTTGCAAAACTCTAAAAGTTTATTACGATTGCTCAGGTGACGAAAGAATCCCCGATGTTATTTATAGAGTTCTTAAAAACTATTATGAGCTTCTTAAAAACAATGAAATCACTTTATTCAAGTGGGCAAAATACAGATGGTTTGAAGCTTTCATTTCCCTGAACTTCATATATGAAAAATACGGTGAAAACTGGATAAAAGACCTTGCAAAAATCATCAAAGAACAAAGCTTCGACTATAATACCGCTATTGATTCCTGGAAAAAGCCAAGTCATATGTGGTTAAGAAAAACGCACATTGTAAATATAGCGATGATGCTAAAAAGCGAAGCCGTTTCTCACGATTTACTGGACGAAGAATATACCGACAATGCCGAAAGGCTTCGTGAAATTCTCGACAGCTACAATGGCACCGCCTTTGAAGGCTTCACGGGTGATGAGGTGCTTTCTGGCATTGACCCCACAAGAGGTACTGAGCTTTGTGCAGTTGTTGAGCAGATGTATTCTTATGAAGAGCTTTTTGCCCATACAGGTGATAACAAATGGGCAGAACGCCTTGAAGTGCTTGGTTTCAACGCTCTTCCTGCCACACTCAGCGAAGATATGTGGACCCACCAATATGTTCAGCAGGTTAATCAGATTGCTTGTAAGAAAACAATGATTATGGCGCCATTCAGCACAAACGGTCCTTATGCACACACCTTCGGACTTGAGCCGAATTTTGGTTGTTGCACCGCAAACTTTAATCAGGGATGGCCTAAATTTGCACTCACGGCATTTATGCGCAGCAAAAACACAATAATAAACGCTGTTATGCTGCCCTCTGTTCTAAAAACCGACGATGTTACAATCAGACTTGAAACCGACTATCCCTTCAATAACAAAACACGCTATTACATAGATTCAGAAAAGGCTTTTAATTTTGTAATCCGTATTCCATCCTTTGCAAAAAATCTTAAGGTAAATGGTGTGGACACAAAAGCCAAAGACCTTGAAATTGCAATAAATCCCGGCAAAACAGAATTGGAGTTGGAGTTTATTGCAACCCCGTTTTTCAAAAAGAGACCAAATAACCTCTACGCATTACAAATGGGTTCCCTGCTTTTCGCCGTTCCTGTTGAATATGAAAAGGAAATGAGAGAATATACTAAAAAAGGTGTAGAACGTAAATTTCCCTATTGCGATTACCAATTCATTCCAAAAACACCTTGGAACTATGGATTTGCCGCCGATAATTTCGAAATCGAATTCAACGGAATAGGTGATATCCCGTTTTCGCAGGATAATCCGCCTGTTACCATCAAAGCCAATATGCAACAAATTAACTGGGGACTTAAATTCCCATACAGATCAATTTGCAGAAAAATCCCTAAATCCACAAAACCGATTTCAGAGGTTCAGCAAATTGAGCTTTGTCCGTACGGTTGCACAAGACTAAGAATGACAGAAATGCCCATACTTTAAAATTATCACAGAAAAAATTCCGCTTCGAAAAATCGAAACGGAATTTTTGTTTTATATCAAAATATATTCTGCATCCTGTTGTGTTTCAAATGAGACTGTATTGTCTTTTCTCTCAAATAGAATTTCTTTATTATCTGCTTTTCTTATTACAGACTTAATACCCTCACATTCGACAATACATCTTCTTCCTTTAAGGCTCTTGATTCTAAGAAAAGCAACCTTTCCGTTTTCAAGCTTTGCAGAAACGAGAAAAGCACCGTCGGCACGAAGATTCTCGAAAGATGCATCGTCAGCTTTATTCCAACACGGGAACAATCTTATAATTCCTTCATAGCCTTGCATAAGCATCTCGTTAATTGTTGCAGGGACAGTAGTAAGATGTTCAATGCCACCACCGTGATGACGAAATAGCCTGTTAGGAAGAGCAAACTCATTAATATTCCGGTGGATACCCTCAATAAGAAAATCCGGGTCTACACCAATTCTTGCACCTGCAGGAAGATATGAGTTTGAGCCGTTGTCATCAAGTCTTCTGTCGTTTATAAAATATGTATTTCTCGCAATTTTAAGAAGTTCTTCACCTGAAGAAAGACCGATTTGTGATGCAGGATAAATGTGTTGAAGACCTACTGTGTTTTCATCTCTCCAGCGAATACCAAATTTTGCATATCTGAAGCATTTTTTACCTTTCTTAATAAAGGTTGGAAACTCGCTTAAATTCTCGATAATATCTTCCCATAAAGCATATTTTTCAGGGTTGAGATTAAGTTCCTTTGCCATATCGTAAACTGCATTAAACAGAAGTTTCACAAGTCCCAGAGAGTTAATGGCATTTATAGTGTTTACCTGACCTATATGAGTGATGTATCTGAATTTTTCACCGCGATAATATGGAATTTCGTGAGCAGCATCACCCTTTATGACATATCTGCCCTTTTCTTTAACAAGATAATCTTCCCAGAAAGCCGCTGTATTTAATACAAAATCATAATAATTTTTCAGAGCATATTCCTTATCATAGGTTGAAAACCAATGCATAATGGGAATTACACAAGCATAGGCAGCGTGGCTCTTTTGACCAAGGAAAAGTATACCGTGCTCCTTACAATCCGCCTGACTGTAAACATCAAGAGCCTTGGGTCCGAAGCTTACCGGAAAAGCGTAGCCTTTACAACCAAAGAGTTTCGCCATTCTTTCCGCTTCATTTTTCATCTCGTTAACCGGGGTCATATAGCCGTCAAAAAGTTCGGGATGGTTAGCGGAAAAGATACAGTAATACGGTGCTTCGTAATTATAATTCATATGATAATCCCCTGCCCAAGGGAAGAAGTCATCGGTTATGAAGTTACCGAATAACCCGGGTGGAAACTCCTTATTTCCCATACAACCTGCAAGGTGATAAAGGCTTGAATTATAGAATTTTTCAATTTCCTTGTCTTTAAGTATTACCTTTGATGCAGAAAAGAAATTCTCCCACTTCTTTTGTGTTTTTGATTTTTCATCCTCGTAATCACAATTAAGAGCCAACTCGACACCCTTAGCCATATACTGACTATCATCAAAATTTGTAACAACTGAAATGCAATAACATGTGGTGATAAAGCCATCTGTTGTATTTGAACTGATTTCTCTCAAACAAACAGCCACCGCAGATTCTATTTTAACCTCTTCACCGCTGAATTTTCGTGAATGGCATTTAATACCATTTTCGTTAAACTGAGAATTTTCAGAGCCACAGGTATCCGGAAGCTCAATTTTAACTGTCGGAGCTTTTTCCGATTCGGGCACCCTGATTTCAAAACAAATCAAATTTTCCGGAGCAACAAAAAAATCAATTTCTGTGTCACCGAACTTACATTCAAGAAGACCTTTATCAAAATATTGTTTAATATTATATTCTGTTAAATCAACATTATTGATACGCAAATCGCCTACGGTTTTAATACCACCATCTTTATGGACACCTGCACAAAATTTCCAAAAGTCGCACTTTGAAATGTGAATAATAAGGTCTTTGTCGTCATTATCAAAAACAACACCCAAATCCCCATTACCGCACATAGCTCCTGCAGGTATTTTATAAATTGCCTTACCGTCAACTGTGTTTATGGGCTTTGAGGTTATCTCATTAAAATATGTGTTCATATATATCACCAACTTGTTTTACATTATATGATTTTTGGAGCGTTTAATCAAGGGATGAACCACAAACTTTTTATTACCTTAAACGTAAACATTGTACCCCAATTTTATATCCTTTTCATCAGTTTAAAATACTCACCGTCTTCATCTGCACCATCAAACAGCACTTCGGTGAATCCGAATTTACGGTACATATGCAGGGCGTTGACATTATCCTTATCAACACCGATAGTCATTTCAGAATAACCCATATTCTTTGCCTTATCAATCAGGAATTTTAAGATTTCGCTACCTATACCACGATTCCGATATTCCTTTTTAACAATCATTCTTGAAACATAAACTCTTTGGTTTGGGATAGTGTAATCCGGGTCACCTGTGTCTGAAACCAAAGCACCCTCACCAATAAATTCGCCATTAATTTTGTAAACAAAAACAAGACGATTACCCGATGCGATTTCTTCACGCCACTTTTCAGCAAGTGGTTGAGATTTCATATTCCAGATATTCGAACACTTGTTATAATCATTCAATTCAAGAGGTTCAATTATAGTGGTTTGCATATTCTCTCACCTTAAATTCTTCAAATACTCATCCGCATCTTCTCTGCTTTTGAAAATCACAACTTCTTTTTCAGCCTTGTATTTTTCAATTAAATCATATATCTTCGGCAAAGATTTTTCGGAAAATTCTTTAATAAAGCCTTCAAATTCGGGATTCAATTCCTTTTCAATCCACGGCAAATCATAGCGACCTTTACCAAGTCGTTCTGTTGCGCCTTGTATACAGACCTCTGTTGGTAAATCAAAGAGAAAAACTGTATCGCACTCTTTGAGTCGCATTTCGATTGTCCTACCATAGTTTCCGTCAATTATCCACTCGGGAGTATGGAATATTCCCTGTATGCGCTCATCAAATTCCTCTCTTGGAATATGGGTTTTATCAGGCTTGTGCCATATAGCATCAAGATAATACAACGGCAACCCAGTGCATTTATTCAATTTTTCTGCAAAGGTAGTTTTCCCCGAACCGGGACAACCGATTACAATAACTTTTTTCATTACTGTTTCCTTAACAAATCTATTTTTTATTGAACTTAATTCTACCATTAATACAACACAAATGCAACCTGTACACACTTATGATATCAGCGTTACTTTCCATATACAGAGCCGGTGGGCGTTCTGTTCGTTGACACTGAAAAAATAATATGATAAAATCGAGTTAATAAAGTTGAGAGGTTTTTTTAATGAAAAAGATGTTATCCGCTTCTTTAATGTGCGCTGACCTTACGAATCTTAGCGCAGCTATAAAAGAGCTTGAAAAAGCAAATATAGATTACCTGCATATTGATATTATGGATGGTTCATTTGTCCCCAATATTACACTTGGCTTTGATTTAATAAACGCCATAAAAAAAGTAACCGATATTCCGTTAGATATTCATATGATGGTTAATGAGCCTTCAAAATTCATTGACAGAATGGATCTTTCTGAAAACGATATTTTATGTATTCACTATGAATCTGAAATTCATATCCACCGCGCTCTTGAGATGATAAAAAGAAAAGGCTGCAAGGCAGGTCTTGCAATTAATCCTCAAACCCCTGTTGAAAGCGTAAAGCATCTTATGGCTTATGTTGATATGCTTCTGGTTATGACTGTAAGTCCCGGATTTGCAGGTCAAAAAATGTTTATAGGCGCAGAAAATAAGGTAACCGAGGCACGCAAGCTTTTAGAAGAATGGAATTATGCCGACACTCTCATTGAGGTTGACGGCAATATAAACCTACCTAATGGCAGAAAACTTTCTGAATGCGGAGCAGATATTTTTGTTCTCGGCACAAGTGCATTGTTTTTAAAAGATAAAGAAATAAAAGAAGCTGCAGAAGATTTCAGAGCGGTTTTGGAGTGATTTTATGTATAAAAATATTCGTGCCGCTGTTGTGGGCAGCATTAATATGGATTTAATTCTTAATATGAATCGCGTTCCCGAGGTTGGCGAAAACGTTTTAGGCACTAATTACGGCTATGCAAATGGCGGTAAAGGCGCAAACCAAGCTACTGCTTTAGCAAAGCTCGGTGCCACGGTCAAAATGATTGGTAAAGTGGCGGATGACCCTAACGGAAACAAACTTTTGGAGAATTTAAAGAACAACAATATTGATACATCAGGTGTTGCAACAGACGGCACCCAAACAGGACTTGCCACAATCATTTTAGATGGTGATGGAAGAAACAGAATTGTAGTTTATGAAGGTGCAAATGCTGAAATTGAACCGCAGAAAGCTGTGGAAGAAATCGGAAAAGACATTGACCTTTTGCTTTTACAGTTTGAAACCAACGAAGAGGTTGTTATAAACTGTGTTAATTATGCGGTAAAGAACAACATAACAACAGTTATCGACTGCGGTCCTGCAAAAAGCTTCAGCCTTGAGAAGATGCAAGGTGCAACAATCCTTTCCCCTAACGAAAGCGAAACAAAAGCATTAACGG
The DNA here is from genome assembly GCA_045578985.1 of Acutalibacteraceae bacterium. Taxonomy (GTDB): domain Bacteria; phylum Bacillota; class Clostridia; order Oscillospirales; family Acutalibacteraceae; genus DTU089. The sequence continues at coordinate 8,736 of JAZNLH010000038.1, read as the reverse complement.
GCATATACCCCGACAATGAGGAAAACATTTTAAAAGCATCAAAGCTTTTAGCTGAAAGAAGTCGGGCTGAATTTATTGTACTTAAGCTTGGCGAAAGAGGCTGCTCACTTTGGGACGGAAATGAGTTAAAGCTTTTCCCGGCTTATGATAGTCCGGTTGTTGATACAACCGCCGCAGGTGATTGCTTTACCGCCGCATTAGCTTTGGAATATGTTAAAAGCGGTGATATTTTCGCTGCCTGTGATATGGGTAATAAGGCAGGTGCAATCGCCGTAAGCCGAATGGGTGCCCAAAGCTCAATGCCCACCGTTGATGAAATTTCAAGAATAAAATAACAGGCATTTTTGGGTAGCAAAGCACCATTTTAAAAACGGACATTAATATAAAACGAAAAAGGAGTCAACAACAATGAAAAAGAAGATAATAATTGCAGTTGCCGTAATCCTTGTTATAGCCGGTGCGCTCGCTTTGTATTTCACAAGATATTTCAAGGATTCAAAGGATACCGAAGAATTTTTCAGAGAAAATGTTGCATCCGTAAAATACGAAAATACTATTGAAACTGCAATCCCTCAAACTCAGCTTTATGATGTTATAAAAGAGCATTTCAATTCTGAACTGCCCGAAGGAAAAACAGAAAAGAAAGCTATCATCATCGGCTACGACGGTTGTCGTGCAGATATTCTTGCCGAAATGAAAAATGAAAACAGTGCAATCGGAGCAATGCTTCAGGAGGGCGCAACAATAAACCTTACATATTGCGGTGGCGTGAATTATCCTGAGGTAAACACCCAAGATACCTCTACTGCTCCCGGCTGGTGCTCAATACTTACCGGTGAATGGGCTGATGTTCACAAAATTACAGGCAACGATATAACAAAATCTCTTGATACCAAAACTCTTTTAACCACCTTAACCGAAGGAAAGGTCATCGACAGCGCAGCCTTTATTACAAAATGGGCAGGTCACTTCTCCAGAGATAATTCAACCTATCTTCTTGAAAAGCAATATTGCGAAGAAAATGGATTAAACGTTGACTTTAATAAATGCAAAAACGATGATGCATCACACGAAGCTACACTCGCTGAAATAAATAAAAAGGATTGTTCAGATTTTATATTTGTTATATATGAACCAACTGACTCAACAGGTCACAACCTTGGCTTCAGCTATAATAACCCTGAATATAAATCAGCTTTCGCACAGGCTGATGCCTATGGCTTTGAAGACCTTCAAGCCATTAAAAACCGCGAAACCTACGACACTGAGGACTGGCTGATTATTATAACCTCCGACCACGGCGGCATCGGCACCGGTCACGGCGGCGAAAGCATTCAGGAAAGAATGACCTTCACAGTAATGAACGAAGATTTTTGATTATAATTTATGAAATCAAAACCACCGGCTGAATGAACCGGTGGTTTTGTCTTTGCTATAGATACATCCCCTACTTATTGATTTTCGTTATTTTTTCTGCGCTTTTTGCCTCGTGACAGGAAATCCCTATTAATTTCTGCGCTCCAATCAGCCGCTATGGGCGCGCTTGAACGCATCTGGCAAACCGCATCGGAAACTGTATCATAAAGAATGTGTGTGCCCTTTTCGTCAGCATTGTAGTTAACCGCCCTGCTGCTGTCTATTCCATACTGAGCAGCAGTTTCAACCGCATCAATATTTGCACCTATGAACAAAAACTCCCAGCCGTACTTTTCTTTTTGTCGCTCAATCATCCTTTTTACTTTTTCACTTGTGTAACGGCGACTTGCGTTTTCCATACCATCCGTGGTGATAACAAACATTGTGTGCTCCGGTACATCCTCGGGACGGGCATATTTGTGAATGTTACCGATATGGTGAATAGCTCCGCCGATAGCATCAATGAGTGCTGTGCAACCTCTTACATAGTAATCATCTTCAGTCATAGGCTTGATTTCAGAAAGCTTTGCCCTGTCGTGGATAACCTCGCTGACATCATCAAAAAGCACAGTTGAAACGTAGCATTCGCCATCCTGCTTTTTTTGTTTTTCAATCATGGAATTAAAGCCGCCGATTGTGTCTTTTTCCAGCCCACACATTGAGCCGCTTCTGTCAAGGATAAATACGAGTTCAGTAATATTGTTTTTCATAAATTAAAACCTCTCTTTCATTTGATGTCTGTATTCTACATCAAATAAAGGGAGGTTTGGTCGCCTTTGAAGCGACATTGTCACATCAATTCAAAATTATTTTTATCAAACTTAAGCATACCTTCATCACGCATTTTGCAAAGCTCATTTGACATAGCACTTCTGTCAACCGATAAAAAATCAGCAAGCTGTTGACGATTAAAGGGAATGGTAAATTTTGAATTATTTTGCCTTTCAGCTTCTTCGGATAAATAAGAAATCAGCTTTTCTCTTGTGGTGCGTTTAGACATATGCCCGATTTTCTGCACCAATTTTCTGTTTTTATCAGAAATAGCAAAAAACATATTCTGCACCACCATAGTGTGAAAACGACAAGCCGACGGACAGGTAGTTATAATACGCTTTACGTCAAAGAAAATCACTGTGCTGTCTTCAACAGCCACAACATCATTAAGGATTGCTCCGCTTTCAGGTGCAACATACGCCTCGCCAAACATTTCGCCAACCGAAATGTTACCTAAAATGCTGCGGTTTCCCCAGTAATCATCCTTTTGAATGTGTATATTACCCTCAACTAAAACTAAAATATCCTCAAGGTGCTCACCTTGCCTTAGTACATAATCACCCTTTTTATACCTATAAAGCCTTGCACCAAGACACCCGAGCATTGATTCTATATCCATTTCCCCTACACCGGAAAAAATTTGTGTCCTTTTTAAAACAGGAATATATTTTATCATAAAACCTCTTCTTTCGTTGTAAAAACAACAGACTTGTTTTAATTATTTTACTATAATAAAACCACAAAATCAACAAAGGAGTAATTTTCATGATAAGAAAAATAATTAAAATAGATGAAGAAAAATGTAATGGTTGCGGTGCGTGTGCCGCAGCTTGTCACGAAGGCGCAATTGAGATGATAAACGGCAAAGCAAGGCTCACCCGAGAGGATTATTGCGACGGATTAGGCGATTGCTTACCGGCGTGTCCCGTAGATGCCATAAGCTTTGAAGAAAGGGAAGCCCCTGCATATGACGAAGCCGCCGTGCTTGAAGCCAAGAAAAAGAGCATAGCCGCTGCGCTTCCCTGCGGTTGTCCCGGAACAGCATCAAGGGCTATAAAAAGAGAGAGCTTTTCTGCTCCCACACCTGCACCAACCACAAGTCAGCTTTCACAATGGCCGGTACAGATTAAGCTTGTTCCTGTAAATGCACCTTATTTTGATGGCGCAAATCTTTTAGTTGCAGCGGACTGTACCGCCTTCACCTATGGCAATTTTCATAATGAATTCATCCGCAACCACGTTACACTTATAGGTTGCCCTAAATTGGACGAGGGTGACTATGCGGAAAAATTAACCGCCATAATCGCGAACAACAACATCAAAAGCGTAACAGTTGCGCGTATGGAGGTGCCTTGTTGCAGTGGCATTGAAAATGCCGTAAAAAGAGCGTTGCAGGCAAGCGGAAAATTCATACCTTGGAGAATAGCTATAATCTCAACCGATGGCAGAATATTAGATTAACAGCATAATTTATGACAGAAAAAACCTCTCAGCAAAGAGAGGTTTTTTAGTTTTAAACTAATTATTAAATTTTTATTTCTTGAATCGGTCAGAAAATTTGTATCCTGAATTTACCGTCAATTAAAATCGCTACGCCTCTTTGTGGTATGTTTTCACACAGCGTAATCATATCTGCCATATTCTAAAACTGATTCCAGAACGCAAGTCACTGCTTCACGTTTAGAATCAACTTTACAAACGCCTAATCTGACTTTATCTCCTTTCATACCATTTCCGAAATAAAAAACGACTTTATCGGTTTCTTCGTCCCTTACGTAACAGCCGTGGTTATTGTAGCCGATTACTCTGCCTATAATTGTGTTGTGTTTTTTGAAGTTTTCCATAATCATTCTCCTCAATTCAATGTTGAGTGCTTAACTCATTAACTTCATTTTAACTTCACACAAAAAATAGTTGTGGAAAAGTTTTTATGGTAAAGCTATAAAGCATTCATAAGCTTAGAATGTAAACGGCAGCTACGTTAAATTAACGTAACTGCCGTTTTTCACCAGCTGTTTTCTACATATTCGCAGAATGTGAAAAGGTCTTTTATTTGTAGCTTTGTGCCGTCATCAAGGGTAACATCACCATTCCAAACGCCGAAAACCTGATGGCAGTTCATTCTGCCAACCTTAAAATCAACATCGCTGTGGTTGTCCAGAGTGGGCATCATGGTCATATTGAACCTTCCGTCCTCGGAAATGAATTTCCAGGGTTCAAGAAATCTGTCCTTTGGGAATTTTTCAACATCAACTGCACCGATTTTGTGCACCTTGCCGTCATAGAAAATGCAGGTTTCCGTAGCATTACTCTCGTTACCGATAGCCCAGGTTATTTCAAAACCAAAAAGATGCTTTTCGCCCTTTTCGTCGGTTATGTATTGATTACCGCTGCCCCAGTACCAGACCATTTTGTGAGGAGTGTTAACTCTGCCCCAATCAAGAGTGCAGAAAGCATTTTCTTTGGAGAATTCATAAACATAGTCACCAAAAACGAAGGTCCCCTCACAAGGCATACACATCTGCTTGGTGGTCAAAAAGTATCTTGTTTTATCCTCATCAAAGGGAAAAACGGTGGTGATGTTTTCAAGACCGTCCATTATTTCCATGGAAACATTAACTTCAACCTTTTTTCCTTTGAATGAACCCTTGAACCACAAAGTACGTTCAGTTTCTTTGGTGTGAAAATCAAACTCCGTCTTGCCGATTTTATCCTTAAAACGGGTAGGAGCATCGCCCTTTGATGGTGAAACATGCTTGTTGCCACCAAGGAAATATTGAACCGCATCACATATAACCTCGCCTGTTTTAAGATCAACAAGCTTAGCCGCCACATAGCCACCAATGGTGATGTTAGCGAAGCTGATAAGAACCTGCATCTCGTCACCAACGTGAATGGTATAAAAATCCCATTCCTTGCGGCTTATAATGCCCTTTTTAACATAATCCCTGTTATATTCAAAAACATTGCGCCTAGCCCAGCCTTTAGCAATCAACGTCCCATCAGGAGCGAGCAGCGGCACACTTTCAGTGTACTCCACCTGCCTCGACCTCTCCGCCCACTCACCAAACGGCACATAAGTTCTTTGTAATTCACTACTCATAATTATTCTCCTATTGGGTGTAGTAAAAATCAGTATATAGTTTTGCCTATTGATATTATCCCAACAGCAATTTAGCTTAAGCTGCAGTAATACTATTGTGCATTACATCGACGATATTTCTTAATATCTGTGCTTGTGCACCAAACATTGTAATAATATCGTAGTTATCAAATGGCGATTTTTCAATCAAATCATTAATATTGATGTCACCATTCTCACGAACATAATCAATAATTGCTTTAACGAATTCTTGTTGTTGAGAATTGAATATATTGCCACTTAAGAATTCACCGAATTTCTCGTTGATTGCATCTTGTTCAATACCCACGATTGAACGGATGAATGCAGCAAGATTATCAATATCTGTTAAATTTTCGTATTCATCTTTTGTACCAAGCTCTTGCCAAAGCACACGTTCCAATTCTTTGAGATCATCAGCGTTAATTGGTTCAAGATTTCGTATTTTAAGAATTGTCGGATTGTTTGTATTTTCAGCAAGATAATCAATAACTTTCTCTTTGTATGTTCTTATATCTATGAGACCGTCACCTGTATAACCACCATCAAGGACTTCATCGGGTGTATCTATATCTACCGGATCATCTTGTGAACTTATGTACTTCACAAGATCACGAATCTCTTCACGATATTTTTCAAGTTCTGTAATCTTGGGAGAACTCCAAAATTCTGTACCAGCAAGAATTTGAAGAGTTGAAGCTTTTTCTTTGACACCATCAATAGTTGAATAATCAAGAAGAAGTCTTGCTGTTTTTCTAACAAGTGTAACTGAACGTGTGGCTTCACTTATGTTACCGTTTGCAAGAATAGAAAGCTCGATATTGAACATCTTGATATCAAATGCGAGTGCTTTTTTGTCTTCGTCTATATCACTATCAATCAATTTGGAAATGTGAAGTTGCATTTCTTTAGCATCAAGAATTGAAATAGCCTGCCAACGGTCTTGGTCACAGAACTTATCAACATATGCTAATTCTTCTCTTACAGATATTCTTGAACTATTTGCTTTAACAGCAAGAACTTTATTTATGAGTTCCGGTTTTAATCTGTCATAATACGCTTTATGTTCGGGATTAGTCTGATGTTCAATTTTCTGCAATTCAACAAGGAGACTGAGTTTCGCATCAAACAACCTTTGTGAAATTGACTTTGAAACAATACCATCTGCACCATTAGTATTCTGCTCAAAGTATTCAAAATTTCCACAGTAATCGAAAATCAAGAAATACTCTTTGTCTTTTCCATCAATAAGACCTTCACAGAGACGAGTGCCACGACCAATCATCTGAACGAATTTTATCTTTGATTTAACTGGCTTGAAAAACACAAGGTTTAAAACACCAGGAACATCAACTCCTGTATCAAGCATATCAACCGAAACTGCTATACGGAAGTTATCATCTGTTTCAAATTTTACAATAAGGTTATTAGCTCCCTTGACATAATTATCAACAAGTTGACAATAGTCTTCACCATATTTCGGATACATCTTTTTAAACGTATTAACGATAAGCTCTGCATGTTTGTGGTTATATGCAAAGATAATTGTTTTACCTATTTTCTGACCATAGTCTACTTTAAGACCATTTGTCATAACCTCATCAAGAACTCTGCGACAAGTATCTTCGTTATAGAAGATCTTGAAAAGAGTTTCTTTTGGAATAACAAAATCTGTTGGTACATCATCAACAAGCACATCAACTTTTTGCTTATCAGCAACGCTTAAATCACTATATTTAATACCATGACTCAATAGTTTTGTTGTCTTGCTCTTAACTCTGTATGGTATAAGATAGTGTTCTTTAACACCTTCTTCAAGTGAATAAGAGAAGTTTGGTTCACCGTTTTCACAGTTAAAAAGATGATATGTATTAGCATCAACTTCATCTTTTGGTGTTGCTGTAAGACCTACAAGCAAACAATCAAAATATGAAAATATTGAGCCGTATTTATTGAAGATAGAGCGATGTGCTTCATCAACAATAATCAGATCAAATCTTGCTGAAGAGAATTCTTTATCTTCAGCATCTATATAGTTTATCATTGTCTGATGAGTTGAAAATGTGATTCTTGCATTAGGTTCATCTGCAAGAGTTTTATCTGAAAGAACACAATAACTCATATCAGGCAAAATTTTCTGGAAATTCTTAAATGCCTGCTGAACAAGGCTTGTACGGTCAGCAAGGAATAATACATTCTTTATCCATTTGTTACGAGCAAGAACTTCAACAAGAGAAATTGAAACTCTTGTTTTACCCGTACCTGTAGCCATAACAATCAGACCTCTGCGATGAAGGTCATTGAAACGCTCACAGATATTTGTTATTGCCATCTTCTGATATGGTCTGCCTGAAATATCATCACGGATTACCAAATCAGTTATATCGTTTCTGCTACGCTTCTGAATCATATATTCAAGTTCTTCAGCAGTATGGAAGGCCATTACTTTACGAGAAGGATATAAACCATCAATGACATAAATCTCATAACCATTTGTATAGTAAAGCACAGGAACATAGCCATATTGCTTTTTCATGCATTCACCATAAGTCTTTACTTGCTGAATGCCAACAACTGCATCAACACTTGTCTTTTTTGCTTCTACAATAGCAAGTGGTTTGCCATCCTTACCATAAAGCACATAATCACAGAAACCAATGCCTGAAGCATTAGGCATATCGTTAACAGGAATTTCGCAACAAGCAGTATTAGGCATAACTGTACCACTTTTAACAACGGTTCCGTTAGGGAGAGTTGTTGAGCCTATCGGTTCGAGTACATTCCAACCAACCTCACCAAGATAAACATCTATGTAAATGCGACGAGTTTCTGCTTCGCTCATATAGGCAGGAATAGTAAACGCCGCAACTGTTTCAGGTTGCTCGAATTTTCTATATACAAATTCAGCAAAAAACGCAAGATTATCAAGAGCAAGACGAGCATGTTTTTTCTTGATATTCTTATCGTGCTGTGCATTCATACCTAACTTACGGATGAAATGCAGAGTTTCAACAATCACACTATTATTAACAAAATTTGTTATAAGTCTATTATCAATAAGCTCAAGCATAGTTGCGTTTTTCTGAATTTCTACGCTATGTTTGTCATAAATGAATTCAACTATTTTCAAAAGAGCCTTACGACAGTTTGAAGCTATATCTAATGGTGTAGTAGCATTTTCAGCTAATACACAAGCATCATATATAACGTTGTATTCCATTTTATTTAGTATAAAATCAAATTGAGCCATAATAATTCTCCTTTGATTGATATAGTTTTACAAATTTTGATTTGTCGATCTGTTTCACGAAGGTTGCGAACTGGTTTTGCAACTCAATATCAGGAACATATATTTCAGTTGTATTTATCTTCGAAAGCAATAAGTTTGGCTGTGCCGATGCACCTTCAACCATATACATTTTTGT
>JAZNLH010000037.1:0-9375 GCA_045578985.1 Acutalibacteraceae bacterium | reverse complement strand
TGCAGACTTCGGGCATTACAAATGTTATGGCACTAAGAGGCGACATACCCAAAGAGCTCGAAGGACAGGACAGAAGCATGTGGGATTATCAGTATGCCCTTGACCTTATATATGAAATAAAAAACTCAGGCGGTGATTTTTGCATCGGATGCGCATGCTACCCTGAGATACATCCCGAAAGCCCCAATCAAAAAGAGGATATTAAGCGTCTTAAGGAAAAGGTAGATGCAGGTTGCGACTTTATTACAACACAGATGTTCTTTGATAATAATTTGCTTTACAATTTTCTTTATAAAATACGCGAAGCGGGTATAACAGTTCCTGTTATTCCGGGAATTATGCCCATTACCAATGCAAAACAGGTGGAACGTGCAGTTAAGCTGTCAGGTTCATTTATGCCTCAGAGATTTAAAAGTCTTGTTGATAAATTCGGTTCTGATCCTGCGGCTATGAAACAGGCAGGTATTGCCTATGCAACGGACCAGATTATAGATTTATATGCAAACAATATAACTAATGTTCATGTTTACTCAATGAACAAACCTGATGTTGCGAAACTTATAAAAAACAACCTTTCCGATATTTTAGGTAAATGAGCCAAGACTTGAAAAAAATTGTTGTATGTGATAATATAATAATGTAATAAAGAGGTGATATTGTGCACGAATCAGGAGAGATGTACCTTGAAACAATATTGGTGTTGTCTGAAAAAATGGAGAAAGTCCGTTCAATAGATATTTGCGACCATATGGGTTATTCAAAACCCAGCGTCAGCAGGGCAGTGGGTCTTTTGAAAAAAGCCGGTCACATCACCGTTGACGGAAAAGGTTACATTTATTTAACTGACAGTGGCAAGGATATTGCAAAAACCATCTATGAACGTCACACAATAATTATGGGCAGTCTTGTAGCACTTGGAGTAAGCGAAGAAACTGCCTCACAGGATGCCTGCAAAATTGAACACGTGCTCAGTGACGAAACTTTTGCAGTTATAAAGGAACATTACAATAAATGTTTAATAAAATGATGTGAAACGCTTTTCAACAGTTAAGTAGACTCAAAAACTCTTGTTCTGTTGCAAAGCGTTTTTTGAATATACAATTTTAACGAAATTTTGCTATTTATAGTGCTATTTTCCTATTATAATTTATGCATAGTTTGTTGATTATTATGGTTTTCGGTGGTATAATTATAGCGTAATAGAAAAAAGGGAGAATCATAAATGGATTTTGAGAGTTGGAAAGGTTTCGAAACAGGAACCTGGAAGAAAGAAGTAAACGTTAGAAGTTTTATAAAACATAATTATACACCTTATGACGGGGACGAATTTTTCCTTGAAGGTCCCACTCAGGATACCATAGATTTATGGGAGCAAGTGCTTGAACTTACAAAGCAGGAGCGAGATGCCGGCGGTGTTCTTGAAATGGATACCAAAATCATTTCTACTATCACATCTCATGCACCCGGTTATCTCGATAAAGGAAAAGAAAGAATTGTAGGTTTTCAGACGGACAAGCCTTTTAAACGTGCTCTTATGCCTTATGGTGGTATCCGTATGGCAGAAAAAGCATGTAAGGACAACGGCTATGAAATAGATCCTGAAATTAAAGAGTTTTTCACAACGCACAGAAAAACTCATAATGCAGGTGTTTTTGATGCTTATACACCTGAAATGAGAGCTTGTCGTTCAAGTCATATAATTACCGGTCTTCCTGATGCGTACGGCAGAGGAAGAATTATCGGTGACTATCGCAGAGTTGCCCTTTATGGTGTTGACAGACTTATCGAAGATAAATTTGAGCAGAAAGAAACAACACGTTCTGCAATGTATTCCCATGTTATTCAGGAGCGTGAGGAGCTTTCGGAACAGATTCGTGCACTTCAGCAGCTTAAAGAGATGGCTTTAAGTTACGGTTACGATATATCTTTACCCGCAAAGGATACAAAAGAAGCAATTCAGTGGTTATATTTTGGATATCTTGCCGCAGTTAAGGAGCAAAATGGTGCAGCAATGTCTTTGGGAAGAACTTCTACTTTCCTTGATATTTATGCTGAACGCGATCTCAAGAACGGCGTTTATACCGAAAAAGAAATTCAGGAAATGGTAGACCATTTCATAATGAAGCTTCGCCTTATAAAGTTTGCACGTACTCCCGAGTACAATCAGCTTTTCTCAGGCGATCCTCAGTGGGTAACAGAGTCTATCGGTGGTGTTGCTATTGACGGACGTCATATGGTAACAAAGATGTCTTTCCGTTATCTCCATACGCTTGAAAATTTAGGCGCAGCACCTGAACCGAACCTTACGGTTCTTTGGTCTTTAAGACTTCCTGAAAACTTTAAACGCTTCTGCGCAAAGATTTCTATTGAAACATCTTCAGTTCAGTATGAAAACGACGACCTTATGAGATTCCACCATGGTGACGACTATGCTATTGCTTGTTGCGTTTCGTCAATGGTTGTCGGCAAAGAAATGCAGTTCTTCGGTGCAAGAGCTAACCTTGCAAAATGTCTTCTTTATGCTATTAACGGCGGTGTTGATGAAATTTCCGGTAAACAGGTAGCGCCTGAGTATCGTCCTATTACTTCTGAGTACCTTGATTATGACGAGGTTATGAAAAAATATGACGATATGATGGAATGGCTTGCCGGTGTTTATGTTAATACACTTAATATCATCCACTATATGCACGATAAATACTGCTACGAAAGACTTCAGATGGCTCTTCACGATAAGAAGGTTACACGTTGGTTTGCAACAGGTATTGCAGGACTTTCTGTTGTTGCAGATTCACTTTCTGCAATCAAATATGCAAAAGTAAAAACAATTCGTGATGAAAGTGGCCTTGTGGTTGATTACGAAGTGGAAGGCGACTTCCCCAAATACGGTAACGATGATGATAGAGTTGACAGTATCGCTTACGATATAGTTCACAGATTTATGACTCATATCAGAAAAAATCACACATACAGGGACGGTATTCCCACAACATCAATTCTCACAATCACATCAAACGTTGTTTACGGTAAAAATACAGGAGCAACACCCGATGGCCGTAAAAAAGGTGAAGCATTTGCACCCGGTGCAAACCCCATGCACAGACGTGATACACATGGTGCAGTTTCTTCCCTTGCTTCTGTTGCAAAACTTCCGTTTATTGATGCTCAGGATGGTATTTCAAATACTTTCTCGATTATTCCCGGTGCACTCGGTAAAGATGACAGAATTTTTGCAGGGGATATTGAAATTGATCTTGATTGTTCAAACGGAGCTTGTGGCACACCCACACTTTTTGAGGGTCTTGACACAGACGATTAATCAAAATACAAATAAAACAGGAGGATGCTATTATGGCAGCAACACAAAATCAGATAGATAACCTTGTATCGCTTCTTGACGGGTATGTTCAAAAGGGCGGACACCACCTTAACGTAAACGTGTTCTCAAAAGAAACTTTGCTTGATGCCCAGCAACATCCCGAAAAATATCCTCAACTTACAGTTCGCGTAAGCGGTTACGCAGTAAACTTCATTAAACTTACAAAAGAACAGCAGGACGAGGTTATTTCAAGAACATTCCACGATAAAATATAAATGAAATGACAGGCTATATCCATTCTAAAGAAAGTTTCGGCACCGTAGACGGCCCCGGCATAAGATATGTGCTCTTTATGCAAGGGTGCCCGTTGCGTTGCGTATACTGCCATAATCCCGATACCTGGGAAATAGGCAAAGGTGATAAAATAACAGCGGAAGAAGTGTTACAAGAGTTTAATAAAAATCGCTCTTTTTATTCAAAAGGAGGGATTACCGTAACAGGCGGAGAACCTCTTTTACAGGTGGATTTTCTGACGGAGCTCTTTAAGAAAGCCAAGGAAGAAAATATTCACACCTGTATAGACACTTCAGGCATTACTTATAACCCTGATAACCCGGCGTATATCCGTAAACTCGATGAACTTATGAAATATACGGATCTGGTTATGCTTGATATAAAGCATATCGATCCCGAAAAGCATAAGGAATTAACCGGTAAAGATAATAAAAGGATACTCGATTTTGCAAAGTATCTTGAAGGTAAAAAAATACCGGTATGGGTAAGACATATAATAATAGAAGGATATACCGATAATCCGGAAGAGTTAAGAAAATTAGGCGAGTTTATAGGTGCATTAAAAAATCTTAAGGCGCTTGATGTTCTTCCGTATCATACAATGGGTGTAAATAAATATAAAGAGCTGGGAATAACTTATCCCCTTGAAGGAATGGAAGCGTTGCCGGTAGAAAAAGCTGTTGAGGCAAAAAAATATATACTTGACGGCGTAAAAAAAACACGGATTTAAATAGAAAGTATTAGGGCTGTCTGGGAAAAAGGCAGCCTTAATCATTTTAAAACAGAAGGAAGAAGTTAACGAAATATAATTTTTAAAATTTTTAAAAATTTCTCTTGACATGTCCGAATATTTATGATATAGTAGTCAAGCGTTGAGACGCTGGTGTAGCTCAGTTGGTAGAGCAGCTGATTTGTAATCAGCAGGTCGGGGGTTCGAGTCCGTCCACCAGCTCCATTTTTATTCACAATTGAATAAAAGTATATGTGGGAGTGTTCCCGAGTGGCCAAAGGGGGCAGACTGTAAATCTGTTGGCACCGCCTTCGGTGGTTCGAATCCACCCGCTCCCACCAAAGTCAAATTATCCGAACCTTGTCATCAATGGTGACACGTTCGGGTTTTTGCTTTTTATGAGTTGTGAGTAGCAAAAGTCGAGCAATAAAACTTTTGTTTTATTATAGATTCAAGAGTGCGCAAGTTTTTTAAAATGGCAACGATATATAAACTCGTTGCCATTTGTTTTTGGGTTAAATTGCTCTGATACAAATTAAAATACAGAGTATTTATTGTTGCGTTTCTGTAATAATATTTTAGTAACTCAATGTGTAAATATCTTCGTTCATAGTATTGTCAGCATTTAAGAACCCAGGCATTTTGATATAAGAAAACATATTTGTAAAATGTATGTTGATACGAGTATACAACATATAATGAAGTGATATTTTTAGGAGAACCATTTATAAAAAGGAGAAAAATACTTGATATGCCTAGAAATTTATTGTATAATAAACACACTAGCGGAAAGGAGAACATAAGTGTTTGCTTATGTAAAACAACTAATATGTGTACTTTTATTAAAATGGAATATTTGGTTGCAAATGCGTTGGTTGAGTTGTACGAGAAAAAACAGATAGATGAAATTTCTCTTGAACAAATTAGAAATTATGGTATTAAAGTTGAAGAAGAGTTGAATAGCAGAAATGATACCAGAGCTATTCTTTTATATTCCAATAACTATACCAAAGAATTTTTACAGGATTATTCTGACTTGTTTGAATTAGTCGGAGATAGCATAAAAATAAAAACAGGCGTAACAATCAAAGATATAAGAGAACACATTCTTTCTTATATTTCTGCTGAAATTTTATTTGCTTTATTAGATCAGAGCGTTTTGAGCGTTATTGATGCTGCATAATCAATAATGGAGGGTCTATGGCAAAGAAGATTAAGGATCCGATTTATGGATATATTATCATAGAGGACGAATATATAAAAGTTATAAATTCAGTTTATTTTCAGCGTCTGAGAAATATTATACAAACGAGTTACACGTCAATTTATCCATCCGCACTACATAATCGTTTTACACATTCGTTGGGCGTGTATTGGCTTGGAAATATCGCATTTGAATCATTGTTGCGTAACAGTCCAGATATACAAAGTGATCTATCTGAAGAAGAAATCAAAAAGATCAGAAAAACATTTATTTTGGCTTGCTTGTGCCATGATTTAGGACACTCTCCTTTTTCGCATACAGGAGAGAAGTTTTACGATGCAAAAGAAATAAGCACACAACTTATTGATGCGGTTGCAAATAGCGAATATAAATCGGATTTAGATGATGGAAAAGAGATAGTCGGTAAGGAGCACGAGATAATGAGTGCCCTTTTAGCGATAACAAAATTTGGCGATGTAATAGAAAACGAAAATTTTTCATTATTCGCTAGATGTATCATTGGATTACAATATAATCAAAAGGCATCTGCAATAGAACAAAAGTCGAAAGTGCTATTATATAATGCTTGCATAGAGTTATTGAATTCCAACATTATAGATGTAGATAAATTAGACTATCTAATACGAGACAGTTATATGTCGGGATATTCTTCAGTTGCAATCGATTATCAAAGGTTGTTAAATGGAGTCTTTGTGAATGATGGTGAACATCCGGTAGGGTATGAAAAAAGCTCACTTAGTGTTTTAGAAGCAGTTCTAACTGCACATGATATGGAGCGTAGATGGATTCAATCTCATCCAATTATCCAATATGAGGCGTATTTATTACAAACAATAATTCGTGAAATTGGTAGTGAATATAATACTGAGGGTCATGAACTCCTTTCTTTACCAGCACTTACCGAAAAAGGCGAAGAATTAAAGGATATTGGAACAATTAGACTTTTGTCTGATTCTGATGTTTTGTTTTTGGCTAAGAAAAACTATGAAAAAAGTGATGCAGTAAAAGAATATTGCGATAGGGGGATGAGGCGACATCCCGTATGGAAATCGGAAGCCGAATTTTCTCTGCTATTTAATTTCAAACGAAATGATACATTTGTTGAAATTATTAAGAAATGGGAAGAAAAACTTTTAGAAGGTTGTTATGGCGTTTATAGTTTAAACGACACCTTTTATGATGGTCTGAAAAAAGAGATTGAAGTATTGAACTCTAGGAAAGACACTTTGCAAGAGGGTTCTCAAAAAACAACATTGGAAACTAAAATTTCTAAGTTGAATACGGAGTTACATATATTGGATGAAATCAAAGAATATCTAGAAAGTCATAACATTCCTTTTGATTTAGTAATTATAAGCCAACAGCAGTTTAAGAGCAACATTTACAAATCAAGTTTTAAAGAATTACCTATTCGTTTTGGTCATATTCCAGATGGAATTAAACAAATGCAAGAGGCTTCGTTTGTGCCATTGGATATACAAGAAAATAGTATGTTCTTTTATTTATACTATAAGAGAGAAAATGATTCAGATTCAATAAATGTTGATGAATTTTCTAAGGTGTTGAGAAGAGCAGCAGTAATATAGGCATAACAAGGGCAGAGAGCTTTCGCTCTCTGCCTGTTCTTTATGCCTCGTTATTGGCTCTCTGTGCCTTTAATAAGGATTGTTCTTGTTGCCAAGCGGCATACTCCTCTCGTCCTTCTTTGCTTTCAAAGAAGGCTTGAATCTGTGGCAAGAAATGCCTTGCAAGGATTTCAAGTTCATGCTTTGGGAGACCGCTTTTAGTTCCTTTAAAGGAACCACAGCGGTTATTTATCGCCCTGAAGATTTCTTTACATACTAATTTGCATGCTGTCATTCTCTTCCTGAGTTTGCTTTTTATTACGCTTGTTTTTGCGTTCCTTAACATATTTCTTCTTACCTCCTTCCTTATTAGTTTCGCCTATCATTGCAAGGTCAGCAGCAAGATACAAGCCACTGACGGCAAGGTTGCCCCAATCAGTGCCCATTTCACCTTGCTCTTCCAATGAGTTAGGTCGTTGGCTTTCAGTTGCTTCAGCATTTTCCAAACCTCGTCTCGAACCAACCTCTCCAACGAATCCGTTTGCTTCGATAACTTGTTCGTCACTGAATACTCTATTGAGTCCATTTTGCCTGTTGCCGAATCCATCATTTTCCACAGATAAGATTTCATAGTTTCCTCTACTATCTGATCCAAAGCTTCTTGGGTCGGCAACTTTGATATCGAAACCGTGTTCTCTGCAATGGCTTTCCCAGTCAACGAAATGCGCTTCGCTATCAGATTGTACTGCTCCGGTTTCAGCATTAAGTACATCGGTTGTATCGGTTCTGTCAATGATTTCACCGTTTCTTTCGTCACGGATTCTATCGGATTCAGTTGTTTTAAATCTTTCATATCCATAATTGAATAATACCTCCATGTTAGATTTTAAATATTTGTTTTCGGGTAAACGATTATCTCTGAATCGTTGTCCATCAGGTGTGGTGTATGTGATGTATTTGTAACTGTCAACCCATTTAACACCATATCCAAGCTTGCTCATTTCATCTATGAACTGTTGCTTGGTTCTGCTCACAGCAACCGCATAATCAATTGCATTTGCAAGCTTTAATTTTTTGCTTTCGCCACGAAGAGCTGCTCTGTATTCTTTTTGATTCATAGAGCGTTGCTTTGGTTTTTCGTATGGCTTTAGTGTTTCCAAACCATATTGCTCGCATATCTCATCTGACTTGCGACGCAGTTCTTCTAACCCTTTTTCGTTGATTTGAATTTTGCAACCTGTTTCACAGTTTACAGAATTCACTACAAAATGATTGTGCCAGTGGTCTCGGTCAATGTGAGTTGCAACCACAACCTCGAAGCCATCAAAGGCTTGCACCAACTCCAAACCAATCTTATGAATTGTCTGCGGAGTAACACCACAATCGGGTTTGAAAGATTGAACATACTGTTTGAAAAACACACCCTTGGCTTTTCCAAAACTGTTTTTGGATGCCATAAATTCTTCGTATGCTGACTCGGGAACACAGTTTTGACCGCTTACAAGATTTGCTCCGTTGTAGTTGGTTTTCTTGTCCTGCATAACGTAATTCAGCACTCGTTTCATAGCATTAGCTGTCTGTGTTTTTTCAGGGATTGCAACGAAGGTTGCCATTAACAACACCTCCTGACAATCTCATTCAGAACAGATAACATCTCAGTATATTTCTGCTTAACTTCTTGCAGGTCTGGGCAGGTTATCTTACCCATATTGCAGAGAGTAGTCAGCTGATTTATGTTTCTACCGATAGCTTTCTGCTCTTTCAACACTTCGCTCAAACCATCAACAATAACTATCGGTTTGTTGAGAGCAGACAGTGTAACAAATTCGGTGAAGTTCATATTCACCTTTGTTGCTTTTTTCTTGATTGCTGCGTAATCAGATTCTCTGAATCTCATAGCAATTACTTTTGTTTTTTTAGTTTTAATTTTGAACCTCGCTTTCTGTGGCATTTAACCACTACTTAGTTAAATTTCGTTTTTCTTTGCGTACTTTCTTTTTCCATAAAAAGAAAGTATGGGGGTTCGGGGTTCACGCCGACAAGCTGTTTGTATATACAAACAATATGCTTGCCCCAGCTAAAGCAGGGACATTTAATACTCGCATTTATATCACTCCTTTTATATTAGATTTTTGCATCTCTCGATTCTGTCTTACGAGAGAAAGTTCATAAGCCTTCCTCGTTCAATGCGTTTGCTCGGCATCCAACAGCGTCCTTTTACGGCTTGTGATAGGTGTTAGGC
>JAZNLH010000036.1:0-2303 GCA_045578985.1 Acutalibacteraceae bacterium | reverse complement strand
ACTTCACGAAAACATCCCGCACTTCTCAACAGTATCCCGCAACTTCAAGCACAGATACAGCCTTGAAGTAATCGACAGCGTATTTGAATGGATACTGTCTGAAATAGAAGAAGCCGGCTATCTCTCGCCTGAAGCAGTTTTCATTGATGGAACGCACATCAAAGCAAATGCAAATATGAAAAAGGCAATAAAAAAAGCCGTCCCCGAAGCAGCAAAAATTTACGAAGAAAAGCTTGCAGAAGAAATCGGCATGGACAGACAGGCACACGGCAAAAAGCCTTTGAAAGATAAAAACAACGACGATGATGACACACCGTCAGCACCGGCAACCAAAGAAATACTTGAATCTACAACTGACCCCGAATGCGGAGTGTTCCACAAAGGAGAACACAAAAAGTGCTTTGCATATGCAGCACAGACAGGATGTGACAAACACGGCTATGTAATGGGAGTTACAGTAAATCCCGGAAATGTACACGACAGCGTAGCCTTTGACGGACTTTACGATGAGCTTACCGAAAAGCATCCCGAAATAAAAACAATAGCAGCGGATTCGGCATACAAAACACCTTGGATTTGCAAAAAGATAACGGATGACAACCGCATAATGTCAATGCCGTACAAAAGACCTATGGGCAAAGACGGATTCTTCAGACCTCACGAATATGTTTATGATGAATATTATGACTGCGTAATATGTCCCGAAAACAAAGTTTTGAAATATTCAACAACCAACAGAGAAGGCTACAGAGAATACAAAAGCAACAAGTGTACATGTCAGAATTGTCCTTCAAGAGAAAAGTGTACGCAAAGCAAGGAAGGTCAAAAGACAGTAACTATACATATTTGGAATAATTATGTTGAGCTTGCCGAAGATTACAGGCATACGCCATACATAAAACAAATATATGAGAAGCGAAAAGAAACAATTGAGAGAGTATTCGCAGATGCAAAAGAAAAACACGCAATGCGATATACGGGGTATCGAGGCTTGGCTCAGGTCACTAAATGGGTCAAGCTTAAGTTTGTTGCCATGAATCTCAAAAAATATGCAATTCATAGGTTCGGTGAAGAATTGCTTTTTCTCAAATTTCCTCTTGTTTCTGTTTTTTTACATTATTTTACCCCATTCCCTTTGCGGGAATGGGGTTTTGATACAGACTGAAACGTGGCAGAAAAATCTGCCACGTTCATATTTTATAACATTGTTTTTTGTATTCGTTCAAAGAAATGCCGGTGTGATATTTAAAAAATTTGCGCAATAATTCCGGTGAGCCGAAATCTAGTTTTTGAGCAATATCTTTTGTTGAAAATGTTGAATTTCTGATTAACCGCTTAATTTCGGTAAGTCGCGTTTCGGTTACAATGTCGTTCAAACATTTACCACTGTATTTTTTTACTGTGCGATTTAGGTGCGCTACAGTACAATTCATAGCGTTTGCTGTGATTTGAGCGTTTATATTGGATACAGAATTCTTTTCTATACATTTACGGCACTTCTGATATAGGCTGAGCTCTGCAGAACGAAAATCACACAAATTATTCAGTGTATTCAATACATTGAGAAGTAACCCCTCATTAATACCTGAAATGGAATTAGATAAAAAACAGTTTTCATAAATTTTTTTTATGTATTCAGTTATTTCAAATGTGGGTTTAATAATTCGGATATTTTCGTTGAATAAAGGAATGTCATCCGAATAATCATAAGTTATCTCAATTAAATTTGCTGAGTCGGGTGTGTTTAGTTGAAATTTGCTAAACTGTGAAACATTCAAAACATTTCCTGAGGGTACTTTTTTATTATTCAGAAAAACATTGCCTGATTCAACAAAAAAGAGAACATGCTTTTCAGTAAGATTAGAATGGTAAGTACACTTGTTGCTTAAATGCTGATATTCTACTTTAATGATGTTAAGGAAAGATTGTTTGGTTGTTCTTTCGCCGTTTAAATATTTTTTGTCGCTGTTTTCAATATAAATCATATCATATTTTTTCCTGTTTGTATTATTTTTTCTGTTGATAAAATAATTTCTACATGTTATTATTATACTGTAATGTGACGGAATTTTCAGAAGCTGAAAGAAAGGGGAACGACTATGGAAAAGAAAAAACACTTTGAGGATTTTTACGAAGCGTATTATTTTGTAACAAGCCATCCGGCCAATAGCTTGGACAGAAAGGTTCATTCGACGTATGATGACGAGAATAAGTTTCTTCAGTGTCTTTTTATGGAGGTAGTTAAAGTAAATCCGGACAATGTGGATGAGGACGGACACTGTATTCGTGAATGGAAACAAGAC
>JAZNLH010000035.1:0-76892 GCA_045578985.1 Acutalibacteraceae bacterium | reverse complement strand
TATGGTACCGGTTCAATGTTTATTGTTTACGAAAACTCTGCTATATCAGAAATATATACCTTGATTGTTCAAGGTGATATTAACGGTGATAGTGCAGTTGATGTGCTGGATGCTTATAGTGTTTCTTTGACAGTTAACGGACATAAAGATTTAACAGGTAATGAATTTCTGGCAGCTGATATTAACCAAGACGAAGAATTGACTATTGTTGACTATCAGCAGGTTGTTAATTTTGCATTGACATAAAGTGAAATACGCGAAGCCTATCATCCCTGTTTCATCTGTGATGAAATAGGGAGGGGGACCGTTCTTTTGAAAATTAAATGTTTAAGGATAGTGTATTACGTGAAATACACTATCCTTTTAGTTTAGTCGAAGTGGAACGGTGGTGGGTAGTCCTCGTTTCTTTAATCCATCAGTTTGATAGAAGAAAAAACATTTACTTTTCTGTGTTTGAATTCAAATATCGTTCTAACCAACCGAAGAATAATCGTAAGTGAACTACCCACCACCGCTCCGATTAAATTTTTTCGTATATAAAAATGTCACACGTTTTTAATTCAATTATACAATAAGTTGTTTTAAGGCGGTCCCCCTCCCTATGCTTACGCGCAGGGATGATAGCTTCGCATCACCGCAACTTAATCTATAGTCGGCGTTAGCCCCGAAATTTTGCATTCTGCATTTTGAATTTTGCATTTTAAAAACCGCTTGACTTACGTCAAGCGGTTTTTATATGCCATTTCCATTGTTCTGGAAAGTGCAACGGCATCATCTATTCCATAGGGGATAGGTGTGCCGTTTTCTATTCCGTCGATCCACATTTCAATGGGAGCAGGAAGATTACGGGGAATGTTGGGGAAAACCCAACCATCACCTATGTTGTAGCAAACTTTATTCATAAATCCGCCTGCAAGGATAGTACCTTTATCGCCGACGATTTCAAGTTCAAAGGGATTATTAGATGCAACGAAACCAGTTTCGCTGACACCAATAGCGCCGTTTTTATAAGTAAGAACCGTTACGGCGTTATCTTCAACAGATTTTACTCTGACATTAGTGAACGCAGATGTTGCTTTTACAGGCTCACCCATAATCCAGTTAAGGAAATACATTGAGTGAGCACCTAAGTCCATCATAGCGCCGCCGCCACAAGTTTTTGGGTCGTAAAATGTATCGGGGAGCCAACCTGCAATAGTGCCGTTATGTGCATTACGCATACGGCAGTAGTTTGCTTCGCCTATAAGACCGTTGTCAACAGACTCTTTTATCCACAAAAAGTCACCTCTGCTACGCCAAGGGAACGAAATGCAGAATTTAACTCCGCTTTCTTTAACAGCCTTTGCAACGTCAAGGGCATCTTCTTCAGTAAAACAAAGAACTTTTTCTGTAAAAATATGCTTTCCTGCTTCTGCTGCTTTTTTGATTACATCATGATGCAAATCTGTTGATGTACAGACCATTACCGCATCAACATCATCTCTTTTTAAAAGTTCATCATAATCTTCAACAAATTCACAGTTGAATTTTTCAGCCTGTGCACGTCCGTTTATTAAATCGTTATCCCAAAGGGCAGTTATTTTGCAAAGCGGACTGTTTTCTATGGCTTTTGCATAACCCTCAAAATGCACGTGCCAGGTACCAATTAATGCTACATTTATCATTTTATTATCCTCACAAAATTACTTAAGTTTGATTTTTTTGCAAATATTACCTGTAAGAGAATTACTTACATCATCCGGCTGGTGTCCGCCTGCGTAAAGAACAATTTCACCATCGGGAGTAACACGGCTACCGTCTTCGAGAACTGCTTTGAGCCAATATGCCTCAATATTAAATGTAAGAGTTGCTTCTTCTTCGGGTGCAAGTTCTGTTGTTTTTACAGCGCAAAGCTGATAGTGGGGAGTGTAAGTTCTGCTATCTTTAAAGGAAGCGTAAATCTGTGAGATTTCTTTTGCTTTTACTTTGCCTGTGTTCTTAACTTTTACGCTTACGGTAACTGTTTCATCGTTTTTATCAACTACGTTGAAATCGGAATATTTGAAATCGGTAAATGAAAGACCGAAACCGAAGGGGTAAAGCGCATTGCCGTTAATATAACGATAGGTTCTGCCTTGCATACTGTAATCGTTGAAATCGGGAATATCGTGATTTCCGTTGTAGATTGTTACGGGCAATTTACCACTGGGCGAGAATTCACCTGCGAGCAATCTTGCAACTGCAAGACCGCCTAAAGAACCGGGATACCATGCGTGAATAATTGCTTTTGCATGATTTCTGACTTTTTCGCCTACGTCAATTGAACTGCCACACATAAGAACAACAATTACGTTATCGCAAACGTCACAAACACCTTCAGCAAGTTTTTGCTGAGTTTCAGGAAGATAAAGGCTCTTTTTATCACCGCATGCAGTGTAATCATCATCAAAGCCTGTGTCCTCGCCTTCAATGGAGCAATCAAGACCGAGAGCAAGAATAGTAATATCTGCTTCTGATGCAGCGGCAATGCCGTCGCTGAGCATATTGTTGAAACCACTCCAATGGTTAAGTTGTTCAAAACAGTAGTTACAACCCTTTTCAACACTGATATCAGCATTTGTAAATACATTTCTTACGCCATCGGCAACAGGGAAATACTGTGATGCATAAGCGTTGTAGTTGCCTTCAAGTGCAGTTACGGAAAGTGCGTTGGGACCTACAATTGCAATTCGTTTATCTGTGTTTTTATCAAGGGGTAAGTAGTTGCTTTCGTTTTTAAGAAGAACAAGGCATTGTTCAGCTGCTGTAAGGTTAAGCTCTCTGTGCTCTTTACAGTCAAGCTTGCCGTAAGGAATATCAGAATAAGGTCTTACCTCTTCAAACTCACCTAAAAGGCAACGGATTGTGTAAAGTCTTTCTGCTGCTGCTGTGATGTCCTCTTCTGTAACCAGGTCCTCTTCATAAGCATCAATAAGTGCATCATAGGTTTCACCGCAGTTTAAGTCACAAGTGTTCTTTAATGAAACCGCGGCTGCTTCTGCTTTTGTTTCGGTAAACTGATGGAAAGTATAAATATTCTTTAAAGCACCGCAGTCGGAAACGAAATAACCGTCAAATCCCCAACGTTTTCTGAGAATGTCGGAAACAAGGTATGAGTGAGCGCAACAAGGTTCGCCGTTTGTACGGTTGTAAGCACCCATAACACCTGCAACACCTGCTTTTACAGTCTTTTCAAATGCAGGAAGATAGGTTTCCCACAGGTCGTGCTCGTTAGTCTTTGCATCGAAACTGTGACGTGTTTTTTCGGGACCTGAGTGAACCGCATAATGTTTGGAACAGGCGGCACCCTTTAAAAATTCGCCATCACCCTGGATACCTTTGACAAAGGCAGTACCAAGAACAGATGTAAGGAATGGGTCCTCACCGAAGGTTTCCTGACCACGTCCCCAACGAGGATCACGGAAAATGTTGATGTTAGGTGCCCAATAAGTGATACCTTTAAAAATATCAAAGTCGTTGTATTCGACGTGTTTATTATATTTAATTCTGCCTTCAGTAGATATAACGTCGCCTATTTTATTGATAAGCTCAGGGTCAAAGGTTGCAGCCATAGCAATTGTATGGGGAAAAACGGTTGCAGTGCCGGATCTTGCGACACCATGAGCGCCTTCATTCCACCAGTTATATGCCTTAATGCCCAGACGTTCAATAGCAGGTGAATTATATAATAGCTGTGAGATTTTTTCTTCAGCAGTCATTTGAGAAACTATTTTTTTAGCTTTTTCTCTTGCTTCGCTTTTTGTCATAGGGAAAACTCCTTTGGGATTATTGTATTGAATTAAATATAAACTAAATAACTGTAGTAGTCAAGAAAGAAAATTATTATATAAAAACAACAAGCTGCCTGAAATAGGCAGCTTGTTGTTTTTGGCTTTATGAAACAAATATATATCAACCTTGAAGTCAGATTCAGCGATAAAAATGGGTGAACCGGATGTTCAAGGATGTTAGTGTGGAGAAGAAGCAGGATTACTGCATCTCTTTAAGAATACCGTTAAGCTTAATTATCTTAACGAACTTCTTCCAGGAGAAGCCCTTCTCTTCTTCAATCTCTTTTATAAGAGAGTTTCTGATTTCACGATAGTCTACCATTTTCGTGGACTCCTTTCCTTTAATTTATGCTTTCATTATACTCGAAATTGCAAAAAAGTCAAGTGATAATGCACAAACGAAGTGTTGCGTGATTGTGCAATATGCACAATGAGTGACATTGAATAATTGTTTTAGTCTTTCACAAATCTTTATAGGGAAGTTGATTTCTTTTGTATAAAACCAACAAATCACATAATTAATTTTGCAACAAAACGACGAAAAAAGTAAGTTCTTGACAATACCTCCAAAAAAAGTTTGTATATGTTTTTTTGAAAAAATAAAAAGAAATCCTTGAAACATCAAGAATTTCTTTTTTGTCTTATTTTTCTTCGTGATACTCTTGTTCGGTGTTCACGTTCCAGATAGCTGCTTTACTTAAAGTACCGTTCTTTATACAGTTTACCGCTTCTATTGCAGTTAACATGGAATGGTCCATATTATTGTAACGATGCATACCATTTCTTCCGATGCAATACAAATTGCCAACAGAGTCAAGATATTCTCTGACTTTGTCGAAATCTTTGTAAGAGCCAAAATATGCCGGATAAGCCTTTTTGACTTTTATACGTACGGCATCGCGTACATCCTGCTTTTCGATTATGCCGATTTTTTGGAGTTCATCTACTGCAAAATCAATAAATTCACCGTCGGGCATATTCCAGTATTCATCGCCTTCGTTGCAGAAATATTCAAGTCCCACCCAGACGGTGTTTTCAGGATCTTTGACCATATAAGGTGACCAGTTATTAAAAATCTGAAGTCTGCCAAGTTTAACGTCACGTTCCTGGATATATATCCAGCAGTCGGGTACTATGTTGCCGAGAGTTTTGTGGCTTGTTTTGTTTTCAAGTAAAAGTTTATCAACAAGAAGTCCTACTGTCATAAAATCGCGGTAAGGCAAGTCTGAGGCTATTTCTCTTACCATATTCGGAACATCGTCACCCATACCTGTTACAAGGTCTTTTACAGGCATAGTGGAAATGTAATAATCAGCCTTATATTCCACTTTTCCATCGGGTGTATCTACCCCTACATATTCAATTTTTTTGTCTTTAACGTGAATTGTTTTTACGCAGTTATTTTTTAAGATTTTACCGCCGAGTTTTTCAATTTCTTCGGCAAGTGTTTCCCAAAGCTGACCGGGCCCTTTTTTAGGATAATAAAATTGCTCTATAAGAGAGGTTTCAACCTGATCTTTCTTTTTGAAAGGTTTTGAAATTACGTTTAAAACCGCCTTTGTAAGCGAGAGTCCTTTTACTCGTTGAGCGCCCCAATCTGCAGCAATATGAGATGGATTTACGCCCCAAAGTTTTTCGGTGTAATCTTCAAAAAACATTTCATAAAGAGGTTTTCCGAATCGGTTGATATAAAAGTTTTCCAAAGAGGTTTCTTCACGTTTAGAAATACATGAGTGAAGATAACCGAAGCCGGCTTTCATAGTGCGTGAAAAGCCCATATTAATGAAGGTTTCGGGTTTTAATGAAATGGGATAATCAAAGAATTTTCTTAAATAATAAATTCTTGAAACACGGTTTCTTAAAAGTAAAACCTTATCCTCCAGTTCAGGGTCCGGACCATTTTCGTTAAGTTCTTTTTGTGTTCCGGTTTTTATATCATCAAAAGTGGGTGAACCTTGTAAGGGCATAAGATCTTGCCAGAGTTCATTCACTTTTTCGTTTTTTGAGAAAAAACGATGACCGCCTATATCCATACGGTTTCCGTTGTACTGTGCTGTTCGTGATATACCGCCGATAAATTCGCTTTCTTCAAGAATAAGAGGCTTTATGTCGGTGGTTTTTAAAAGTTCATAGGCCGCAGTAAGCCCTGCAGGACCGGCACCGATAATGATAGCGGTTTTGTTGGACATAGTATCAACTCCTTTTATTTTTTAAAGCAATTCTCTGAAAAAAAGACCGTTTGTTTTGTTGCCGGGTACATTCTTTTTATTGGTGAAAGCTTCGTAAATTTCTGCGCATTCTTCTGCAGTTTCCATTGTGAAATATAAAGTAGCAAAATCGAGCATATTGATGTTTTTATCACCAATATACATAGGTACACTGTTGTGCAAAACGGAAAAACTTTTGTTGTCACAAATTACGGGGAATTTTATTCCTTTTCTGTCAGTAAGGAAAGTTATTCCTTTGCAGTTATCGCATCCCGTATAATTTTTTTGTGGGCAGGCACGCATTAACATAAGCGGTAAGTACCCGTAAACATACGCACCTCTTTGTATATTTCCGCCACAGAATTTCATTGCTTTTTCAGTTAATTCAAAAGATAAATTTACGTCCTTTAGACCCAGTGACTCATAAAAATTTAAAGAGGCTGTATTGGTAATATTAAGACCATGGGCACCATGAACTATGAAATTCATATCTTTAAGAATTTTGATTCCACCGATATTTCCGCTTATACCGTGAGTAATACCGATGCTTCTGATTTCCAAAAGTTTATCAGTAACAAGGGATTCGTTCTTGGGGTATATCAGCTGTGGAAGCTCAACAATAATTTTTTTGGTGAGCTTTTTAAGTGCGTTTTTATTCTCTAGTATTTCATCAATTGGCAAAATTATGAATTCGCAACCTTCAAAAGCATCTGAAAATTGTGAGATTTTTTCTAATCTTACCCTTGTTTTTATACGTTGTAAGGGATGATAGGGGAGATGTGTTTTTGGTGAAATATCGTTTATGCAATAATTCTTTTCTGTGATTATATTTTCCAGCATTTCAATACCTTCACGGCGTAAAGCATTTATTGCTGAAGCTGAAAGGGTCAGGTTATCATTGTTGGAAAATTCGAGGTTTTTGAGATAGAAAGAAGTGTTTCCAAGTTTTCCGAGATTCCTTTCGGCAATTTCTTTTGCCAATGGTGCATTTCTCGGGATTTCAGCAATTGTTCCTGTAACTTCAATCGTTTCACCTTCTGCACTGATTCTGAGAAGTGCAGGGGAATCCTTTGCCAGAGTTAAGCTCATATCTACTCCGATGGGGTGTATATCATCACGATATAAATTTTCAAGAGACTTCAAAACATTTGATGCAGAAGTAACATCCTCTTTGCCACGGAAACCGAACATAGATAAATCGCGTTTGCCTTTTAAATATCCGTCTGTAAAGCCGTTTCTTGAAAAAACAGAACGAAGAACATCTTTATCATATTTTTTGCCGTTTATGGCATTATTTAAACTTGTTACGGCGGCGGCAACATATTCGGGGCGTTTCATTCTGCCCTCAATTTTAAAAGACTCAACACCGATTTCGCATAATTCACTTATACTGTCAAGGTAAGACATATCTTTGAGGGAAAGTGCAAAGTCCCTGCCGTGTTGTGATTTCCAATTAAGTCGGCACCCTTGAGCGCAAAGTCCTCTGTTTCCGCTGCGTTCACCGAGCATTGCTGAAAGATAACAGTTGCCTGATGCCCCCATACAATGTGCTCCGTGTACGAAAACTTCGAGTTCTGCAGTCACGTGTTTTCTGATTTCTTTAATTTCTTCTAAAGACAATTCACGGGCAAGAACGATTCTTGAAAATCCTAAACTCTGAAGCATTAAAGCACCGGAAACATTATGAACCGCCATCTGCGTTGAGGCGTGTAATGGAAGTTCGGGACATATGCTTTTTACTGCTTCGAAAACGGCGAAATCCTGCACAATAACTGCGTCGGCACCGCTTTTTGCGATTGCCTTTACAGTTTCATAAAGTTCTTCTGCTTCTTTGTCGAAGATAAGGGTATTGAGGGTTACATAGACCTTAACGTTGCGAAGATGACAGTATTTTATCGCTTCACTCAAATCGTCATTTGTGAAGTTGTCTGCATTGCGTCGTGCATTAAAGTTTCCTGCGCCTAAATAGACTGCATCTGCACCGCAAATTACGGCGGCTTTCAATTGTTCACGGGCACCTGCGGGAGCCAGTATTTCAAATTTACTCATATTAAATATCTGTAATGATTTTTTGTTTTTCGGTTCGTACTCTCAAAATATCGCCGGCTTTAACGTTTGCTGTGCAATCGAGTGTCAAAAATTCCTGCGGATGACAAGCGGTTTCACTTTCTTCACCTTTTTCATTGGTGATTTTTGTACAAGTAAAGGACATACCAAATGTTTCGGGTGAAAGGACTTCAATAGTGTCGCCCAACTTGAAAAAATTGCGTTGTTGTATTTTAAGTTTTCCGTCTTTGCAGTCATCTAAAGCGACACCTGCAAAGGTGCAATCCCAATGGTAAAGTCCATCATTTTTGTGGTCATGAACAAGGTTTCCGAAATAAAAACCGCTGTTGTAGGGACGGTGGCTTATTGCATTAAGTTCATCATCAAGAAGTTCGATGGGAGCACTTTTGTCTATGGCACGTCTGTATGCGTTTACCACGTGTGAAACGTAGTATTCTGTTTTCATTCTGCCCTCGATTTTAAATGAATCAACACCGGCTTCCTGCAACTTGTCAAGGAAACCTATGGCTTTCATATCGTGAGAGGAGAGAAGTGCAGAGTGATCTTCGTATTCTTCCAGTTTTAAGTATTCGTTAGGACGATTTCTCTCAACAAGATAGTACTCCCAACGGCAAGGCTGAGTACATTCGCCTCTGTTTCCGCTTCTTCCGTTCATGTATGACGAAATAAGACATCTGCCGGAATATGCCATACACATAGCGCCGTGTACAAACGCCTCAATTTCAAGGTCGCTGGGTATTTTAGCGTGCATTTCTGCAATTTCGTCAATAGTCATTTCGCGAGCAACAACAATTCGTGAAGCACCCATTTCATAGTACGCCATTGCTGCGGCATAATTGCAACAGTTAGCCTGTGTGCTTACGTGCACTTCGAGACGAGGTTCTGCTTGCTTTATGGTTCTTAATGCACCTAAATCTGCAACAATAACAGCATCTACGCCTAAGGCGTAAAGGTTGCGTGCATAATTTCTGAGTGCTTCTATTTCACTGTTTTTTGTAAAACTGTTTACCGTAACGTATAATTTTTTGTTTAACGGATGAAGATATTTTACAGCGGTATCGATTTCTTCTTCTGAAAAAGCGGATTTTTCAGCTCTTAACTGAAGAAGCGGACCGCCGATATATACTGCATCTGCACCGAATCTTGCGGCTGCTTTTAAGCAGTTCATATCCCCGGCAGGGGCGAGAAGTTCAGGTTTGTTCATTATTCATACCTCACAAAAATGTTTCAAATAATTATAATACACCATAACAGCGGAAAAAACAAGGCGGAAACACTAAAATTAAGCCATAATATACATTAGATAATGTCTTGATTTTTAAGATTATATTATGTTATAATAAACTGATTAATTTTTTGGTAAAATATGAATACAAAAAAATCCATTCAAGTAGGAGATGTATTAAATGAAGTACGATGTTGCTGTAATCGGCGCAGGTGTTGTAGGTTCACTTATAACAAGGGAACTTTCAAAATACAACATTAAAATTGCGCTTGTTGAAAGATGCAACGATTGTGCAATGGGGGCAACAAAAGCCAACAGCGCCATTGTTCACGCAGGTTTTGATGCAAAGCCAGGAACACTTAAGGCAAAATTAAATGTCCGCGGTGTTGAACTTATGAAAAAGTTTTGCAAAGAACTCAATGTGCCTTTGAAAAACAACGGTGCACTTGTTGTGGCATTTTCAGAGGAGGAAATGCCTCACTTGGAAGAACTTCTTAAACGAGGCGAAGAAAATGGAGTTCCTGAACTTCGTGTTATAAATAGAGATGAACTTAAACAACTCGAACCCAATATAGGTGATACTGCAGTAGGTGCACTTGTAGCTCCTACTTCCTCCATAGTATGTCCTTACGAACTCACAATAGCAGGTGTTGAAAATGCTGTTACAAATGGTGCTGAATTTATAAGAAATTGTGAAGTTAAAGGCATTAAATACGAAAACGATGAGTTCGTGCTTGATACAACTGCCGGAGAAATTACTGCAAAATATGTTATTAATGCTGCCGGTGTTCACTCCGGTAAAATTGCAAAACTTATCGGTGATGATTCCGTTGAAATTATAGTTCGTCACGGTGACTATTATCTTCTTGATAAGTCGCAGGGTTCACTTGCAAGTCACACTATTTTCCAATGTCCCACCAAAATGGGTAAAGGTGTACTTGTTTCACCCACAGTTGACGGTAACCTTATAGTTGGTCCTTCTGCTACTGATATTGATGATGGTAATGATGTTGCGACTACCACAGAAGGTCTGAACGGAATTTACAGTGCCGCAACAAAGAGTGTTCCTGCAGTTTCTTTGAGAAATGCAATTACCTCTTTCAGCGGTAACAGAGCCCATCCCACAACAGACGATTTCATTATTGGTTCGTCATCTGTAAATAAGAATTTTATAAATGTTGCAGGTATTGAATCCCCGGGTCTATCATCAGCTCCGGCTATTGCTGAAATGGTTGAAGGTATTATGCTCGACCTTACAGGTGGAATGGAAAAGAAAGAAAACTTCGACCCTATTCGTCCTGAGCCTGTACGTTTTCGTCATATGAGCACCGAAGAACGTGCAAAACTTATTGAGAAAAATAAAGCATACGGCAGAATTGTTTGCCGTTGCGAAACAATAACAGAGGGCGAAATTATCGATGCTATCCACGCTCCTGCAGGTGCAAGAGATGTTGACGGTGTCAAGAGAAGAACAAGGGCAGGTATGGGCAGATGCCAAGGTGGCTTCTGTGGTAGCAAGGTAGTTGAAATTCTTGCAAGAGAATTAGGCGTACCTATGAACGAAATAACAAAATTCGGCGGAGAGTCGAAGATTATGTATGACAGAACAAAATAAGGGGGGCGGGGCAAATGTTGAATTATGATTTAGTAGTAGTCGGCGGCGGTCCTGCCGGTATGGCAGCAGCCCTTAAAGCAAAAGAAGAGGGCGTTGAAAAAATAGTTATTCTTGAAAGAGCCGAAACTCTCGGAGGTATTCTTGAACAATGCATACACACGGGTTTCGGTCTTCACTATTTCGGCGAAGAACTGTCCGGTCCCGAATATGCAGGCAGATTTATTGAACAGGTTGAAAAAACCGACATTGATGTTTTTACTGACACAATGGTTTTAAATATTTCCGATAGTAATGTTGTAACTGCCGTTAATAATAATGAAGGTCTTATGCAATTTCAGGCTATAGCAGTAGTTCTTGCTATGGGATGTCGCGAAAGACCCAGGGGAGCTCTTTCGATTGCAGGTTCAAGACCTGCAGGTATTATGACTGCAGGTACTGCACAGAAGTACGTTAATATTGACGGATATATGCCCGGCAAAAAAGTAGTTATACTCGGTTCAGGTGATATCGGTCTTATTATGGCACGACGTATGACACTTGAAGGAGCCGAAGTTAAAGTTGTTTGTGAACTTATGCCGTATTCGGGTGGTCTTACAAGAAATATTGTTCAGTGTCTTGATGATTTCGGTATTCCGTTAAGACTTAGCTGCACTGTTATTAAAACACACGGCAAAGAAAGACTTGAAGGTGTTACTATCGCTCAGGTTGACGAAAAATTACAACCTATTCCCGGAACAGAAGAATATATTGAATGTGATACACTTCTTCTTTCAGTTGGTCTTATTCCCGAAAATGAACTTTCAAAAGATGTTGGCGTAGAACTGGATAAAGTAACAAGCGGTCCTATTGTTGACGAATACAGAGAAACACTTCAGCCCGGTATTTTCGCTTGCGGTAATGTTTTACAGGTTCATGACCTTGTTGATTACGTTACCGAGGAAAGTCAGATTGCCGGTAAGGGTGCGGCGGATTATATTTTCGGAAAGAAAAAAGGTGGCACATTTATTAATACAAAAGGTGTTAATGGTGTACGCTATATTGTTCCGCAACGTGTTAATATTGAAGGCGACGAAAAACTTAAACTCTATTTCCGCGTGGGTCAGGTTTATAAAGGCGCAAAGGTAGTCGTTGAATGCGATGGTCAGATACTCTCATCTAAAAAGAAAGTTAAAC
Organism: Acutalibacteraceae bacterium; assembly: GCA_045578985.1. Classification (GTDB taxonomy): domain Bacteria; phylum Bacillota; class Clostridia; order Oscillospirales; family Acutalibacteraceae; genus DTU089. The sequence goes on along the minus strand of JAZNLH010000035.1, from coordinate 64,796 downwards.
TTGCTCCCGGTGAAATGGAAAATGTAGTGATTACGCCTGAAATGCTTAAAAATATGAATGAGAACAGTGAGATTATTGTTCGTGTTGAAGAATAAGGAGTGGGAGAAATGAAAAAAAGTCTTATTTGTGTATCCTGCCCTTTAGGATGCCCTATTGAAGTTGAAATAGAAAACGGTGAAGTTATCGCTGTTACAGGTAATACCTGCAAACGCGGTGATGCTTATGCACGTGCTGAAATTACCAATCCCGTCAGAAGCCTTACCACAAGTGTAAAGGTTGAAAACGGTATACACCCGGTAGTTCCGGTTAAATCTTCCGGTCCTGTACCGAAAGACAGAATGTTTGACTGTATGAAAGAAATTAATGCAGTTACAGTTAAAGCGCCTGTTAAAATCGGTGATATTGTTATAGAAAATATTCTCGGTTTAGGTGTAGACATTGTTGCAACCAATTGCGACAGCGGTAAATAAAAAGTGTGTGAGTGAACCGATATAAAAAGAGCTCTCATTGAAAGGATTTTATATGAAACCCTATGAAATTGCAGCGGAGGTTAAACCTTCCGAAAGACAACTTGATTGGCAAAAAACCGAATTTTACGGTTTTATAAATTTTGGTCTTGCAACTGTTGTTAACAGAGAATGGACTGACGGAAATGTGAATCCCGTGAATTTTAATCCTGAAGAATTTAATGCGGAAGAATGGGTGCAATTCTTTAAAAACGCAGGTTTTAAAGGAATGGTGCTCAATGTTAAACATCATGACGGATTCTGTTTGTGGTGTTCGGAATATACTGACTATTCTGTAGAAAGCGCAACGGATTGGGAAACTGAGAACAGAGATATTGTTGCTGCTTTAAGCGAAGAATGTAAGAATCAGGGACTGAAGTTCGGTATAGCAATTTCTCCACTTGATCGTCACGAGGAGTCTTATGGCAGCGGTGAAGAATATAACAATTATTTCAAATCACTTCTCAGAGAAGTTCTCACCAAATATGGGGACATTTTCTATGTTCGCTTTGATGGTGCCGTGGAACCTGATGAAGACGGTAACATTCAGGAATATGATTGGCAAGGTTATTATGATATTGTCAGAGAATGTCAGCCGGGTGCAGTTATTGCACTTGTAGGTCCCGATGTGCGTTGGTACGGCAATGAATGGGGTGTAATACGCGAAAATGAATGGAGTGTTGTTCCCAAAAGACACAGCATTTACAGTGCTTTTGAGCGTAGTAAAGATACATCCAAAAAAGCACGCAGAAAAGAAAAGAACTTCGAACTTGATTTAGGTTCAAGAAAAGCGATAAAAAAGGAAACAGAATTCATTTGGTATCCCTGTGAAGTATGTGTTTCTATGCGTGACAGATGGTATTACCATAAAGATGATGAATATACTGCAAAAACAAAAGATAAACTTCAAAAGCTTTACCTTGAAACAGTAGGAAAAAACTGTGCTTTGATGCTTGGTGTTCCGCCTATGAAAAACGGTAAATTTGCAGAGATGGACTACCAGATTTTAAGAGCCTTCGGTATTGATTTACAAAGGTCTTATTCATACAAAGTTTCACAAATCGGTGAGATTGAGGCAAGTAGCTCACTTTCTTCCGAGTACAGTGCGTCAAACCTTTTGTTGGATGATGAAACTAAAACATGGAGACCTGCTGAAAACGATAAAGAACCCGAACTCACGATCACACTTTCCAAAAAAGATATGTTCGATAAGTTCGTTATGATGGAACATATTATTAACGGTCAGCACGTTGAGTCATATGAAGTTTACATCGACGAAGGTAGCGGAAAGTTCAAGAAAGTCGGTAAGGGCGGCATTATAGGTTATAAGAGAATACATAAAATTATACCGACCGAGGTTAATAGGGTTAAAATAAAAATCACCTCTTACAGAGGAAACCTTGAAATGCAGTCTGTTACATTGTATTAAAATGAAAAAAATTGCAATATACGGCGGTTCTTTTGATCCGCCACATAAAGGACACAAATTACTTGCACGAAACCTTGCGCAAATATGCGGAGCAGATAAGGTAATAATAATACCAACGGCATTATCGCCTTTTAAAGAAAGTTCCGGAGCAACTGCACAGGATAGGTATAATATGTGCACTCTTGCATTCAATGAGCCTGTTTTCGAAGTCAGTTGCATCGAAATAAATCGTGGTGGAAAAAGTTACACTATTGATACTTTGAGAGAAGTAAAAAAACTTTACCCCGATTCTCAACTGTATCTTTTTATGGGCGATGATATGTTCCTTTCGTTTGATAAATGGTATAAATACAAAGAGATTCTCGATGTTTGTGTGCTTGTAGCAGCTTGCAGAACCTTAAATCTTGAAAAACTTGAGATGATGAAATCTTTTGCAAAAAATGTATTGAATATCAGTGATGATGGTGCAATAATATGTGAAAGCGTTCCTATCGAAACAAGTTCAACTCAGATTCGTGAGAATATAAGAAATGGTTGCGGTAGTGAATATCTCGAAGATGCTGTATACCAATATATAAATACGAGGGGGTTGTATCTGTGAATAGAGATGCCGAATACATTGAAGTATTGAAAGATAGATTAACAGAAAAACGTTTTGCTCATTCTGTGAATGTTGCAGAATCCGCAAAAGAACTTGCCATAATCTATGGTTGCGACCCTGAAAAAGCATATACTGTGGGGCTTATCCACGATTGTTGCAAAGATGAACCTGCAGGACTTCAGCTTTCTTATATGATAGAGAATGGTGTTGAACTTTCCGAATGTGAAATAAACGCACCTAAACTTTATCACGCAATTTGCGGAAAAGAGTATGCGAAAAAAGAATTCGGTATTACCGATGAAGATATGCTTAACGCTATCCGTTACCATACCACAGGAAGAAAAGGAATGTCACTTCTTGAGAAAGTTGTTTTTATTGCTGATTTTATCAGTGCAGAGCGTGACTATGATGGTGTGGAAATAATGCGTGAGAAGGCTAAACGTTCTCTTGATGAAGCCATAGTAGAGGGTTTGAGTTTTACTATTAAAGACCTTATAGATCGTGAGAGAATTGTGCATCCGGATACTGTGGATGCTTATAACAGTGCTATGTTTAATGTAATGAAACAGGAGAGTTGAAATGAGTTTAGATACTGTAAAAAAAATTGTTAAGGCCCTTGATGATAAAAAAGGTAACGATATTAAAGTTATAAAAATCGATGAACTTACCATTGTCGCAGATTATTTTGTTCTTGTAACAGGTAATTCAAACACCCATATCAGAGCCCTTGCAGATGAAGTTGAATTTCAACTTGAAGAAGCAGGCTTAAAGCCTGACCATGTAGAGGGTAGAGCAACAGGTTGGGTTATTATAGAGTATGCGGGTGTTATAGCTCATATTTTCACAGAGGAAGCAAGAAACTATTATAATCTTGAAAGACTTTGGGAAGATGCATCAAAAATTGAAGTAAATCAATTATTAGATTGATGATAAATGCAGAATGCAAAATTCAGAATGCAGAATTATAGGGTGCTGCGCACAGCATTATAATAGTGACTTGAATGGGTTATTTTTGTTATGAAAAACAATATAATAGTAGATAAAACGAGGTTGTTTTCAAAAAGAATTGTGTATTTAGGAAAGTACCTTGTAAACGAGAAAAAAGAATTTATTCTTTCAAAACAAGTTGTCAGAAGCGGTACAAGCATCGGTGCAAACGTTTTTGAGGCACAGAACGGACAAAGTAAAAATGATTTTGCCTCAAAAATGAATATAGCACTTAAAGAAGCTACCGAAACAATGTATTGGTTGATGTTGCTACACGACACAGAATATATAAATGATTCAGAATATAAAAGTTTAAATGATGATTTGAATGATATTAGAAATATCTTAATATCGATTTGCAAAACATCATACAAAAATTTATAAAAACTGCGATAGCTTATAATGGCTAACCGCAGGTTCCAATAATTTTGCATTTTGCATTTTGCATTTTGCATTACCAGAAAGGTGATATTATGAAATACGATTTTTCAGCCGTTGAACAAAAATGGCAGAAAAAATGGGAGGATGAAGGCGTTTTCCACGCACAGGATAACTCCGAAAAGCCCAAATTTTACGGACTTGTTGAATTCCCATATCCCAGCGGTGCAGGTATGCACGTAGGACACATCAAAGCATATTCAGGTCTTGAGGTTGTTTCCCGTAAAAGAAGAATGCAGGGTTACAATGTTCTTTTCCCCATCGGTTTTGATGCTTATGGTCTTCCTACAGAAAACTATGCTATAAAAACAGGTATTCATCCCCGTAAAGTTACGGATATGAATATTGAAAAATTCTCATCACAACTTAAAAAAGTCGGTTTCTCTTTTGACTGGACAAGAGTTGTTGACACAACTGAAGAGAGTTATTATAAATGGACACAGTGGATTTTCCTTAAGATGTTCGAAAAGGGCCTTGTTTTCCGTGATAAAACTCTTGTTAACTACTGCCCTTCATGTAAAGTTGTTCTTTCAAATGAGGATTCTCAGGGTGGTAAGTGCGATATCTGCCACAGTGATATCGTGCAGAAGTCAAAAGACGTATGGTATCTTCGTATTACAGAATATGCTGATAAACTTCTTCAGGGTCTTGATAAAGTAGATTATCTTCCCAACATCAAACTTCAGCAGGTTAACTGGATAGGTAAATCAACAGGTGCATTCGTTAATTTCCAGATTGACGGCACTGATGAAAAAATGAAGATTTACACAACTCGTCCCGACACTCTTTTCGGTGTTACATTTATGGTTATGGCACCCGAACATCCTCTTATTGATAAGTACGCAGAAAAAATTGGTAATATGGCTGAAATTGAAGCTTACAGAGCAGAGTGTGCAAAGAAAACCGAGTTTGAAAGAACACAGCTTGTAAAAGATAAAACCGGTGTCAGAATAGATGGCTTTGAAGCAATAAACCCTGTAAACGGAAAGAAAATTCCTATCTACATATCCGACTATGTTATGATGGGTTACGGTACAGGTGCTATTATGGCTGTTCCTGCACACGATCAGCGTGACTATGAGTTTGCTAAAAAGTTCGGTATTGATATCATTGAAGTTATTCAGGGTGGTGATATCAGTGTTGAAGCATACACAGGCGATGGTAAAATGGTTAACTCCGGTTTCCTTAACGGTATGGAAAAGAAAGTTGACTCTATTGCAAAAATGGCAGAGTACCTTGAGGAAAATGGTATAGGTGAAAAAGGTGTTCAGTATAAAATGAAAGACTGGGCATTTAACCGCCAGAGATATTGGGGCGAACCCATTCCGATTGTTCATTGTGAAAAATGCGGTATCGTTCCCGTTCCTTATGAGGAACTTCCTTTAAGACTTCCTGAGGTTGATAACTTCCAGCCCGGTTCAGATGGCGAAAGCCCTCTTGCAAAAATTGAAAGCTATGTAAACTGTACATGTCCTAAGTGTGGTGCTCCTGCAAAACGTGAAACAGATACAATGCCTCAGTGGGCAGGTTCATCATGGTACTTCCTTCGTTATATTGATCCCCATAACACAGAAGCTTTTGCTGATATGGATAAACTTAAATATTGGGGTCCCATTGACTGGTATAACGGTGGTATGGAACACGTTACACGTCACCTTATTTACTCACGTTTCTGGCATAAATTCCTTTATGATATAGGCGAAGTTCCTTTTGACGAGCCCTATTCAAAGAGAACTGCTCAGGGTCTTATCCTTGGTCCCGATGGCGAGAAAATGAGTAAATCAAAGGGTAACGTTGTTGACCCCAATGAAGTTGTTGATGCACTCGGTGCAGACGTTCTTCGTACTTATGTACTCTTTATGGGTGACTATGAAAAGGCAGCACCCTGGAGCGAGAGCAGCGTTAAGGGTTGCAAACGTTTCGTAGACAGAGTATGGAACCTTCTTGAAATTGTAAAAGATGGTGAAGAATATTCAAAAGAACTTGAAACATCTTTCCATAAAACAATAAAGAAAGTTTCTGAAGACATTGAAAATATGAAATTCAATACAGCTATCGCAGCTCTTATGTCACTTCTTAATGAAATTTATGAGGTTGGATCAATTACAAAGGGCGAACTTAAAACATTCGTTAAACTTCTTGATCCTTTTGCTCCTCACGTTTCAGAAGAAGTCTGGGCAGAATTGGGTGGCGAAGGTTTGCTTGCAATAGCACAGTGGCCGGAATTTGACGAAGCCAAAACCGTTGATGCTACTATCGAAGTCCCTGTCCAGATTTGCGGTAAACTCAGAGCAACAATTACAATAGCTAAAGATTCAACTGCTGAAGAAGCAATTGCAGCGGCAAAAGCAGACGGAAAAGTACAGGAATTCCTCGACGGTAAAAATATCATCAAGGAAATCTATGTTCCCGGTAAAATTATAAATATTGTTGCAAAATAATATAAACAGAGGCTGAAAAAACGAACGTTTTTTCAGCCTCATTTAACTTTGTTTTTATTGACAAAACAAGTGCAGTGTGATAAATTTTATTGAGTTTGTTTTTTCTTGGGTGGGGTGATATTATGACTAAGGATATGACTACGGGCAGTCCTATGAAAAATATAATCCGATTTTGTCTGCCGTTGATGTTGGGTAACCTTTTTCAACAGTTGTATAATATGGCAGATACGATTATTGTAGGACGATTTGTAGGTAAAATTGCACTTTCTGCAGTTGGCTCCGTAGGTGCGTTGAACTTTCTTATAATTGGCTCTGTAATCGGTCTTTGCACAGGTTTTGCTATTCCTGTTGCGCAACGTTTTGGGGCACAGGATACACAGGGGCTTAAAAAATACGTAGCCAATATCATATATACTTCGGCAGTTTTAGGTGTGGTTATAACAGTGGCGGCGGTGCTTTTTACCCATCCGCTGTTAAGGATTCTCAACACACCGGAAGAAATATATCAAGAAGCGTATGATTATATTGTAATAATTTTTGCCGGTATAGGTGCAACAATGTTTTATAACCTACTTGCCAGTATCGTAAGGTCTTTAGGCGACAGTAAAACACCATTGTACTTTTTACTTTTTTCATCTGTACTGAATGTAGGTCTTGATATTCTTCTTATAACAGTATTTGATATGGGTGTAAGGGGCGCTGCCGTCGCTACTGTAATATCACAGATCGTTTCCGGTATTCTTTGTTTTATATATGTAAAACGCAGTTTCCCGATTCTTCACCTTACTAAAGAAACATCAAAACCTGATTTCCAATATATAAAATCACTCTTAAAAAACGGACTTCCCATGGCGTTGCAGTTTTCCATAACAGCTATCGGCTCGGTAATGCTTCAATCCTGTGTTAATGGTCTGGGTGCAGATGCTATTGCTGCGGTGACCATAGGCGGTAAAACCCAGCTTATGATAGTTCTTCCTGCAGAAACTATCGGTATTACAATGGCTACCTATTGTGGACAGAATTTAGGTGCCAGAAAACTTGACAGAATAAAAAAAGGTATTGGCAGCGGATTTATACTTGCGGCTATTTATTCTGTTATAGGAATGTGCGTTGCAAGATTCCTTGGTCCGTATATATCGTTGCTTTTCATCAGCGGTTCAGAAACGGGTGTTATAGCTCTTGCACAGCAATATATCAATGCAGGTAGTTATTTTTATCTGATTCTGTCAGTGCTTTTCTTATTGAGAAATGCACTTCAGGGATTAGGATATAGTGTAACTGCTATGATGACCGGTGTTTTTGAATTATGTGCCAGAGGTATAGGGGGCTTTGTTTTTGTGAATCAATTTGGTTATGCTGCTGCTTGCTTCGTTAACCCTATGGCTTGGATAGTTGCAGATTTGTTCCTTTTTCCTGCATACTTTACAGTAATGCATAAGCTGAATAAAAAATTTAAGACTAACGATATATGAAGCAAAGAGGCGTTTTGCCTCTTTGCTTTTTTATATACATTATTGATTTTACGTTGCTTTTGTGATAGTATTATAATAGGTAACTATGAGTTGGAGCAATTCAACCATAAAAATAAATTCGGGGTTTTGGTGATAAAAATGAAACTTAACGAGAATTATGTATTAAAAACAGTTGCAGGCACACCTGTTGTAGTTCCTGTAGGTGAAGCAGTGAATAATATCCGTGGTATGATTACTCTTAACGGTCCTGCTGAGCTTATCTGGAAAGCCCTTGAAAACGGAAAAAGCTATGAAGAAATAGTGGCTGAATTAAAAGCTGAGTACGATGCACCCGAAGACGTACTTCGTGCAGATCTTACCGCATTTTTAGACAAATTAGAGAGCTACAAAATTTTGGAAAAGTGATAAAATGAAACAAATATCGTTGTCTGAACTTCTTCCTTTTATAGAGGAAGCTTTCAGTAGAAATACCACCTTTAAGATACCTATAACAGGTACAAGTATGAATCCCTATCTGGTGCAGGGACGCGACTATGTGTTTATAAGAAAGCCGGAATTTCCTCTTGAAATTGGCGATATTCCTCTTTATCGCCGTGATAATGGTGCCTTCGTGCTGCATAGGATAGTTGATAAAGATGAAAATGGCTATATTATGTGCGGTGATAATCAGTTTATACTTGAGAAGAATATTACCAATAAACATATTATAGGTGTGGTTTGCACCATCTGTCGTGATGGTAAAACTTTTGAAGTCACGGATCCTGACTACATTAAGTATAAAAACAAGTATGTAGATAATGTGAAAAAACGTTATCCCATACGCAGATTAAGATATAAACTGTATAGGTTGAGAAATGGAAAATAAAAATTTAGATGCTACAAAAGACATTCTTTCTGTCGGCAGAGTTCTTGTTGATGCAATATGGGCTCAGATTAAAGGTGAAATATATATTTTTTCGGAAGATACGGATTTTGCTAAAATTCATAAATTATCTGAACGTCACAAGGTAACACCAATGGTTGCACCATCTGTTATAGCAAGTGAGTTTGCATCTGATGAAATAAAAGCAGTTTTCAGAAAGGAACTTTTTCGTTGCGCCGCAAGGCATGCTGCACAGGAAAAAGAAGCAGAAGAACTTTCTGAGCTTTTCGTAAAAGAAGGTATTAAACACTGTTTCCTTAAAGGTGCAAAAGTTTCAAAATATTACGATAATCCTGATATGCGCTTTATGCTGGATATGGATGTATATATAGAACCGGGTAAAGCTGAAGATGTTGCAAGAATCCTTGTTGAAAGAGGTTACGAATACGAAAACTATGAGGATGCAAAAGATGCAGGTTATGTAAAGAAGCCTTTTCTTAATTTTGAACTTCATAAAGAGCTGAAATACGATTATGACAAGGGTTATGAATATTACAAGGGTGCCTTCAAGAGAATGGAAATTGCCGAGAATGGTTACACTATGAATATGACAAAAGAAGATTTTTATGTGTATATTCTTTCCCATATGGCGCATCATTTTGAAACAGCAGGAACAGGAATAAAAAGTATAGTTGACCACTACTATCTTAAGAAAAAATTGAAGCCTCAATGCGATGCGGAAGTTCTTGAAAAAGCATTGGCAGCAACGGGTCTTGCGATTTTCAGTTCTAAAATGGATGATCTGGTCGATTGCTGGTTTGGCGAAAAAAAGGCAGATGAAAATATTAATGAAACTACTGACTACATTATTTTAAGCGGTGTTTTCGGTAATCAGGCAAACTATTATTTAAGTGGTATAATTATAAGAGGAGATTATTCGGAAAAGAAATCTTCATATTTTTTGTCAAGAATTTTCCTTCCCATGCATTTAATGAAAAAAAGATATCCTGTTTTAAAAAAATTTCCATTCCTTTTGCCGTTTATGTGGTTGGTGAGAATTTTAAGTTCTTTAGGCAACAGAAAAAAGTACGCAGAAGAAGCCAAAAGCATCAGTTCCATAGATGAGAGTGAAAAAGATGCCCAAATGGAGTTTTTAAAAAGACAGGGACTTTAAAAAATTCAAAAAAACTATTGTAGTTATTTAATATTTGTGATATTATAAGTTATATATGAAATTATAAAGGGGAATAATGATGGCTTTCGAAGAAAAAAGAACCCATGACGAAGATATTGGTCTTGCACCTATATTAAAATTTGTTCGTCAACTTCTCAGCAAATGGTGGCTTATTGTTGTATTTGTAGTGATATTCAGTGTTAGTGGTTTTGGTATTGCTCAAGTTACATACGAAGAGGTTTTTAGTTCTAATCTTATTTTTAACGTTTCTAATAAGGATAGAGATATAGCTGGTACAGCAGCTACATATGTTACTGCCAGTGATGCACAGGCTTCAACAACTATTGCTACAAACTTTAAAACTCTTATTCAGCGTGGTAATGACTTTATCACTGCTGTACAAGCGAATGTTAAAGCTCAAACCGGTAAAACCTATTCTAAAGAGCAGCTTCGCGGAATGATGAATGTTGAGCTTGTTGCTGATTCAACACTCATTAATATTACCGTAAAATCAAGCGATAAGGAATTAGCTTATATAGTAGCAACTGCTATCCAGAGCGTTTATCCCGATATCGTTAAGGATGCTTTCCCAACTGCAAATATCAGTGTTGCTGATAGCGCTACTCAGGCAGAGCTTGCGGCTGACTCATCAACCCTTCTTTACACTGCTGCAGGTTTTATTATCGGTGCTGCTCTTGCTGTAATTATTATACTTGTTTCTGCAAAAATTCAGAATAAATTGCTTTCAACAGAAGATATTAAGAATAAGTTTAATATTGATATCATTGCTACAGTTTCTGATATTAAAACTAAAAAGAAAGGCGACCGTACAAGACTTCTTATTACAGACAGAAATGTAGGTTTGCCATTCATTGAAACATTTAAATTAATCAGAACTAAATTTGAAAACGCAAAATTGAAAAAGGGTTATTCAGTATTTGCGGTTACAAGTTCAACTGAGAGTGAAGGTAAAACAACTTGCTCAACTAACATTGCTCTTTCTCTTGCTAAGAGTGGTAAGTCTGTTCTTCTTATGGACGCTGACCTCAGAAAACCTGCTGTTTGCAAAACTTTAGGTATTTCAATCGAAGGTGAAAAAGGTATTTATGATATAGTTAACGGCAACAAGACTTTCGAAGAATCTGTTAAGTATATCGAGAAATATAACCTTTATCTTCTTGTTTGTTCTGCTGCGGTTGCCGATCCTTCAGAAACTCTTGCTTCTGATCGTATGGCAGAAATCGTTGCTGAAGCTAAGAAGAATTTCGACTATGTTATTATTGACTGTCCTCCTGCAGGTGTTGTTGCTGACGCAGCTATCGTTGCTAACTATACAGATACAATCGTCTTTGTTACTGCAGAAGAAAGAGTTGCAATTCCTCAGATTGAATATGCATTGAGCGATATTATGACAACTAAGGCAGACATTTTCGGTTGCATTTATAACCGTGCAGGTACAGGCACACTTAAGATTGCTACTGAAAAAGCCGGTGGCTATTTCTCAAACCGTTACGGCGGTTATTATGGTTCTTCCTATTACTATGGAAGCAGACATCACAAGAAAAGAAAATAAAAAATAAAATTAACCCTGTTTACCTATGGTGAACAGGGTTAAAAATATTATTAGGTGTATTTATGGAGTTTTTTGAAAATAAAATTGAACAGGAAAGAGCAGTTCTTGTATCTGTTGATACAGGTGAGTTTGATGTTGATTCATCTCTTGCCGAACTTACGGAACTTGCCAAAACTGCAGGTGCCCAAGTTATTTGTGAAATGACACAAAAACGCGAAGCTCCTGAACCCGGAACATACCTCGGCAGAGGAAAACTTGAGGAGCTTTCGGATTTTTGCGAGAAAGAAAAGCCGGATCTTGTCATAGTTGATGGTGAGTTATCACCGGCACAACAGAAAAATATAGAAACACTTACAGATGTTCGTGTTATAGATCGTACAACTTTAATTTTAGATATTTTTGCCCAACGAGCTCTTTCAGGCGAAGGCAAACTTCAAGTTGAACTTGCGCAGTTGAAATATGCGTTACCACGATTAGGTGGCAAGGGTGCATCAATGTCCAGATTGGGTGGCGGTATAGGAACTCGTGGTCCCGGTGAAACCAAACTTGAAACAGACCGCAGACATATCAGACGTCGGATTTCCGCTTTAACCGAAGATTTAAAAGCGCTTGATGAAAGACGAACCCGTTACCGAGAAAGAAGAAAAAAAGACGGGGTTATTACTGTTGCGCTTGTGGGATACACAAATGCAGGTAAATCAACTCTTATGAACACTCTTACTGATGCCGGTGTGTTAGCAGAAAATAAACTTTTCGCAACTCTTGACCCAACAGCAAGAGCGTTGACATTACCGGATGGTAGCAGTGTTTTACTGATAGATACGGTAGGTTTTATAAGAAGGCTTCCTCATAAACTTGTAGAAGCATTTAAATCAACACTTGATGAGGCAGTTAGCGCTAACGTTATTCTCAATATCTGTGATGCATCAAGTGAAGAGTGTTCGGAACATTATCGCGTTACAAATGAATTGTTAGAAGAACTCGGATGTGCTGATAAACCCATAATAACGGTTCTTAATAAATGCGATCTTGCTAATGATATTTCTATTCCTATGGTCGGAAATTGTGTTCGTGTTTCTGCCAAGACCGGTGCCGGACTTCAAGAACTTCTGGAGAAAATAGCAGCAGCTTTACCACCAACGAGAAAACGAGTTAAAATTCTTCTGCCGTTCTCTTTGGGTGCAGCAGGTGCAGAACTTCGCAAAACAGGTGTAGTGCATTCCGAAGAATATACAGCAGAAGGTCTTTTGCTTGATATTACAGCGGAGATTTATACGCTTGAAAAGTATGAGGAATATATTATTTAAACGCAAAATACAATATAAAATGCCGACTGCAGGTTCCGAAACTCCTCGTTCCTCACCTCACATTCTTCACTAAAAAAGCAGATTAGGAAAACCAAATTCCTAATCTGCTTTTATATTTATCTTACACTGAAAAGAAGTTCACCGTATGATGGATAACACCAATGCTCTGAAGAACAAAGTGACTCCATTTCATCAACAGACTCTCTTAAACTGTTCATAACAGGGATTATGTTGTTTTTGTAGAAAATTGCTGCGGCATCGCTTTCTTCAATTGTTTTAACTTCTTTGGAAAGTTCGCCTAATTCAGTAACATCAGCGAAAACTTTGGCAGAAAGTTCTGAAAGTCTTGCAACAAGGTTTTCTTCGTAAGAGGTGTCGATTTCAGCACTTACGGCACGTTTTGCGATTACTGTTTCCGCAAGTTCGTGGATGTTGCGGCTGACACAAGGAAGAATATCTTTTTTTGTCATCTCAATCATTGTAAGAACTTCAATGTTGAGATATTTGCAATATTTCTCGTTTTTGATTTCATAGTGAGCCTTAATTTCGGCTTCGCTGTAAACTTTATGGCGTTTATATAACTCTACGTTTTTATCGTGGAGCATATAGGGCAAACAGTCGGGAGTGGTGCGAAGGTTAAGAAGACCTCTGCTTTCTGCTTCTTTTACCCAAGAATCATCATAACCGTTACCATTAAAAATGATGCGTTTATGATTTTTTATAACTCTTTTTATAAGCTCGTGGAGTGCACTTTCAAAATCTTCAGCATTTTCAAGTTCATCTGCAAATTGAGAAAGAACCTCTGCAACTGCTGTGTTTATAGTGGTGTTGGGACCTGCAACAGAAGCAGATGAGCCGAGCATACGGAACTCAAATTTATTACCTGTAAATGCAAACGGTGATGTTCTGTTTCTGTCTGTGGTATCTTTAGGGAAACGTGGAAGAACGTGAACACCGACTTTGAGAACCTCTTTCTCTTTGTTGTCGTAGGTCTCGTCTTTTTCGATAGTTTCAAGAATTGTTGTGAGTTCCTCGCCTAAGAACATAGAAACAATAGCAGGAGGTGCTTCCTGGGCACCTAAACGATGGTCGTTGCCTGCAGAAGCGATAGAGATTCTCAAAAGATCCTGATAATCGTCAACAGCTTTGATAACTGCGCAAAGGAATAAAAGGAACTGCGCATTTTCTGCCGGAGTTTCACCCGGTTCAAGCAAATTGACATTAGTATTAGTGGATATGGACCAGTTGTTGTGTTTACCGCTACCATTTACACCTGCAAAGGGTTTTTCGTGTAAGAGACAAATCATACCATGCTTTTTAGCACATTTCTGCATGGTTTCCATTGTAATCTGATTATGGTCAGTTGCGATATTTGTTGTAGTAAAGATGGGAGCCAATTCATGCTGTGCAGGAGCCGCTTCGTTGTGTTCTGTTTTAGCGAGTACACCTAATCTCCATAACTCTTCGTCAAGGTCCTTCATGAAAGCCTGAACTCTTGGCTTGATTGCACCGAAATAGTGGTCATCAAGCTCCTGACCTTTAGGAGGCATAGCACCAAAAAGCGTTCTGCCGGTGTAAACAAGATCCTTTCTTTTGTTGAATACTTCGCTGTCAACAAGGAAATATTCCTGCTCAGGACCTACGGTTGTTTTTACAGAAACAACTTCATCATGACCGAAAAGTTTAAGGATTCTTAAAGTTTGTTTATTAATTGCCTCCATTGAGCGTAAAAGAGGAGTTTTTTTGTCGAGTGCTTCGCCGCCGTAAGAACAGAAAGCGGTAGGTATACAAAGAACACCATCTTTAATAAAAGCAAATGATGTGGGGTCCCATGCAGTGTATCCTCTTGCTTCGAAAGTCGCTCTGAGTCCGCCGGAAGGGAAAGAAGAAGCATCGGGTTCACCTTGAATAAGTTCTTTTCCCGAAAACTCCATTATTACATTACCATCTTTTTTATGGGTGATAAAACTGTCGTGCTTTTCAGCAGTAATACCTGTAAGAGGTTGGAACCAATGAGTATAGTGTGTTGCCCCTTTTTCTATAGCCCAATCTTTCATAGCGTTGGCTATAATGTTTGCAACATCAATATTGAGTCTGTGTCCTGTTTCAAGTGTGCGTTCAAGTTCTTTGAAAGCCTCTTCAGGAAGTCTTTCTTTCATCACTGCTTCGGAGAAAACGTCACAACCGAAGTAATCTGTTACAGTTTTTATTTTAATCAACCCTTTTCCGTAAGAAGTTTTTAAAAATACATAATTAAAGAAGTTCACCTATAAAGCCTGCCGCAATACCCAAAGTTGCAGATATTACAATAAGGAGTATAGGATGAATTTTTTTCTTGAAAATAAGAAGTATGCCGATAACTGCAATTACCAGAGATACCGCCATATTGTAGAAATTGAGGTCTGCTATTGCAAAACCGTTGGGGAAGAAAACAGTTGAGCCTATATTGAGAACGGCTGCTCCAATAAGACCGATTACCGTAGGTCTTAAACCTGTCATACAACCTTTAACAGTTTTACTTTCCTGGAATTTTTTGTATACTTTTGCAACAATTAGTATAACAATGAATGATGGAAGCACTACGCCCAATGTAGCGCAAACCGCACCTAAAAAACCGCCTGTTTCAATACCGACATATGTGGCAATGTTTATGGCGAAAGGACCGGGTGTACTTTCGCTGACGGCGATAAAGTTAACAATTGCTTCTTCCGAGAGCCATTTGTTTTGTAAGACTGCATCCTGAATGAGGGGAAGCATAGCATATCCGCCGCCGAAGGTGAAAAGCCCTATTCTGAAAAATGTTAAGAAAAGTTCAAGGTAAATCATACTTCTTTACCTCTCTTTCTTAAAACTACGGAGTAGATAAGACCGATAAGAGCACAAGAAATTATGATATAAATAACATTGATTTCTGTGAATGCAGATATTAAAAGAGCACCGCCCATAAGAATATAGGAGAAAAGCCCTTTGGGGCATTTTTTGTACATTGAAATCAAAGCTTTGATAAGAAGGGCTAAAACACCTGCACGGATTCCGTTAAAAGCGTATTTAACAACTTTGTATTCACTGAATTCTTTTAAAACGAGAGAAATAAGTGAAATAATAACAAAAGATGGGAGTACAACACCGAATGTTGCACAAAATGCACCAAAAAAACCGGCAACTCTGTATCCTACAAAAGTTGCAGAGTTTATGGCGATAGGACCGGGTGTGCTTTCGGCAATAGCGAAAATATCCAAAATTTCTTCGCCTTTAAGCCATTTGCGCTTGTCACAGATTTCTTTTTCAATAATAGGAATCATAGCGTAACCGCCGCCGAATGTAAAAGCACCGATTTTAAAGAAAGTTACAAACAATATTAAAGCATTTTTTAATTTGTCTTTCAAAAAAATCCTTCTTTCATATAAAAAATAAAACTAAAATACATAATACTATAAATACTGTTAAATTATAAGAATAAAATGGGTTTTTGTCAATGTGCAATAAGGTAAGTTTAAAGGCTTTCCTCTCGACATTTTTTGTTACTTATGGTATAATTATCTTGTTATTTTACTAACATCGGGATGGTGCTGTATGGATTTTAGTTTTGCAGAAAAAAGAGTAGAAGAATTAACAATAATTCTCAATGACTGCATTGAAAAATATTATATGGGAAATGAAAGCGATATTTCTGATTATGATTACGATATGATGATGCGTGAACTTTCCGCGCTTGAAGAGGAATTTCCGGAATTGCTTAGGAATGATTCGCCTACACACAGAGTCGGAGGCAGAAGCGACAATACTTTTGAAGAAGTTGTCCATACTGTTCGTATGGAAAGCTTACAGGATGCTTTTTCGGAGGAAGAACTGTATGCTTTTGACACCAGAGTAAAGAAAGTTTTTCCTGATGCAAAGTATGTTGTTGAACCTAAAATTGACGGGCTTTCCTGCTCTTTGGAATATCGTGATGGTGTGCTTGTGCGTGCATCTACACGTGGTGATGGTAATGTGGGTGAAGATGTTACTGCGAACGTGAAGACAATACGTTCTGTTCCGCTTAAACTAAAAAAAGATATACCTTTTATTGAAGTTCGCGGTGAGGTGTATATGTCACACGCATCTTTCGATGAACTCGTAGCGCAACAGGAACTGAACGGAGAAAAGACTTTTAAAAACCCACGAAATGCGGCATCCGGTTCTTTGAGGCAGAAGAATCCAAAAATCACAGCATCAAGAAAGCTTGACATTTTTGTTTTCAACATACAGCAAAAAGAGGGCGGAAAGGATTTATCAACCCATTACAATTCACTTAAATACCTTGAAGAACTTGGTTTTGAAACCATACCCGGCTATGATGTATGCGATTCAATGGAAGAAGCGATCGCAAAAATCAAGTCAATCGGTGATAATCGCGGTCAGTTGAGTTTTGATATTGACGGTGCGGTTATAAAAACCGACGATTTCGGAATGCGTGAAGAATTAGGCAGTACCGCAAAATTCCCTAAGTGGGCTGTTGCGTTTAAGTATCCACCGGAAGAAAAATGTACAAAACTACTTGATATTGAAATTCAGGTGGGGAGGACAGGTGTTTTGACTCCTACTGCGATATTTGAACCTATTTTGCTTGCAGGAACTACTGTTTCGCGTGCTACACTTAATAATGCGGATTTTATTGCAGAAAAAGGTATAGCAATAGGCGACACTATAATTGTTCGTAAGGCAGGCGATATTATACCGGAAGTGTTAGCTGTTGCTGAACACAATGATGAAAACTCAGTTTATGAATACCCTGAAAAGTGTCCTGCTTGCGATAGTGTGGTTGTTCGCGAAGATGGTGAATCTGCAATAAGGTGCGTTAATCCCGATTGTCCTGCACAGCTTCTCAGAAAACTTATTCATTTTTGTTCAAGAGATGCTATGGATATTGAAGGGTTAGGTAGTGCAGTTTTAGAACAGCTTGTTAACGAAAAACTTATTTCAAAGGCATCGGATATTTACAGACTTAGGCCAATGGACTTGATTTCGCTTGAAAGAATGGGTGAAAAAAGTACATTTAATTTGCTTGAGGCCATTGAAAAATCTAAAGCAAATGACCTTTACAAACTGATTTTTGCTTTAGGTGTTCATCATATAGGTCTTAAAGCGGCAAAACTCCTTGCCAATCATTTTGGTACAATGGATAATCTTCTTAATGCAACAAAAGAAGATGTTACTTCCATTGATGGTATTGGCGATGTTATGGCGGATACTCTCATAAAAACATTATCTCTTTCTGAAACACGAACTCTTATTGATGATATTAAGTCCCTGGGACTTAATATGAATAATCTTACAGAGAGTGCAGATAAAAGGTTTGAGGGAATGACATTTGTTCTTACAGGTACACTTTCAAAATACGGACGACGTGAAGCACAGGAAATAATCGAGAAATTCGGTGGTAAAGCATCGGGTTCGGTTTCCAAAAAGACCAGCATTGTTCTTGCGGGTGAGGATGCAGGCTCTAAGCTCAGAAAAGCTACGGAATTGGGAATAAAAGTCATAAACGAAGAAGAATTTGAACAAATGATAAAATAACTGAAATAAAATTTATGCATTACTCCAATGGAAATTATAAGAGATATAATATAAAATATAGTTATATTAATTAAAGAGGTGTTTTTATGCCCACAACAGATGTTATCAAAATCAAAACAAAAAGAAACAATCTTTATCTTCGTGTTGCAAAAGGTCATTTTGCAACAAGTTATACACACAGCAACTACTATATAGATGTTGCTGCTCAGAAATCCCGTTATTCGGAAGCAAAGGCTGTGGCAGAAGAACTTTGTTCAGCTTACAATTACAACACAACTATCGTTGATACAATCCTTTGCCTTGATGGCATGGAGGTTGTTGGTACTTGCCTTGCAAACGAACTTACAAAAAATTCTTTTGCCAATATTAATGCTCATCAGACAATTTACGTTGTTACACCTGAATTTACAAATGGTTCTCAAATGTTATTCAGAGATAATATAGTTCCTATGATAAAGGGGAAACATGTACTTGTTCTTGCAGTTTCTGTAGCATCCGGTGTTACAGCCCAGTCAGCAATCGAAGCCGTTCGTTATTACGGCGGTGATGTTGTAGGAGTTGCTTCAATATTCGCAACGGCAAAACAGTGCGGTGCTTACGAAGTGAACTCAGTATTCAATCCTAATGATTTGGATGGCTATTTCAGTGTGCCATCTCACGAGTGCCCTCTTTGTAAAGATAAAAAGAAACTGGATGCGCTTATAAACTGCCACGGTTTTTCTAAACTGTAAATGTTATTTTGATTCAGTTGTAAAGTTAATCAGCACCTTTAACCTTTTCTCGAAGGTTAAAGGTGCTTTTTGTTTATAAATTTTTACATTTATTTTGCAGAGAATATTGAAGAATTGATTTTCGTGTGTTAATATCATAAATGTGAGAAATTTGATTTAAATAAAATACTGGCGGAAGAAGTGTCAGAAAAAAGGAGTAAATTATGGGATATCTTGGTGTTGTTTTAAAATTGTGCGCAGGCTTAGTGTTCTTTTTATTCGGTATGAGCACTATGTCATCGGGCCTTGAAAAAATGGCGGGCTCGAAACTTGAACTTGTATTGAAAAAAATGACCGATAAACCTATTATCGGTGTTCTTATGGGTATTGTAATAACTGCGGTTATTCAGTCATCATCCGCAACAACGGTTATACTTGTGGGCCTTGTAAACTCAGGGCTTATGAGCTTTCAAAGCACTATATCTGTATTATTCGGTGCAAACATAGGAACTACTGTTACAGCTTGGCTTTTATCCCTTGCAGGTCTTGAAAGTTCTTCTTTGATAGTGCAGATATTCAAACCCCAAAACTTTGCGCCTGTGCTTGCCGTTATAGGTACAGCGTTTATGATGGTGTCCAAAAACGATAAAAAGAAGACGTTGGGGACTATATTTGTAGGCTTTACCGTGCTTATTTACGGTATGGATATAATGTCCGATTCTGTGGCAGGTCTTGCAGAAAACCCTGCATTCGGCGATTTGCTTTTGAAATTCAATAACCCCATTATCGGCGTTCTTATGGGTGCGCTTGTAACGGCTGTAATTCAGTCATCATCTGCATCTGTAGGTATTCTACAGGCTCTTTCGCTTACGGGTACTATAACTTATAATATGGCGGTTCCTATTGTTATCGGACAGAATATCGGTACCTGTGCGACAGGTCTTATTTCCAGTATTGGTGCAGGTGCTAAAGCAAAAAGAGTTGCTACTTCTCAGCTTCTTATAAATGTTTTTGGTATGATTATTCTTTTGCCGGTATATTTATTGGGAGTGAAATTTTTAAATCTTTCAATAGGAACAGATAAAGTGAATCCTGTTTCAATAGCAGTTATTCACTCTGTGTTTAATATAGTAACAGTTATTGTACTTATGCCTTTTACGAAATTTATAGCTAAGTTGTCAGAAAAACTTGTCAAAGAAAAGAAAGACGAAGAAAACACAGAAATCGTACACAGAGCAGTTTACCTTGACGAAAGACTTTTGAATTCACCTTCAATTGCAATTATGGAATGTGATAACTATACTGTCAAAATGGCGCTCCTTGCAAAAGAAACAGTTTTAGAAGCATTGAAGCTTCTTAAAAATTATGATGAAGATGTAGCAAAAGTTGTTCATGAAAACGAAAATGTGCTCGACCTTTACGAAGATAACTTAGGCACATATCTTGTTAGAATGTCGGAACAGTCGCTTTCTAACGCGGATGCCAGAACTGTTGCCAGAATGCTCCATACAATAGGTGATTTTGAACGTTTGGGCGACCATGCGAAAGGTCTTATAAAAGTAGCTGAGGAAATACACGAAAAGAAAATCTCTTTCTCTGCAAATGCACAAAAAGAAATAGATGTGTTAATTGAGGCAATTACCGAAATTGTTATTACAACAACTCTTGTTTATGAGAAAAACGACTATGAACTTGCTTCAAAAGTTGAACCGCTTGAACAGGTTATAGACAGAATTACAGCAGAAATTAAAACCCATCACATTGTCCGTTTGCAACGTGGTGACTGTACCATTGAAATGGGCTTTATCCTTTCAGATCTTCTTACAAACTGCAAGAGGATTTCTGACCATTGCTCAAATATTGCTGTTGCGGTGATTGAGGCTCAGAACGATAGTTTCGATACTCACCACTATCTTAACAGTGTTAAATATGGAGACGAGGAGTTCAGTCTTGTCTTTGAAGAGTATAATAGAAAGTATGATCTTCATGCAGATAAGTGATTTGAAAATTTTGTTTGAGGATACCGAAATTACAGTTTGCGAAAAACCGAAAGGAATTTTAAGTGAAGATTCAGCAACCGAAAAGGGTATTATAGGTTTACTTAGCCAAAGGGCGGGTAAACCTTTGCATCTTCTTCACCGCCTTGACAGAAATGTCGGTGGCGTTATGGTATTCGCTAACAACAAAAAAAGCGCCGCTGTTCTTTCAACAGATATTGCAAATGGTAGGTTCTTTAAGGAATATATGGCGGTAACTGATGGTATTCTTACAGAGGACAGCGGAGTTTACAAAGATTTGCTGTTTAAAGATTCAAGAAAAAATCGTTCTTATGTAGTTAACCGAATGAGAAAAGGTGTTCGTGAGGCATCACTCGAATATACGGTTTTGAAGAAACAAGCAGAAAAATCAATGGTGAGAGTGCTTCTTCATACAGGAAGAACACATCAGATAAGAGTTCAGTTCGCATCAAGGAAAACACCACTTACAGGTGATATAAAATATGGTAGTTGCGACAGAACAACAGGTGATATAGCGCTTCATTCTTGCAGAATATGTTTTATTCATCCTGTAACAAAAGAAAAATTGTGCTTCGAGTCACAACCGAATTTCAGCGTGTACCCGTGGAGCATATTCGGAGGGATATAAATGTCCGGAATACTAGTGAATTTCAGCGGAGTGCTTGTAAATACACTTACGGTAATTGTAGGTAGTTCCGTCGGATTACTTTTGAAAAAACAAATACCCGAAAAGTTGACGGGAGCAGTAATGACTGCAATCGGATTATGTACGGTCGCTATTGGTGTTACCGGTATTATCAAAGGTGAAAATCAACTTGTGATGATAATTTCCCTGGTTTTGGGTGCTGTTGTCGGTACGCTGATTGATATTGACGGAAAACTTTCAAAACTTGGGGATAAGCTTCAAAAGAAAAACAAAAAAGAAAATGCTGAGAATTCAACATTTTCTCAAGGTTTTGTAACGGCATCCCTTCTTTTCTGCGTTGGGGCAATGACCATTGTAGGTTCTATGAATGCAGGTATATCCGGAGATAATCAAATGCTTTATACGAAATCTGTTCTTGATTTGATATCCTCTTCAATGCTTGCAGCAAGTCTCGGTGTAGGCGTTATGTGTGCCGCGGGATTTGTGTTTGTTTTTCAAGGCGTGTTAGTCGCTCTTTCAATGTTTTTAGGTTCATTTTTAAGTGACTTTGCAGTTGCAGAACTTGTTTGTGCAGGCTCGGTTATGATTACGGCTTTAGGTCTTAATCTCCTTAATATAACAAAAATCAAAGTGGCTAATCTTTTACCGGGACTTGTGTTTGTTCCGTTTGTGTGTATGATTTTTGAGATGATATAATAAAAAAATCGCCATCCTTTCGGATGACGATTTTTGTTTATCAAAGAAGCGCTTTGTAAAGTTCAGCAATTTCTTCAACACTTGTATCTCTGGGGTTACCGGGACGGCAAGCATCTGCAAATGCGCTTTCTGAAAGGAACTGAATGTCTTCTTCTTTAAGAATGTTCTTAAGGTCTTTCGGGATACCGACCTTTTCAGCAAGTGCTGCGACTGCATCAACAGCAGCTTTTCTTGCATCTTCAATTGACATTGCATCAGTGCCTTCAACACCCATAGCTTTAGCTATATCGCGGTATTTGTCACCTGTGCAAGGTGCGTTGTATTCCATAATAGAGGGAAGAAGAATAGCATTAGCAACACCGTGGGGTGTATCGTAAAGAGCGCCGAGTCCGTGAGCCATACTGTGAACAATACCGAGACCTACGTTTGAAAAGCCCTGACCTGCAATATACTGTGCAAGTGCCATGCCTTCTCTGCCTTCTTCTGTGTTTTCACATGCGCCGGGAAGATGCTTTGCAATAAGTTCGATTGCTTTAAGGTGGAACATATCTGTCATTTCCCAAGCACCTTTGGTGATATAACCTTCGATAGCGTGTGTAAGAGCATCCATACCTGTTGATGCGGTAAGACCTTTAGGCATAGTAGCTGTCATATCAGGGTCAACAACTGCAACTTCGGGGATATCGTGAACGTCAACACAAACAAATTTGCGTTTCTTTTCAACGTCTGTAATAACATAGTTAATTGTAACTTCAGCAGCTGTGCCGGCAGTTGTAGGAACTGCAATGGTGAAAACTGCGTGGTTCTTTGTGGGAGCAACACCCTCAAGACTTCTGACATCAGCAAATTCGGGGTTTTCGATGATTATGCCGATAGCTTTTGCTGTATCCATAGAAGAACCGCCACCAATAGCAACGATGCTATCAGCTCCGCTTGCTTTGAAAGCTTCAACACCTGCAAGAACGTTTTCGATTGTAGGGTTAGCTTTGATTTCGCTGAAAATTGTGTAGGGGAAAGCAGCTTTATCGAGAAGATCAGTTACTTTTGCACTAACGCCGAATTTGATAAGATCAGGGTCAGCACAAACAAAAGCCTTTTTAAATCCGCGGCTTTGAAGTTCGGGAACGATATTTTCGATAGCGCCCTTTCCGTGATATGAAATTGTGTTTAATACAATACGGTTTGCCATAGCAAACAACCTCCTTGATTTTTGGACTTAGTCCTTTTACAGAAAACATTATACATCAAATGATTTGTGAAATCATTAACAATAAGTAAAAAAGTTAAAAATTTTATAAAATTCGGTAGGTTTGCCAAATTTTTATACAAAAACCTTTGCAATATTACCATTGTTTTAACCTTAGGGTAGTGATATACTGTAAAAAATGTAAAAACATCGTGATTATTATGAACAAAATTTGTATCTTACATACATAATATCGGGAGAAAATTATGGATATACCTAGTATTCTTTTACAAAAAGCAGATGAAATTACAGATAAACTTAAAGTCAAATATCCGGAACTCGCACCATTTTTTAAGGGTTGTTTTTTAAATACCATTGAAACTACCGTTACAAAACTGGACGATGGCGGGTATTTTGTTATTACAGGGGATATTCCTGCGATGTGGCTTCGTGACAGCGCTGCTCAGCTTACCCACTATATCAGATATGCTAACGAGGACGAAAATCTTAAAGAGATTATTCGCAGTGTAATCGCCCGCCAGGCTGAGTTCGTTTGCCTTGACCCTTATGCAAATGCATTTAACGCTGTGCCGAATTCCCATAGTCATAATGATGAAACAGATTTTTATCATGATTTAATCTGGGAACGTAAATATGAGGTGGATTCACTTTGTGCACCTTTGTATCTTGCATATCAATATTATATGGCAACTCTTGATGATTCTATTTTTACAGAGCAGTTCCGTAAAATGATGTATATAATTTTTGAGGTGTTCAAAAAAGAACAGAATCATTTTCAAAGTTCTACATATTATTTTAACCGTCAGAATTGCCCTCAGACTGATACACTTCCTTGTGATGGAAAAGGTAATGATGTTGCGTATACAGGTATGACTTGGTCAGGTTTCCGTCCGTCAGACGACAGATGTGTTTACGGTTATCTTGTTCCATCCAATATGATGGCGGTATGTGCTTTGAAAAAAGCAGCGGAAATGGCAAATATCGGCTACGAAGATAATAAACTTGAAAGCGAATGCCGTTCCCTTGCGTTTGATATCGACGAAGGTATTAAAGAACATGCCATATACGAGCATCCAAAATTCGGTGAAATTTATGCTTACGAAGTAAATGGCAAAGGCGATATTATCCTTATGGATGATGCAAATTCGCCAAGTCTTCTTTCGGCACCCTATTTAGGTTATGTCAAAAAGGATGATGAAATCTATCAGAATACACGAAAGTTTATTTTATCAATAAATAACCCTTGGTATTTTGAGGGCAGAGTTGCAAAAGGTGTGGGCAGTCCCCACACAGGCAATAACAAAATCTGGCATATTGCTCTTACAATGCAGGCATTAACAAGTAGTAGCATAGAAGAAGTTGAAAAATGCCTCTCCATGATTGCCAACTCCCATGCAGGAACATTCCTTATGCATGAATCCTTCGACAAAGATGACGATACACTATTTACAAGACCTTGGTTTGCATGGGCAAACAGCTTGTTTGCTGAACTTTTGATAAGACTTGTTGAAAATTAAAAAAATGCGCATTCAAATCACCAACGATTTGAATGCGCGTTCTTTATTTAGCTTTGAAAAATTCAACGGCTTTCAGGGCAGTGTATCCCACCAAAAAAACAGTGAGGGCTGTTTTGAGAGAAGAAATTCTTACGTAAGTTTTTGCTATGTTAGACATGCTTTCCATGGCTTTAGCATAAGATTCTTTGTTTTTAAAATCCATAATATAACTCCTTTTATATAATCGGTTAATCAGCGGTTAATAAAACTCCGTGGGCTATACCGGGAGTCGATTCTTTTTGAAGTGATGAAGTGGGAGATAGGAGTGCGCCTGTACCCACAAAAAGCACTTTTTTTAGTTGCTTTTTTTTTAGTTTTCCCAAAATATATGAGCAAACCACAGATGCACTGCAACCGCAACCGGAACCGCCTGAATGCATATCCTGTTTTTTCAGGTCAAATATCATAACTCCGCAGTCATTGTGGACCTTTGAAATATCAATATCTCTTTCTGTTTTCAAAAGTTGTATCAATAATTTACTACCCGTAGAGCCTAAGTCGCCTGTTAAAATTAAATCGTAGTCGCTTGGTTTGGTTTTAGTGTCTTTAAGAAAACTTGCAATGGTCTGTGCCGCAGCAGGTGCCATGGCAGCGCCCATATTGTTAGGGTCAGTTATTCCTAAATCGCGTACAGCACCGATGATTACTTTTTCTATTTTAGGACAGTCCGATGTTTCTTTATTACTGACGATGGCGCAACCTGCACCTGTAACAGTCCATTGTGAAGCAGGTGTTCTTTGACCGCCGTATTCAAGAGGATATCTGTATTGGCGTTCGGCAGAGCAAAAGTGAGAAGATGCGGCAGCAACTGCATTTTTTGCAGCACCCGAATCAACAAAAATGCCTGCAAGAGCCAAAGAAAGTGCCATGGTCGAACACGCACCATAAAGACCTGCAAAAGGCATTTTTAAATCACGCATACCGAAAGAAGAACCTATACACTGGTTCAAAAGGTCCCCGGCAAAAGCACATTGTATATCGGTTTTAGATAGTTTTGCTTTTTTTATAGCGGTTTCTATTGCCGCTTTCTGGAGATGTGTTTCAGCCTTTTCGAATGTCTTTTCACCGCAGAACTCGTCGTTATATGCTTTGTCAAAATATTGACCTAAAGGACCTTCTGATTCCTTTTTTCCTACCGTTGCGGCATAGCCTATGACAGACGGTTTGTTTTCAAGAACTACCGTATTGAAACCTATAATTTTCGGCATAAAAAACTTCCTTTAAATTAAAATCCAAATTTATTATTAACAAAAAACGCTCCCTGTATACAGGAAGCATTTTTAAGTATTAAAAAGATTTACCGAACCTTTTTTTTAAATTTTATCATATATATAATAAATTAATCCATATAAACTTGCGCTGCTGCAGCCATAAACAATTACAGGTCCTGCAAGGTTAAACATCTTTGCGCCTGTGCCCAGGATTCTGCCTTCCATACTGAATTCGACTGCCGGAGAAACTACGGAATTCGCAAAGCCTGTAATGGGGACTGCTGTACCTGCACCTGCGTGTTTGGCTATATTATCAAAAACTCCGGCACCTGTAAGTATTGCAGTTATTACTATGAGTGTTGCTGAAACTGCAAGCTTTGTTTCGTCCTCATTTAAGGAGGTTAAACCGTAAAGTGATTTTAAAACTTCGCCGAAACAGCATATTCCTCCACCGAAAATAAATGCCTTAATACAGTCTTTTAATATTGGGGATTTTGGTGTTGTGTTATGAACTAATTCTTTGTATTGTTTGTTATCCGTAAAAATCACATCCTTAAGTTTTTCGAGAGTATTTTTTCCTTTTCTTTTATTTTTATGCAAATATATCAGGGTTGAAAAATTTAATATAATAGGGTATAATAAAATCGTACCTGACATAAAGGCTTTCCCTGAGTGAAAGGTGCGGTGAAAATATACTGTTGTTATATGTTGCCGTACCTTGTTATAGGTGCGGCTTTTATGTTTTTTATAAAAATAAGGAGGCGATTTTTTGGCTTCAAGAGTCGGTGTTATCAGCATAATAGTTGAAAACGGTGATTCAGTAGAGGAACTTAATGCTGTTTTACATAAATACGGTGAATATATTGTTGGCAGAATGGGTATTCCTTATCGGCAGAGGAATATCAGTATAATCAGCGTTGCTGTTGATGCTCCCCAGGATGTTATATCAACTTTAAGCGGAAAAATCGGGAACCTTAAAGGCGTCAGTGCCAAAACAGTTCTTTCAAACGTGATAAGTGATGAATAATGTAATTTTACTTGCCGAAAAACTTTATAAAAATCATTCCCTTACAGTCGAAGAATATAAAACTATTATAGAGAAACGT
Organism: Acutalibacteraceae bacterium; assembly: GCA_045578985.1. Classification (GTDB taxonomy): domain Bacteria; phylum Bacillota; class Clostridia; order Oscillospirales; family Acutalibacteraceae; genus DTU089. Next base: position 37,300 of record JAZNLH010000035.1, on the reverse strand, counting down.
ACTGAAGAAACTGCCGAGTATTTAATGAAAAAGGCAGATAAAGTGAGAAAAGCAGTGTACGGCAATCAAGTTTTTGTCAGAGGGCTTATTGAAATAAGTAATATTTGTAAAAATGATTGCTATTATTGCGGTATAAGAGGCAGCAACGTAAACTGCGAACGTTACAGACTTACTCCGGAAGAAATACTTCTTTGCTGCAAAGAGGGATATGCTTTAGGCTTTCGCACCTTTGTTCTTCAGGGTGGTGAGGACGGATTTTTTACCGATGAAGTGTTGTGTGATTTAGTAAAAGAAATTAAAAAATTTTTCCCCGAATGTGCAGTGACGCTTTCTTTGGGTGAGAGAAGCCGGGAAAGCTACCAAAGATTATATGATGCGGGGGCAGACAGATACCTTTTGCGCCACGAAACGGCTGATGAATGGCTTTACGGAAAACTTCATCCCGAAAAAATGTCCTTGAAAAATCGAATGGAATGTCTTGAAAATCTTAAAGAAATCGGTTTTCAGACGGGTTGCGGTTTTATGGTGGGTGCGCCTTACCAGACTGCAGAACATATAGCAAAAGATTTGAAGTTCATTGAAGAGTTCAAACCCGATATGTGCGGTATAGGTCCGTTTGTCCCACATAAAGACACCATTTTTAAAGAAGAAAAACACGGCAGTGCAGAACTTACCTGCTACCTGCTTTCAATAATTCGTCTTATTCATCCTAATATACTTTTACCTGCTACAACGGCTTTAGGTACTATTGACCCAACAGGTCGTGAAAAAGGAATTTTAGCAGGGGCTAACGTAGTGATGCCCAATCTTTCGCCTGAATCTGTGCGTAAAAAATATGACCTTTATGATAATAAAGTCAGTTTCGGAGCTGAAAGTGCAACGCAGAGAGCTGAGCTTGAGAAACGTATGGAAAAAATCGGTTTTAAAGTAGTTACCGCACGCGGTGACATAATTAAATAAATTTTTATCTGACGGAAAGAGAAATCTGACCGCAAGAGAGGAGATATTATGGCTATTTATAATTCCAAATCATTAAAAGCAGAAGAATTTATTAATGACGGCGAAATACTTGATACTATAAGGTACGCCGAAGAAAATAAGAATAATGTCCCGCTTATTGACAGTATTCTAAAAAAAGCGCAACCCGTAAAAGAGGGTAACGGTTATCGTTGTACAGGTCTCACTCACAGAGATGCAGCGGTGCTTCTTGCTTGTGAAATTCCCGAAAAAATAGACGAGATGTTCAAACTCGCAAACGATATTAAACAGAAGTTTTACGGTAACAGAATTGTTATGTTTGCACCTCTTTACCTGTCAAATTATTGTGTGAACGGTTGCGTTTACTGCCCTTATCACCTTAAGAACAAACATATCGCCCGTAAAAAACTTACACAGGAAGAAGTAAGAAAAGAGGTTATTGCGTTACAGGATATGGGCCACAAACGTCTTGCAATTGAGGCAGGCGAAGACCCTAAAAACAATCCTATCGAGTATATTCTTGAATGTATTAAAACTATTTACAGTGTTAACCACAAAAATGGTGCTATCCGCCGTGTTAACGTTAATATTGCAGCAACTACTGTTGAAAATTATCGCAAACTTAAGGATGCAGGTATCGGTACATATATTCTTTTCCAGGAAACTTACCATAAACAGAGTTACCTTGAACTTCATCCCACAGGACCGAAGCACGATTATGATTACCATACCGAGGCTATGGACAGAGCTATGGAAGGCGGTATAGATGATGTAGGTTTAGGTGTGCTTTTCGGACTTGAAAGATATATGTATGAATTTGTAGGTCTTCTTATGCACGCAGAGCATCTTGAGGCGGTTCACGGCGTAGGTCCTCACACTATCAGTGTTCCCCGTTTGAAACGTGCTGATGATATTGACCCTGACACATTTGATAACGGCATAAGTGATGAAATGTTCAAAAAAATCATAGCTTGTATTCGTATCGCTGTGCCATATACAGGTATGATTATATCCACTCGAGAAAGTGAAAAGGTGCGTGGTGAAGCACTCCATATGGGCATTTCTCAAATCAGCGGTGCTTCACGTACTTCCGTTGGCGGATATACTGAAGAGGAACGTCCTCACGATTCCGAACAGTTCGATGTTTCTGACCAGCGTACCCTTGATGAGGTAGTACGTTGGCTTATGGAAAACGGGCATATTCCCTCATTCTGTACTGCTTGCTACCGTGAAGGCAGAACAGGCGACAGATTTATGAGCCTTTGTAAGAGTGGTCAGATTCTTAACTGTTGCCACCCTAATGCTTTGATGACACTTACGGAATATCTTGAGGATTATGCTTCCGAAGAAACAAAAGCAATTGGTTATAGGTTAATTGAAGATGAACTCAAGAAAATTCCTTTAGATAAAGTCCGTGGAATTGCAACACAAAATATTGAAGATATAAAAAACTCAAACCGTCGCGACTTCAGATTTTAATCATTATATTTACTCTTAAAAGGAGGGTGAACTATGGGCTTGAATGACACGGTTTCCGCAGAACGTATACATATAGGGTTTTTCGGCTTGCGGAATGCAGGTAAATCCAGTGTAGTGAACGCCGTAACAGGTCAGCAGCTTGCAGTTGTTTCGGATGTTAAGGGTACAACTACCGACCCGGTTAAAAAGGCTATGGAACTTTTACCATTAGGACCGGTTGTGATTATAGATACCCCGGGTATTGATGACGAAGGCGAGTTAGGCGAAAAAAGAGTAGAAAAAACATACGAAATTCTTGCGAAAACTGATGTTGCTGTGCTTGTTGTTGATGCTGTTCGCGGAAAACAAAAAGAAGACGATGAACTTATTGAGTCTTTTAAAAAACGCGGTTTACCCTATGTAGTGGTTTATAACAAAAGCGATTTGATTGGGCATATACCTGCTTTTGACGAAACTGAAATTTATGTAAGCGCACAAAAAGGCATAAACATAAACGAATTAAAAGAAAAAATAGGACGCCTTGCAAAAAATAAAAGCAACCTGAAATACATTGTTTCAGATTTGCTTTCGCAAGGGGATTTGGTAGTGCTTGTTATCCCTGTTGACGAATCAGCACCTAAAGGTAGACTCATTTTGCCCCAACAGATGACAATACGGGATATTCTTGATAAAAACTGTACGGTGATTGCTTGTCAGGATACAGAGCTTAAAGATACCCTTTCTGCATTATCACATAAGCCGAAACTTGTTATTACTGATTCGCAGGTTTTTGGTAAAGTTTCAAAAATAGTTCCCGAAGATATACTTCTTACCTCTTTTTCTATTCTTATGGCACGTTACAAAGGCGATCTTGAGATGCTCGTTGAAGGTGCGGTGAAATTAAAAGAACTAAAAGATGGAGATAAAGTGCTTATAAGCGAAGGCTGTACTCATCACCGCCAGTGTAATGATATAGGAACTGTTAAGATTCCCGGCTGGATTCGTGATTTTTCAAAAAGTAAACCGGATTTTGTCTTTACTTCCGGTGGCGAATTTCCGCAAGACCTTTCGGATATTTCACTTGTTGTTCATTGTGGCGGATGTATGCTTAATGAAAAAGAGATGAAACACAGACTTTCCGTTGCCGGAGAACAGGGTGTTCCTGTTGTGAATTACGGAGTTGCAATTGCTCAAATACACGGAATTCTTAAAAGAAGTCTTGAAATATTCCCTGATTTTTACGAAAGAGTATGATGTTTTAATGAAAATTATAGTATGTCTTGATGATGATAACGGTATGCTTTTTAACAACAGACGCCAAAGCAGGGATAGAGCTGTTGTTGAGGATATTATTTCAAATTTACAAAACGAAAAGCTTCTTATATCACCATTTTCTGAAAAATTATTTGAGGAGTATTCTGAAAATGTGACTGTTGATGCAGAATTTTTGAAGAAGGCTGCTGATTGTGATATTTGCTTTGTTGAAAATGAATCTTTAAATGGTTTTGAAAATATAACCGAAGTAACCGTTTATCGCTGGAATAGGCTTTACCCTGCAGACTTTAGTTGCGATATTAATTTTTCGGATTTCGGTTTTGTAAGTGAAACTGAATTTAAAGGTAATTCCCACGATAAAATAACAAAACAGATTTTTGTGAAAAGGTGAAAATATGAAAAATAAACGTATAGTCGCTATTGTTTCAGTTGTATTAGCAATTGTTGCCGCCATATTTGTAATCGGTGTGGGCGTTTCAATGAGCGAAACAGAGGTTAAAGAAGATACTACTGTTGAGTCTTCCGGTCTGATAATTTCAGGCACGCAGAACACAAATGACGAATCAGTAGAGTCTGACGAAAAAGAACCGTCGGATGTTTCGCAATCAGAAATCACAGTAAATAATAACAATTTGCCTGAGGAAAAAACTCAGGTCAATAATGTTGATGGTACGGATGAATCGGATGTTGTTGTAGAAGAAATAAAAGGTTTGAATAAAAGCCACAAGGCTAAATTAAATAAAATTCCCGAATTTTCCGACAAACCCTATTGTGTTATAAACGGCAATATGCCCGGGCTTAAAGCCAATGATGCAAGTGTAAAATATTTTGAAAAATACACTGCACTTGATAATTTGGGAAGATGCGGTGTTGCATACGCTTGCCTCGGAAAAGAGACTATGCCCACCGAAGAACGCGGTGAGATAGGTCAAGTGAAGCCCAGTGGCTGGAAAACAGTAAAGTATGATTGTGTGGATGGGAAATATCTATACAATAGATGCCACCTTATCGGATTTCAGCTTTCCGGAGAAAATGCCAATAACCGTAATCTTATTACAGGCACCCGTTACATGAATGTACAGGGTATGCTTCCTTTTGAGAATATGGTTGCTGACTATATCAAGGAAACAGGAAACCATGTTTTATATCGTGTAACACCTGTTTTCAAGGATTATGAACTTGTTGCGAGAGGTGTACAGATAGAAGCTTATTCTGTTGAGGATGATGGCGAGGGCATTTGTTTTAACGTATATTGCTATAACAATCAACCGGGTGTGAAAATTGATTATGCTACCGGTAACAGTGAGTTAAATGCCGGTGTCAGCAGTAACAAAACCACTACGGAAAAACGTCCTGAGAAAACCACTGCGGCCGGTGCTTCAAACGGTGGCGGAAGTTCTTCAAAGGAAGCAACATATATTTTAAATACTAATTCCCAAAAGATACACAGACCTACTTGTTCATCGGTTAAAAAGATGAAAGAAAGTAATAAACAGGAGTACACAGGTTCAAAAAACGATTTGATTGCCCAAGGATATACTTCTTGCGGTATTTGTAATCCGTAAGTGAAAACACCTCGTTTCTCAATTTCGAGAAACGAGGTGTTTGGTTATTAAAAAAGTAAATCATCAGGTTTTAATAATATGTGGGTGGCACCGGCTTTGGTAAGCTCTTCTTCTGTTCCGAATCCGTAAACCGCACCGGCACTGTCAATACCTACGGCTTTTGCACCGTCTATGTCGTAAAAACGGTCACCTACCATAATAACTTCCTCTTTGGGTGGGTTACCGAAAAATTCAAAACAAGCATTTATTAAATCTTTCTTGCTGGAATGGTTATTTTTGAAATCTTCCGCGGAAACAAAATCGTAGTATATATCTATATTATGATATTTTGAAATTTCTTCAACAAAAAGCTTAGGCTTTGAGGATGCAACGGCAATTTTTTTGCCTTTTTCTTTAAGAGTTTTAAAAAGCTCGGCAATTCCGTCGTAAATTGCCGATTCTTCAGCCGCTTTCGTTTTATAACGTTCTCTGTACTTAGCTATTAACCAATTCGCATCTTCATCAGATACATTGTAAAGTGTTTTATAGGATTCAAAAAGAGGTGGTCCAACAAAAAAACGGAGTTTTTCCAAATCGTTTTCTTCAATTCCATAACAGTCAAGGGAATAGATGATTGATTTAAATATACCTTCCGTAGTGTCGCAGAGTGTGCCGTCAAAATCAAATAAATAGTAATTATATTCTTTCATTTTTATCACCTTGACTATTTTATAATGTATCAATTTAAATGTAAATAGCGGAAGTATAAAATTTGTATCTAAAATATTGTCTTTTTAGCGGAAATTACTATTGAAAGATTGATATCTGTGATGTAAAATTTATATGATTTGTATTGTGAAAGAGGGCGACTTGTGTGGCAAACAATTTTAAAACTGACATTGATGCCATATTGGAAAATTATATAAATCCCGAAGAGAGTCTTATTGCTATTCTTCAGGATGTTCAGAGCCTTTTGGGATATATTTCTGAAGAAGCAGTTAAATATATTACAGAAAAAACAGGTATTGCTTCAAGCAGAATTATGGGAGTAGCATCCTTTTATGCAGGATTCAGGCTTAAACCTGTGGGCAAGTATCGTATAATGGTTTGTATGGGAACAGCTTGTCACGTTAATGGTTCTGAACGAATAGGCGATACTGTTAAACGTGTTCTCGGTATTGAAGCCGGGGATATAACAGATGACGGACTTTTTTCATGGGAAGAAGTTGCGTGTCTTGGTTGTTGCAGTATTTCTCCTGCTATGATGATAAATGACACGGCTTACGGCAACCTTACCCAAGAAAAAGTTGTTTCAATTATTAATTCAATTAAAGAGGAGGAAGTTAAATGAGATTTCTTCTCGGCTATGGTTCCTGCGGTATAGCATCGGGTGCCGATTCTGTACTTGAAGGGCTGAATGAGGTTTTTTCGGGAACTGAATTTTTTGTTGAAAAAGTAGGTTGTAACGGCCTTTGTTTTGCAGAGCCGATTGTTGAAGTGGTTACTGACGACGGCGAAAGCATACTTTACGGCAGACTTAATAAAGAAAGTGCAATTGTTCTGGCTGAATCTGCAAAAAAAGGGGCTTTAACTGATAATAACAGACTTACCGAAGATGAACTTGCATTTTTGAAAGGGCAGGAACGAATTGTTTTATCCGGTTGTGGTAAGGTCAATCCCGAAAGTATAGATTCATATATTGAAAACGGCGGTTATAACGCCTTGAAAAAAGCACTCTCCATAGGTGCTGATAAAATTATTGAAGAAATAAAAATTTCCGGTTTGCGCGGTAGAGGCGGTGCAGGCTTTCCTACCCATATCAAATGGCAGTCTGCAAGAAATTCGGAATCCGACGAAAAATATATAGTTTGTAATGCTGATGAAGGCGATCCCGGTGCATTTATGGATAGAGCAGTGCTTGAGGGTGATCCCCACAGAGTGCTTGAAGGTATGATGATTGCGGGTATTGCAGTAGGTGCCGAAACAGGTATTATCTATGTAAGAGCCGAATATCCCCTCGCAGTAAAAAGACTTAAAATTGCTATACAGGAAATGCGCGGAAAAGGTATTCTCGGTAAGAATATTTTTGGTAGTGGTTTTAATTTCGATTTTGATATAATGATGGGTGCAGGCGCATTTGTTTGCGGTGAGGAAACAGCACTTCTTGCATCTTTAGGCGGTAACAGAGGTATGCCTGTTACAAAACCGCCGTTCCCTGCCCAAAAAGGTTTCAGAAAGAAACCCACAAATATAAATAATGTTGAAACTTTTGCAAATGTATCCTGGATAATCGAAAACGGCGGTGCCGCATTTGCAGCTATGGGTACAGAGGGCAGCAAAGGTACAAAGGTGTTTGCACTTGCCGGACGTGTGAAAAGAGGCGGCCTTGTTGAAGTGCCTATGGGACTTACCATTAAGGATATTGTTTTCGGTATCTGTGGCGGTATAAAAGACGATGCGGATATTAAAGCCGTTCAGATGGGTGGCCCTTCCGGTGGCTGTATACCGAAAGATATGCTTGATACTGTTATCGATTACGAAAATATTGCAAAAACAGGGGCTATTATGGGTTCCGGCGGTATGATTGTAATGGATGAGAAAACCTGTATGGTGGATATGGCGAAGTTCTTTATGGACTTTACAAGCAAGGAAAGTTGCGGTAAATGCGTTCCTTGCCGTATCGGTACCACACGTATGTTGGAAATTCTTCAGCGTATCGTAAATGGTGAAGGCGAAGAAAGCGATATTGAAACACTTGTTGAATTGGGTGAAAGCATTAAAACAGGTGCGTTATGCGGTCTTGGAAATTCTGCACCTAATCCTGTGCTTACTACAATTAAATATTTTGAAGATGAGTATAAAGCACACATAGAAGAAAAACGTTGTCCTGCTAAAAAATGTTCGGCGCTCATTACCTACACCATTGTTGAGGATTTATGTAAGGGCTGCTCACTTTGTAGCAGAAAATGTCCTGTGGAGGCCATCAGCGGTCAGATAAAAACACCTTATAAAATAGATAGCGATAAATGTGTACGTTGCGGTCAGTGTATAGATAATTGCAAATTCGGCGCAATAAGAATAATAAGTGGGGAGGGGAATATATGAGCAAAGTGAATATTTTTATTAACGGCAAAGAGTATTGTGCAGATACCGAAAAAAGCCTTCTTGATAATATTCTTGAAAACGGTTTGTATTTACCCCATCTCTGCCATAACGAAGAACTTGAAAGTTACGGCGGTTGCGGTCTTTGCCTTGTTGAGGTTGAAGGTATGAGAAAACCTTTGCGCGCTTGCTCAACAACAGTGACTGAAGGTATGAAAATTACAACAAGTACCGCGGAACTTGAAAAAAGCCGTAAAGTTGCACTTTCTCTCATAATGTCAGACCATAGCGGTGACTGTAAAGCACCTTGTTTTATGGCATGTCCCACTCATCAGGATGTGCAGGGTTATGTAGGGCTTATTGCTAACGGAAACGAACGTGAAGCGCTTGAACTAATTAAAAAAGATAATCCTCTTCCGGCATCAATAGGCAGAGTATGTCCTCACCCATGTGAAGAAAAATGTCGCAGGAAACATCTTGAAGGAGCAGTTTCCATTTGTGGTCTTAAACGTTTTGCTGCAGATTCTTATATGGATTATGTTCCTGAATGTAAAGAATTTAACGGCAAAACAGTTGCGGTTGTCGGTGCGGGTCCGGCAGGTCTTTCTTGCGCATATTTCCTTGCAGAAAAAGGTTATAAAGTTAAAGTTTTTGAAGCCCAAACCAATGGTGGCGGTATGCTGAGGTATGGTATTCCTGCGTATAGATTGCCCAAAGATATACTCGACAAAGAAATTGAAAATATTGAAAAAATGGGTGTTGAATTTTCGTATTCGAAAAAGTTGGGTGTGGATTTTACCATATCGTCTTTGAAGAATGAGTATGATGCGGTTTTTCTTGCGATTGGTGCCTGGAGTTCAACCAAATTAGGCTGTCCGGGAGATGCTTTTGATGGTGTTGTAGGCGGAATTGATATGCTTTACAATGTAGCAAAAGGCAAAAAAGTTGATTTGGGTAAAAAAGTGTGTGTTGTAGGTGGTGGCAATACAGCCATTGATGCGGTCCGAACTGCCGTTCGCCTCGGCGCAGAAAAAGTTACACTTGTTTACAGACGTACAGAAAACGAAATGCCTGCTGAACCGGATGAAATCAGGGATGCAAGGGCAGAGGGTGTAGAGTTTAAATTCCTTGTATCGCCCGTTGAAGTTCTGGGTGAAAATGGCAGAGTTGAAGGTATAAAACTTCAAAATATGAAACTGGGAGAACCCGATGCTTCCGGTAGAAGAAGCCCTGTCGCTATACAAGGTAGTATAGAAATTCTTGAATGTGATACGGTGATTTCGGCTATCGGTCAGAAAGTTTTGTCCGATGAACTCGACTGTGTGGAACTTACAAGAAAAGGTACTGTTGCAGTAGATGAAAAAACGTATATGACATCCGTTTCCGGTGTTTTTGCAGCCGGTGACGTTATTAATAAAGGTCCTGATATTGCAATAAGGGCTATTGCCGGTGGTAAATATGCCGCACGTTCTATTGATTGTTATCTTAATGGTTTAGAAGTTCCGCCGGAACTTCCCTCTTATTCGGTGAATAAGAATTTTGACACAAGTGTTCTTTGCGGAACTCCTGTGGTAAACAGGTGCGAAACAAAACTTGTTGATTCAGAGGTAAGACGAAATAATTTCAGCGAAGCTGCATTTACTTTTACAAAGGAAGAAGCACAAGAGGAAGCCTCGCGTTGCCTGGAGTGTGGTTGTTCGGCAGTTTATTCCTGCGAACTTTTACCATTGATGAGAGATTATGATGCTCTTTCAATGAGTCTTAAAGGTAAAATAAGACAGTATCCAAAAGATAAAAGCCATCCGTTTATAGTAAGGGATAACAATAAATGCATTCTCTGTGCTCAGTGTGTCAGAGCATGTCGTGAAATATGCGGAACGGAAAATCTGGGTCTTTTCGGCAGAGGTTTCGGAACAATTCCCATGAGCGCCTTTGATTTACCTCTCAATGAGAGTAAATGTGTTTCTTGTGGTGCGTGTGTGAATGTGTGTCCTACGGGTGCTCTTGTGTCAAAAACACCGTCGGTTAAAAATCCTCCGCTTCCTTTTGAGGAGGAAAAATATATCTGTACACTATGTTCACGTGGATGTGCTTTTACTAAAAGAAGTATAAATGGTAAAACGGTAAAAATGATACCTGAAGTCTTAAGTGAATCTTGTTCTTTGGGATTGTTCCTTCTTCCTGTTGCAGAGAATTTGCCGGTTGCGGTTGAAAATGAACAAATGAACACGATTTGTGATAAACTTTGTGGCTCTTTGGATAAATTTATGGGCGGAACTGTAAATGTACGTGAACTTATAGAAAAAAACAGATAATACCTACCGGATTTTTGTGTACAAAAAGAAAGAACTATTTTGTTTAAAATGACTAATAACTCTGAAAACCGCGATGTTATGCGGTTTTCTCAGGGTTAAGATGCTCTGTGAAACAATAAAAAGAAATTATTAAAAAGCAAATTATCTGTTGACATTCACCATCGTTTGTAATATAATCTTTTTAGGCTATAAGTGTCGCTATATCTATGCCCACGCGTTAGCAAAGGGTTTAATCCCAATTTCATGTAAAGGAAGATATTAATGAAGAAAGTTCTTGCGATTTTTCTTTCCGCACTTCTTATCTGCATCAGCATTGCGCCGATGAGTCTTGCGGTAGCAGGCCCCGGACTCGCAACCAGAGTTGTTGAGGGCAACTATTCGGAAACAGCCAGTCAGGTTGCTTCTGTTACAACCAATACTTTTACAGTTGTTATTAAGGCACCTAAAGGTATTCAGAAACTCGTTGGTGTTAACTTATACTTTGATTTTGATCCCGCTGTGCTCAGCGTTGTAAAAGCAGGTTTGGCAGGTGCAGTTGATGCTGATGGTAATACCACAGCTAACTTCAGCGGTATTCTTGTTTCAGGTCTTAAAGCTAATACTGATAACGAATATGCTATGGCTTGGATTCCTTCAGGTGACGGCGTTTCAAAAAATCAGTCAAGAGATCTTATTTATATAACATTCAGTGTTCTTGACACAACAAAGACTCAGACTTCTTTGAATCTTTATGTTGATGAGTTCCGTACTGATGATGGTAACGCTGAGAACGATATTGTTAAAACAACTCTTCTTGAAAACAGAATAGTTAATTTCAACTTCCCTGTTGACACACCTCCTGCAACTACAGCTCCTTCAACAGAAGCAGAGGGCGACGGCACAAGCGCATCAGATATCAACAAACTCCTTCAGATTATCAGAGATATGCTTTCCGGTAATGGTGTTACATTTGCGGACTTTGCCGATGCTATAGCAAATATGCTCGGTAACGCAGAACTTACAGATATTATCGAACAGCTCGTTGATGGTAATGTTGATATTTCTGATTTCTTCCAGGAGATTCTTAGTGGCCTTGGTTTGGACTTCGGTTCATTTGAAGATATCCTTAACAAGATTATCGAATTTATTATGAGTCTTTTCAACCCCGATAAAGATAAAACAACAGCTGTTGATACTACTGCTGCTAACCCCGGTTCAGCTTCAACAACTGCAAAGGGTTCTTCAACCGGCTCTGAAAAAACAGGTGATATGGGTGTAGCTCTTGCAGCAACAGTATGCGTAGCAGCAAGTGCAGCATTCGTTCTTACAAGAAAGAAAAAAGAAACACTCTAATAACGAAATCGCAAGTTCGTAACAAATGATAAAAACTCCGTTCAGTTTTGAACGGAGTTTATTTATTTATTTTTATTACGTTGTATATATTAGATTTAAATATCTTTAAAATAAAAACTTGCAACAGAATAAACTGTTGCAAGTCATTTTTTACATTCCTAACATAGAAGAAAACAAGCCTTTTTTCTTCTGTTTTTTGGGTTTGTAAATTGGTGGATTTTCAAGTCTCATTCTTGCGCTTTTGCTTTTTGAAAGATACTGGATAATTTCATCTACGGGTTCAGCCATTGTATCGCTGAAGTGAGGTTTAGCAATTTCTACAAGTTCGGGATTTGCGGCAAGAGTGCTTCCGAGAATTGTAACTGCTACAAGGCTCTGCGTATCATTAGTACCGTCTTCGTAGATATCGTTAAGCAAGTTGAAAAGCTTACGCATTTTTATTTTATCATTTTCACGGATTGTTGCAAGTACAACAGCGTTACCGTGGTTAACAAAGAAGTCCTCTGCGAGAAATTCACCGTAAGTATCAACATTCTTTTTGTATTCATCACGTAATTCGGGATAAATAGTGGTGAAGCGGTTGCCTAATGTGTTGGCATCGTATGACATTGCGCCACTTTTTGCTTGCGTCTTTGAAACCGGTGTGGGCATTTTTTTGCCGCTATGCTGAGACTTTCCTGAGAAGGTTTTCTCGAAAGTTTCATTGTACTCATCGTAGATGTATTTTAAGTCTCTCTCATCAAATGTTTCAAGGTCGAAAAGCGAAAGGGAAACACGACGCATATCGTCATCGGGAGCATCGCTTTCATCAGCACGTGCACAGAAAAGACCGAGTTTGTCACCATCAAGTTCGATTCTTACACGGCCTTTTTCACCGCGGTACATAATGACCGATTTTTTGCCGACTGTTGAAATCGGAAGTTCGGGAGGTTTTACGCCTTCGGGATATTCAACCGCAAAACCTAAGTCTGAAAGTGTACTTTCTATACCTTTTAAAATTATTTCAAGAGCGTTATTGAGTTCAAGCACTGGTAAGTACCTCGCATTCATTAAAAATCCAATAGATTATAACACAAAGAGATTTGTTTGTAAAGTTATTAAAGATATATTATTGAACACCTTTCATTGTTAAAGATATTCGTTTCTTCTGTGGCTCAACCGAAAGAACTTTGACTTTTACAACTTCGCCGACTTTAAGGACTTCGGAGGGGTGTTTTATGAAACGGTCACAAATCTGAGAAATGTGAACAAGACCATCCTGGTGTACGCCTATATCAACAAAAACACCGAAATCTATAACGTTGCGCACAGTTCCTGTAAGTTCCATACCTTCTTTTAAGTCGTTCATATCCATAATATCGGTACGCAACATAGGTTTCGGAAGCTCGTCACGAATATCTCTGCCGGGTTTTTCAAGTTCACCTATAATATCCGTAAGAGTAGGCGTACCTACACCACATTCTTCTGCAGCTTTTGCTAAGCCGTAATCCTTGACTTTTCCACCTATACCTAAGGCACCTTGTTCTGCTACATCTTTTTGTGAGTATCCGAAAAGCTCGAGAAGTCTTTTGGCTGCATCGTAACTTTCAGGATGTACACCTGTGTTGTCGAGGGCGGTTTTGCCCTTGGGGATTCTTAAGAAACCGGCACACTGTTGATATGCTTTGGGTCCGAGACCTTTGACTTTTTTGAGTTCGGTTCTTGAAGTGAATGCACCGTTTTCCTCGCGGTATGCTACGATGTTTTTCGCGGTTGATGCACTGATACCTGCGATGTATTTGAGGAGGGAAACAGATGCGGTGTTGAGGTCAACACCTACAGAGTTTACACAATCTTCAACAACACCTGAAAGAGATTCTTCAAGTCTTGCAGGAGGAACGTCGTGCTGATATTGACCTACACCGATGCTTTTAGGTTCGATTTTAACCAGTTCTGAAAGCGGATCTTGAAGACGTCTTGCAATAGATACCGCCGAACGAACTGAAACATCAAAATCCGGAAATTCTTCAGCGCCGAGTTTTGAAGCAGAATAAACAGAAGCACCTGCTTCGTTTACAACCATGTATGAAACAGGTCTGGAAGCTTTTTTGATAGTATCCGCAATAAATATTTCACTCTCTTTGCTTGCGGTTCCGTTTCCGATTGAAATACAATCTATATTGTATTTGTTGATGAGTTCAAGAACTCTCTTCTCTGACTCGGCAATTTTTGATTGGGGCGGTGTGGGATAGATGACACCCGTAAAAAGTACGCGGCTGTTGCCGTCTACTACTGCGAGTTTGCATCCGGTTCTGTAAGCGGGGTCAACCGCAAGAACTGTTTTATTTTTTATGGGTGGTTGCATAAGAAGCGGTTTTAAGTTGCTGCCAAACATTTTGATTGCTTGTTCGTCTGCTTTTTCAGTAAGGTTACTTCTGGTTTCTCTTTCCAGTGATGGGAAGATGAGTCTTGAATAACTATCTTCTGCTGCAGCTTTACAAAAATCGGTTGAAGAACTTCCTTCTTTAATAAATAGCTGGTACAGAAGTGAAAGTGCTGTTTCTTCTTCGATTTCTATACTTACTTTTAAAAATCCTTCTTTTTCGCCGCGGTTAATAGCAAGAATTCTGTGGGAAGGGATTTTAGAAACAGGTTCAGAGTATTCGTAGTACATAGAGTAAACGCTATCTTCTTCGGTTTTTGCAACTGATTTTACAAGACCGCGTTTGGTGATAAGATCTTTAAGCACTTTTCTGGCATCTGGCGAGTCTGAAATAAGTTCTGCAATAATATCTGAAGCGCCTTGGAGAGCATCTTCGCTTGTTTCAACACCTTTTTCGATGTCGATGTAATCTTTTGCAATTTCGCTTAAATCAACACCTTTTAAGGTGAAAGAAAAAAGGAGTTCTGCCAAAGGTTCAAGACCTTTTTCTTTTGCCACTGAAGCTCTTGTTTTTCTCTTTTGTTTATAAGGTCTGTATATATCTTCTACTTCAGCAAGTGTTACGGCGGCGGCAACTGCTTCTGCGATTTCTTCAGTTAATTTACCTTGTTCTTCGATTGAAGAAATAACTTCTTCTTTACGTTTTTCAAGGTTTCTTAAATAAGTAAGACGATCGTTAATGTCTCTTAATTTTTGGTCATCGCATGAACCTGTCATCTCCTTTCTGTAACGGGCGATAAAGGGGATGGTGTTGCCGTCATCAATAAGTTCGATGATGTTTTTCATGTGGAACTCGTTTATAGCGAATTCCGTGCATAGATTTTTTAAAATGTCCATAGTATCTTCCTTTGTTCAATAATGTATATATAATAACATAAATATAATAAAAAGTCACCATAAAATATGAATTAGCACTCTATGCCCATGAGTGCTAATTTTAATAATTTGTTCACAAAATATTCACATAGAATATAAAACACAGGGGTATACTTTTTAACAGATAATAAAAAAGGAGTGTGTCTGTATGAATTTTCAGAAATTTACACGCAAGAGCATTGAGGCTGTCAATTCAGCACAGTCAATTGCCCACGAGTATGGCAACAGTGAGTTGAAGCAACTTCATTTGCTCCTTGCGCTTTTAAAACAGGACGACGGACTTATAGGTGGTCTGATGTCCAAAATAACAGGTGATTTAAATAGTTTAATTAGTGAAACAGAGCATCTTGTTTCCAAACTTCCCAAGGTTTCGGGTGGGGATATCTTTGTTTCCAATGAACTTTCCGCAGTATTAAGCGAGGCTGAAAAACAGGCGGAATATATGAAAGATAGTTTTACGTCCGTTGAACATCTTGTGCTGGGTATATTTGAGCATATATCAACCGAATTAAAACAACTTTTCAGTCAGTTCGGAATAACTAAAGATGCTTTTTTTAAAGTGTTAAAGGATGTTCGTGGCAACAGTAACGTTACCAGCGAAGAACCCGAAAATACTTACGATGTCCTTAATAAATACGGCAGAGATTTGGTAGCACTTGCCAGAGAACGCAAACTCGATCCTGTTATCGGAAGAGACGATGAGATTCGTAATGTTATAAGAATTCTTTCCAGAAAAACGAAAAATAATCCTTGCCTTATTGGTGAACCGGGTGTAGGTAAAACCGCTATTGCAGAGGGATTGGCATTAAGAATAGTAAAAGAAGATGTGCCCGAAAATCTGAAAAATAAGTCTGTTTTTTCTCTTGATATGGGTGCTCTTGTTGCCGGTGCTAAATACAGAGGTGAATTTGAAGAAAGATTAAAAGCTGTGCTTAACGAAGTGCAAAAAAGCAACGGCGAAATTATTCTTTTTATAGATGAACTCCATCTTATTGTTGGTGCAGGAAAAGGTGATGGCGCAATGGATGCCGGAAACCTTTTAAAACCATTGCTGGCACGTGGTGAACTTCATTGTATAGGAGCAACAACTCTTAACGAATACAGATTGTATATCGAAAAGGATGCAGCTTTAGAAAGACGTTTCCAGCCGGTATTAGTTCCGGAACCAAGTGTTGAAGATACCGTGGCAATTCTTCGTGGCTTAAAAGAACGTTACGAGATTTATCACGGCGTAAAAATTCAGGATAATGCTTTAATTCGTGCGGCGATACTTTCTGATAGATATATTTCCGACAGATTTCTTCCGGATAAAGCGATTGACCTTGTGGACGAAGCTTGTGCGCTTATTAAAACCGAAATGAATTCAATGCCCACAGAACTTGATGAAATTTCACGCAGAATTATGCAGTTGGAGATTGAAGAAGCGGCATTAATTAAAGAAACCGATAAGCTTTCTATGGAACATCTTTCGGAAATAAGAAAAGAGCTTTCTGAGCTTCGTGATGAATTCAATGAAATGAAAGTCAAATGGGAACGTGAAAAATCATCAATAAATAGGTTACAGCAAATCCGTGAAGAGATTGATGCGGTCAATGCTCAGATCGAAAAAGCCGAAAATGCTTACGATTTATCAAAAGCAGCCGAATTGAAATACGGAAGACTTCCGCAACTTAAAAAAGAGCTTGAAGAAGCTGAACAAAGCAACGAAAAGTTAAACAAAACAACTCTTTTGCGCGACAGGGTAACTGAAGATGAAATAGCAAGAATTGTTGCTCGTTGGACAGGTATACCTGTTTCAAAATTAGTGGAAAGTGAACGTGAAAAATTACTTGGACTTGATAGTATTCTTCATCGCAGAGTTATAGGTCAGGATGAAGCCGTTGAAAAGGTAAGTGATGCAATACTTCGCTCAAGAGCAGGTATACAGGATCCCAACAGACCAACAGGTTCATTCCTGTTTTTAGGGCCTACGGGTGTTGGTAAAACTGAACTTGCAAAGACTCTGGCGCAAGCACTTTTTGATGATGAAAAGGCTATGGTAAGAATTGATATGAGTGAGTATATGGAAAAGTATTCCGTATCACGTCTTATCGGTGCACCTCCCGGATATGTGGGTTATGATGAAGGCGGTCAGCTTACTGAAGCAGTGCGCAGAAAACCATACGCAGTTGTATTATTTGATGAGGTTGAGAAGGCTCATCCCGATGTTTTTAACGTTCTTTTACAAGTTCTTGATGATGGTAGAATAACAGATAGTCAAGGCAGAACAGTAGATTTTAAAAACACAATAATTATTTTGACATCAAACCTCGGTTCGGATATAATACTTGATGGTATTGGAGATAATGGTGAAATAAATGAAGATGCAAGAAAAAATGTAGAATTGCTTCTTAAACGCAGTTTCAGACCTGAGTTTCTTAACAGACTGGATGAAATTATTTTCTTCAAACCACTTACTAAAGAGAACGTTATGAATATTGCCGATTTACTTCTCGTTGAACTTTCAAAACGACTCGAGGATAAACAGTTGAGCGTGATGCTTTCAGATAACGCAAAACAGTATCTTGTTGATGAAGGTTATGACCCTGTGATGGGCGCAAGACCTTTAAAAAGATTTATGCAATCTACACTGGAAACTTTGATTGCTAAAAAAATCATTGCGGAAGATATTGCTCCCGGCACTACACTAACTGTTGACTTCGATGGTGATAAACTTATTGTCAAATAACAGGAGGATAATTTTATGAGAAAGAAACAATTTAAAGCAGAATCTAAGAAGCTTATGGATTTGATGATAAATTCCATATATACCCATAAAGAAATATTTTTAAGGGAACTTATTTCTAATGCAAGTGATGCTCTTGATAAACTTTACTTCCGTTCACTTACAGATTCATCTATAGGTCTTACAAGAGATCAGTTTGTTATACGAATTGAAGTTGATAAAGATGCAAGAATTCTTAGAATTATCGATAACGGCTGTGGCATGACAGAGGAAGAACTTGAAAAAAATCTCGGCACTATTGCAAAAAGCGGTTCACTTGCCTTTAAAACAGAAAACGAAAAGACTGATGATGTGGATATTATCGGTCAGTTTGGTGTCGGCTTCTATTCAGCTTTTATGGTGAGCGACAAGGTTGTAGTGGAAAGTAAAACTTACGGTGCAGAAACTGCTTTTAAATGGGTTTCTGAGGGTGCTGACGGTTATACCGTTGAAGAATGTGATAAGGATTCTTTCGGTACTGAAATTACACTTTATATTAAAGAAGATACCGACGATGAGAATTACAGCGTGTATCTTGAAAAATACAAGATTGAATCTCTTATCAAGAAATATTCTGACTATATCCGCCATCCCATAAAGATGGAAGTTGAAACAAGTCAGCTAAAAGAGGGTAGCGAGGACGAATATGAAACAGTAATCGAGGATAAAGTTCTCAACAGTATGATTCCTATCTGGAAAAAGAATAAAAATGAGGTTACTGAAGAAGAATATACGGCATTCTATACAGATAAATTCTTTGATTATGAAGCCCCTGCTAAAGTAATTCATTCAAAAACTGAAGGTAATGCAACATATAATGCATTAATGTTTATTCCTAAACACGCACCTTTTGACTATTATTCAAAAGAATTCGAAAAAGGTTTGCAACTTTATTCCCGCGGTGTACTTATTATGGAAAAATGCGGAGAACTTCTGCCTGATTATTTCAGTTTTGTGAAAGGTCTTGTTGACAGCGAAGATTTATCTCTTAACATTTCTCGTGAAACTTTACAGCACGATGGCCAGTTAAAACTTATTGCCAAAACAATTGAGAAGAAAATTAAAACAGAACTCAAAAAGATGCTTAACAATGAACGTGAAGCTTACGAAGAGTTTTTCAAAAACTTCGGTTTGCAGTTAAAGTTCGGTATTTATAACAGTTACGGTATGAACAAGGACGAGCTTAAAGACCTTCTTCTTTTCGTTTCATCCTTTGAAAAGAAATACGTAACACTTGAAGAATACGTTGCAAGAATTAAAGATTCACAGGATAAAATCTATTATGCTTGCGGAGAAACTGTTGAAAAAATTGATATGCTTCCTCAGATGGATGCAGTTAAAGAAAAGGGTTATGAGGTTCTTTATCTCACAGAGTATGTAGACGAATTCTGCATTAAGATGATGGTAGAGTATGAGGGCAAAGTTTTCCAGAATATTTGTGATGAAAAACTTGATCTTGACACCGAAGAAGAAAAGAATGAGCTTAATGCTAAAAACGAAAATGCAAAGGAAATGCTTGAGTTCATAAAAAATGCACTTGATGGCGACGTTACTGATGTTCGTTTTACAAACAAACTTAAAAATTATGCTGTTTGCCTTACAAGCGAAGGTGGTATTTCACTCGAAATGGAAAGAGTTCTTAATGCCATGCCGAACGATAATAAAGTTAAGGCGGAAGTTGTGCTTGAAATAAGTGCGTCGCATCCTATTGCTGATAAAATCAAATCCCTCTATGAAAGTGATAAAGATGCACTTAGTGATTATGCAAAACTTTTGTATGCACAGGGATGCCTCATTAGCGGTGTTTCCATTAAAGACCCTGCTGAACTTAGCAGACTTATAAGCGATTTAATGATAAAATAATTGGAAAATATCAGGAAAAACGCTTTTTGTTAACAAATTGTTCATAAAGTTGTGAAGTTGATGCAATAATGATATGTTATATAAAGTATAGACAATTTGATTGCTAATCATTTCATTTTCTCTTTCCAAAGATTTAATCCCTCGCTTAGGCGGGGGATTAAGTCTTTTTTATCTATTTACGGACAATAAAAAATGTATTCAAACTTTTTGAGTTTGAATACATTTTTAATTTATAGTGAGTTTACATAATCAAGAAGTTTCTGCGGTGGATTTAAAGTATCGTTTATTGTATCTTTTCTGAAAATAATGTCCACGAAGAAATACTCATCCGCTTTAACAATGGCTTTGATACGATTTATAAGTGTTTCGCAAAGTTCTGTGTTTTCATTTTTTTGCGCCATTATAAGAGTGCCTATATTTTCATAAATTCTGTCTTTGCGAAGACCTAAATCAATTTCACCATAACTAAGATTGAGTTCTTTTTCAAGTTCTTCTGAATATGTGAAGTCATCTCTGAGCAAAAGAACACGTAATAAAATCGAGTGAATACCGCCGAACTCTGTGTTATTGAGTTCGTATTTTTTATAGAAGGTATAAGCTTTTATGTAATCCTGCCAATATACTTCATAAAGTTCGCCCAGACGATAATAAATAAGAGCTTTGCTATGGTTATCTTCTACGTTGAAAAAATGCTGAGTAGCATAAATAAGAATATTTTCTGCTGTGATTAAGTTAGTGTTACTGCCGCGGCTCATAACTACTTTTGTAACGTCAAAAATAATTTGGCATTTTTCGTCATCAGAATAATCTTTCAGCAAATCAATAAATTTGTTTTTTACTTCCGTGGTCCACAACTTTGTTTTTAAAAGCTTTTCAATCATAAATTAAACCTCCGGAGGAAGACAGGCAGCAAGGGTGAGAGTGCTGTCGCTTTGTACGTTGTACTTTCCTTTACAAGAATAGGGCATAAAGAAATAATCGCCTTTTTTAAGTGCTTTTTCGTAGCCTTCGCCAATAAGCTTTCCGTTACCTTCTGTTACAACATATACACAAGGCGAAGGAAGCTTCTCGGTTTCTCCCTTGTTTATAATGTAACGTTCAACACCAAAACAGGGGGTGTCATCTTTTCCGATAAGGCTTTCTTTTTTGCAACCGTCATTTTCGTATATAACTACGGGTGTTTTTTTGCATTCATTTTCTACTTTTTCTAAGTTGTATGAATAATCAAAAACGCTTAAAGCAGTATTTTTTTCAAGAGATAAATACATCTCGTGTTCCGAAAGTCTGTAATCACCGCACCAACGCTCGGGTTGAATTGTGAAGTCAGTAGGCTCCTGAACTTCAAGAATGAGGCAGCCGTAACCGATAGCGTGAACAGCTTTTGCAGGGATAAAATAAACATCACCGGGCTTTACGGGAATTTTATTAAGAAGTCTTTCCATTGCTGTTTTATCGGTTTCGGCATCTTCTACTGCTTTTTCAAAATCTTCTTTTGTGACACCGTCTTTAAAACCAAAGTAAATGGAAGCACCTTCTCTTGTTGCAAGAACAAGCCATGATTCTGCTTTGCCGAATTCGGAATTGAAATATTTTCTTGAAAATTCTTTATCGGGATGAGCCTGTACGGGTAAGCGTATAGCGGAATCGAGAGCCTTAACAAGAACATCAAGACCTTTTCTGTCGCCTAACATAAGTTCTCTTTGT
Organism: Acutalibacteraceae bacterium; assembly: GCA_045578985.1. Classification (GTDB taxonomy): domain Bacteria; phylum Bacillota; class Clostridia; order Oscillospirales; family Acutalibacteraceae; genus DTU089. The sequence goes on along the minus strand of JAZNLH010000035.1, from coordinate 15,667 downwards.
TGGTCAATAAGTTCGTTGAAATGAATATTTGTACCTTTTATTGTGGAAAGACCTTCAAATTCATCTTTGCTATCTTTGTTGAGCGCTTTTGTTGATGAACATATCCATTCTTCGGGATGAAAACCGTCTTCACTGTTGTCACCGAAAAATTCTGCGAAAAGTTTTCCGCCTGTGTATACTCTGAAAACCCTGTTTTTTTCAAAAAATACTGGTTGTGATGCTAATTTTACTGTATCCATAATTCACCTCAAAAGAGCATCTTGTGATGCTTTAATATCATTATATATTCCGCTTGCGGCACTTGCGAAAACACAAGCACCGACTGCCGCTTCTTCGGAGTGTAACGGGAGTTCTGCGGGTATGGAGAAATCACGGCTAAAAATTTCGCGCCAAATTTCGCTTTTCCTCAAACCATTACCGGAACACACGAGTTTTTTGGGAGTGAAATTTAAGAGCTTTTTCGCTTCAATGTACATTGTTTTAAGTTCAGTCGAAACGCCTTTCAAAACTCCACATATCAGCTTTTCAGGAGTGAAATTTTCTGTTCCGATGTTTTCTATGCTTCCGCGTTTGGATGGGTTTTCGCGACTTCCGCAAAATTCGCAATTAATAATAAGTTCATCTGTAAGATTAAAAACATTGGTTGAAAGTTCGTCCATCTTTTTATAAAGATTATCGTCCGAACCACCGAGCATTTCAGCGCATAGGCTGAAAAAGTTTTTAAGGATTGCGTATGCTCTGCCACCGCAAAGGGAAGAACCCACAAAGAGATATTCACTGTCGGTTAAAGGTCGAATTTCTCCGCAGGACGGAGCAATAGTGCTTTGGGTTACAAAAGATACCTGACTTCCGGTGCCAACGTTTACAAGCACAGATTTCTCCGGTTCAGCAACCGAACCCAGGAAACTTGCCTGGTTATCACCAATGGCAACGCTTACAGGGATATCTGCGGGAAGAAAATCGCACTTGGTCTTTCCTGCAAGTGATGTATTGGTTATAACCTTGGGGAGAAAATTTTTGTCAATTCCAGCCACATTTAAAGCATCCTCTGAAAAACAAAGATTCTTTAAATCAAAGAAACCGAGGCTTGCTGCGTCGCTTGAGTGAGTAACTGTTTTTTTCCCTGTCAGAATACTTACAAGATAATCGTGAATGGTCGAGAGCATAACCGCATTTTTGGGTACTCGGTTATTTACGATGTTATAAAAATGAGATGTGAGACCGAATCCTGTCGCCGCTTTTATACCTGTGTTTTCTGTAAGAAATTCAGCATAGGTTTTACCGTCTTTGTAGATTTCGTTACCGCGTTCATCCTGCCATATCATAAGAGGTGAACAAGGTGCGTTTTCTTTATCAAGGTAAAGTATGCCGTGCATCTGACCCGTAACACCTACGGCATTGGGTGTGATATCAGCACAAACTTCTTTTATGGCGGTTTTAACTGTGTTTATTATAATTTCAGGGTCTTGAAGTTTTTCAAAAGATTCACCGTCGATAAAACTGTCGTTCTTTAAAGTACAACTTTTGGTAACCGCTTTTTTGTCTGTGTTCAGTAAAAGGCAGGTTATGGTTGTTGTTCCTATATCAATTCCTAAAATATTCATACTCAGCACCCGATGTTTGTTGAAGCAGGGTCAAGACGGCGGATAATATCCTGCTGAATTGCAGGGGAAAGGTCAAGGAAGTTAACGAAAGTGCCGTGGATTCTCATAATATAAACACCGCTTGGAGCATATTTTTTAGGCTCTGCAAGAACTTTTTTGAGGATTTCAGCAGTAGTTACATTTACATACAAGTAGAAGGGAGCCACATTTTCATTGAGTTCGTTGAAGAACAAGGGATTCATAACTTTATCGCGGAATTCAACGCCTTTACCCTCGTAATCCTTACTCATAAAGTATTTGGGGTCAATACCAAAGTGGGAAGCGTAGCCGCCACACATTTTATTGAAAGGCAGTTTCATAAGTGAAAGTGTACGGAAACCAAGTCCGTTCTGAGCTTCGCCGTAAAGTGGGTCAACACCATAGTTGAGCATATCGCGTGATTTTCTTCCGCAGGGAAGTGCACCTACCCAATATCCATAAAGAAGGTGTGTTGAGGGAGTTGAAAAATCGGGGCGGAAGTTATTGCCGAGATAGTTTTTCTGCGCTCTTACCATATCGGCAATTTTTGAAGTGAGTTCGGCAGTTTCACGGTCAACTTCTTCATTATTGTTTCCGAATTTAGGTGCAGAGAGCAAGAATTCTCGTAATTCCTCGTAACCCTCAAAATTGTTTCTAAGTGCATTAAGAAGATTTTCTGCATCTTCGGGGCGTTCTTTTATAAGTTTATCAATAGCAATAAAGGAGTCTGCAACAACACTTGTTCCGTGGATAAGGCAACCACTACCATTGTATTTTGTGCCTTGGTGAACAGTATCTCTTGTATCGTAACCGCTTTCAATACCGCCCATAACAGTACTTAAGAAGGGTACGGGAAGATGTGAAATAGCTCGAGAACAACCGTTAGCTGCTTTTACCATTTCATTACAGAAATACTGTGCGTTTTTGTAAAAACGTTCTCTGATATTTTTTAGTGCGGTAAGTGCATCGGTTTCTTCGCAAACAGTGCCGATTTTTTCGCCTGTTATGGTTGAATAACCGTTGTTAAGTGTAAGTTCAAGAACTTTACCTAAATTGAACCAACTGTTTGTTGTGTTGCCGTTATCTTTACCCATAATCAGAGGCTCCTGACAACCTGCAATTGATGTGTCAACAACATCGTCAATATCTATGCCTGCTTCAGGTAAAACTTTGAAAAGTGAGTCATCATTGAAGAATGAGGGGGTGAGGCAACCGGGTGTGAATAAAAATCTACCAAGTTCTTCGTAAAGTTTTTCGGGAGTGCTTTTGTGAAGTTTAACTGAGAGAATAGGCTGAGGAAGATTCATATCATAATACGCATCAAGTAAAGCGTATGTAGAATCATTTGTAAGGTCGTTTCCGTCTTTGTCGCGACCGCTTACAATAAGGTTCTGGGAGATTGCCCAGCTTCTGTCGGCAACATTGAAAAATACGAGGAAGTGTTTAAAGAGTGCGGCGGTTTCATCTCTTGAAAGACCGTCGTTTGCTCTGTAAGGTTCGAAAATTCTGTCAGCATTACCAACCGAGAAAGCAAAGGGGTTGGGTGCTTGCTCGAGACACATAATCTCCCACAGAAGTATGAAACTCTGAATTGCTTCATAAAGAGTTTCTGCGCCGTTTTCGGGGACTTTTGCAAGGGTGTCTGAAAGGAGTTTTAACTGTTCTTTTCTTTCACCGTCAGCGGATAAAAGTTTTTCGTCCGCTATATCTTTATATCGCTTTGCGAGAATAAGCACGCAGTCAAGGGCAACTTTCATTGCTTCGTAGTTATCATTCTGCTCTGCATTTGCAGTTTTCTGCTTTTCTTCAATATCGGCGAGCATCTTTTTTACACCGTATTTTAAAGGATAGCGCATATCGGGGATAAGATGACCCGTAACCTGTTCAATAAAGAAAGCAACTTCACCTGTGAGGTTTTCGCAACTATCGTAAACTGCGCTGAGGCTTTTTACATAGTCGGTTTCTTTGTCAAGTGCCCTTAAAGCATCAATGCGCTCTTTGGGGAATTCTTCTGTAGGGTCAATATCGTCATAAACTGCCGTAGGGTCGCAGTAACCTGCGAAAGTTTCAACACGGAAAGAAGGGTTTATAAGAGCATAGCTTCTTGCGAATGCATCACGCTGCGTTCCTGCAAAAATAGCATAATCGCTGATGCTTAAAGGCAGAGCTTTAACAGCTTCGCGGAACCTTTCTGCAGCTCTTCGCATGGGTGGTAGCTCTTTGTATTGAGCATCATATTTCTGCTCGGTTTCTTTAACGATAAACCAACCTTCAAGATGGTTTATTGCACGTTCTTCTTTAAAAAGAAGTTTTGCGGATTCTGTTGTTTTAATAGGGTCAAATTTATACATAAAATCACCTCAGGTGTTGATTATTTTTAAGTTTCTGTTTTTGAGTTCGGTTAAAAGAATTTTCACATCATCATCTGAAACATAGCCGTCCGTGACACTGTATTCCATACCAAGTTTAGTGTACTTTTCTTTTCCGAATTCGTGATATGTAAGTATTTCAAAAAATAAATTATTCCGGCTTAAAGTTTCTAACTCTGTGAAAAACTCGCCGAAGGCTTTGGCGTTTTCTTCGCCGCAGTTGAAAAAATGAATAAGCGGAATTCTTATAAGCAGCGGCTTTCCTGTTTTGGTTCTGTAAATAAGATTTTTCTTTATGGTTTCAATATCAGCTCCGAGAATATCTCGGACTTTATCAGCGAATGGCGATTTGAAGTCCGCTATCATATAATCTACCGTGTCGAAAACTTCTTCGCAACAGGGGAGAGAAGCGTTGGTTTCTATGCAGGTATGAACGTCGTTCTCTTTTAATCTTTTTAAAAGATTTAAAACCGCATCCTTCTGACAGGTGACTTCACCGCCTGTAAGGGTAACACCGCCACCGTCAATGAATATCATTTTAGCACTAACGGCTTCTTTTACAATGTCATCAATGTCTGTTTTTGTAGCTGTGTCAGTTATATGTAACCCTTCGGGATTCGAGCACCAAGGGCATTTTAAATTGCAACCGGTAAGATGATACACAAGGCGGTTACCGGGTCCGTCCTGGGAATAGTTGAAACCTTTTTGGAATGTGTATACAAATGCATTGTTTCCCAAACTCTCACCGCCTTCATTTTGCTTTAATATTTATTACTTCATTTTATACTATAAGTAAAATATATTCAATAATTAATACTTTTCAAATTGACGAAATTGAAGTGGATGTTTTGGTGAAAGTTACAAAACAGGTTATCGATATATTTTAGAATTTACTTTTCCCTGCATTTCGACGTGTTTTTCTTGCATTTCGTCATTTTTATTGACTTTTTTATGGCATATTTTACACTTTTATTGTAAATTGACTTGTTTTACTCTAAATGGTAAAATCGTAGTATAAGGGGTGATTGAATGAACATATTGCTTTGTGATGATAACAAAACTGCTTTGGCTGAATTGAGTACGGCAGTTAATAAATATATGGAAGAGCACCTTGTTAATTGTAAAATAATTGAGAGTGAAACATCCGGCTCTGTTATTGAAAGTGATGTAATATTTGACCTTGCTTTTTTAGATATTCAAATGGATGATGTTAACGGCATTAAATTAGCCGAGGTTCTTAAAAAACGCAACAAAAATATAATCATATTTTTTGTAACCAACTATAGCGAGTTTCAGGATGATGCAATGGATTTAAGTGCATTCAGATTTTTCAATAAGCCCTTTGATATAAAAAGACTTTATTCAGGGCTTGATAAAGCTATGGAGTTTTTAAACACAATGCTTGTTGATATTTATTTAAAACAGGGTTCTGAACACACCAAAATTTCCGTTAACGATATCTGCTATGTAAAACGTGAAAATCGGAAAACCACAATCGTAACCGTCAACGGCAATTATGTTGTTAAAGATTCATGGGATGAATGGGTGAAAAAGCTTACTCAACCATATTTTTATATTGTTCACAACAGCTTTATAATCAACGTTCATCACGTTACCAAGTACGACTATTCCGAAGTATATGTAAACGGTGACAGAATTTCTGTAGCCACACGAAAACAGGCAGATTTCAGAAAATATTGGTTTAATTACTTGAAGGGGGATTTATATTGAACACTGCGATTTTAAATGTGCTTTTGCAGTTTGTTGAAGGTTTAATTTCCTTTGAGTTTTATGAAAGTATAGCCCCCACAAAAAAGAAGCTGCGTAATTTTGCTATTATAACAATCGGTTATATGGTTATGTGCGCCATAAACCTTGCATTTGATTATAATGTTGTTGTTAATTTAATTGCATTTGTAATATTTCATTTTGTATTCAATTTCACACTATACAAAAATAAAATAATTCCCTCATTGATTTACACTTTTATTTTATATGCCGTTGTCTTCTTCTCTGAAGTTATGGTTATCTGGGTTGTTTCTGCATTTGCAGAAGATGAGTTTTATTCCTTTGTTGACAATTCGTTCCAGTATCTCATTGTTCTTTCCGTGTCTAAATCAACAATGTTTTTTATACTAAAAACCATTTCAAACATAATAACTAAAACTGTCAAAAAGCAAAAAATATCATTTTTGCTTTTTCTTTTTCCTGCAATTCTTTTGATAACTTGTGGCGTTTTCCTTATAATTTCATTTTCTTTAGATTTATCGTATACACTTAAAATATTATTATCAGTATTATGCGTAGCGATTTTGTTAGTTGTTGTTGGTTCTTGTATGGTTCAGCAAAGAGAAACCCAAAGGGATGAAGAGTTGAGCGAACTTCGTGCCATCAAACAAGCTCAAGAAACGGATAACAAATATTTTGAAATTCTTGAACGACAAAACAATAACCTTATGGTTTATGCTCACGATACTAAAAATCATCTTCAGGCAATACGCAATATGACAGATGATGAAAATATTATCGAATACTTAGAGCGCCTAACCGCTGATTTAAATAAGTATAGCCGTCAGGCTTCAAGCGGTAACCATAACCTTGATGTTATAATCAATAAATACATAACCGAGTGTGAGATTAAAGGTGTTAGCTTTGATTATGATGTAAGGTTATCTAACCTGTCAGGTGTTCAGATGTTTGACCTTGTTTCAATTCTTGGTAATCTCCTTGATAATGCCTTGGAATCAGCAGAAAAATCTACAGGAAAATCAATTCATCTTCAAACAGACCACAGAAACACCTACGATGTTATTGTAGTTACTAACAGTTGTGATACCAAACCCGTTACTCAAGGCAACAGCCTTAAATCAAGTAAGGCTAATAAAAAACAACACGGCTTGGGAATAAAAAGCATAAAATCCGCTCTTAAAAACTATGATGGCGATTACAACTGGGAATACGATGAACAAAACAAAGAATTTACTTCAACAGTAATGATTTTAAGAAAATAATTTATAACTGAATGCACCTGACTCAATGATGTGTCAGGTGTTTTTTCTGCGTTTCGTATCACTTTTTCTTGCGTTTCGTAAAGATTATTGAATCAAATATTGAAAAAAACTACTATAAAGTTGAGAAAGTATATTACGAAAGAAGGAGTAGCAAATGAAGAAAATAGTAAGTTTTATTTTATGTATTTCATTACTTGCATCAATTATCTGTATTCCTGTGTCGGCAACAGGAGAAACTGTTTCTACAGAAAATATCGAGGAATTCTGCGAAGATGTAAATGAAATGGTAACAGAATATAGTGATTCCGAGTTTGTTACTCCCGATTTTATTGAGGAAGAACAAATACTGGAAAATATAGACGAAGAAATAAAAATTAATTATTGTCCTCGTCTTATTGTACAATCAAATAAACCTATTGATACATATAACGCCATTGATATTGCAAGCGGTTTCTTTAATTTCTATATTGTTCAATTCGAAAACGAAAAAGATACAAATTTTGCCTACGAGCAATACAAAAACGATCCAAATATTATTTCCGTTGAATATGATATTTCTTACAATGCTGTTACTTTAACATCAGAAGAATCTGACGACGGTTTTGAAGCAACTTATGAAGATTATAAAACCGGATGGTATTTAGAAGCGACAGGAATAGATTTGGTTTTGGAAAAGTACAAAGCTCTAAACTTGCCTGAAGTTGTTGTAGCTGTTGTAGATACCGGTGTGGATTTAAATTCCCAATATTTACAAAACAGACTAATACCGACTGGCTTTAATAATGCCGGTGATGGTGACGAGGGTTCTGAACAGGATTATGATGGACACGGAACTATGGTTTCAAGCGTTATTGCCAACTGTACTACACCAAATGTAAAAATTGCTGTTTATCGTTGTTTGAATAGTTACGGTGGTATCGAGAGTTTTGCTCTTGCGTGTACGGCAATTTTACAAGCCGTAAACAATGGTGCAGATGTAGTCAACTGTAGTTTTATTCTTCCTGGTGAATATAGTATGATGGCTACTATAATTGACTATGCCTATTCTAAATCTTGTATAATTGTTGCTGGAGCAGGAAATCTGCTTGGTGATTTAGGGATTGTTAATGCAACACCTCTTAACACATCTGAAAAAGTTATTTCTGTAGGTGCTTCTAATAAAAACCATATACCCACAGATTTTACTGCTTATGGTCAACCTGTTGATGTATTAGCACCAGGCGAAGATATGCCTTTACTGCATTTAAATAACAAAGTTTATTTTGTAGAGGGTACCTCTTTTTCATCACCTTTCACAGCAAGTGTGTATGCTATGTTTTATGCTACCCATCAAACAGTACCATTTAACGATCGTGTTCGAATAATCAAAAATAGCGGAGACGGAACAGATGAAAAATATGTAACAGATTTATTTGGTAGTGGTATTATAAACCCATTAAAATTGTTTGAATTAGATACAGTAGAAGAACCTACATTTAGTCTTGATTCAGGTCGATATGTAGGTGAGGTTTGTTTAGAATTATCATCGGAAGATGGTGCTGAAATATACTATACTACAGATTACTCTTATCCTTCTCCAACAAACGGAACCTTATATACAGAACCAATTCGCTTCTTAGATGATGATTTAAGAATCAGAGCTGTAGCATACAAAAATGGTAACAGAAGTAATTATGTAACAAAAGACATATGCTCATTGATTCTTGGAACTGATGATATGTTTACAATTACTGATGATGGTATAATAACAGGATATACGGGTACTGTAAAATATCTTAAAGTCCCTGAGATTATAAATGGAGTAATGGTAAAAGAAATTGCATATAGCAGTGGTTTTAATACAGCTGAACTTTATGGAATAATACTTCCTGATACCGTTGAATATCTTGGTGCAACATTTGAAATTTTCGATAGAATTCAAAAAGATCCTAATGAACAAATTGGTCCATTTATGAGAAGTGAAACTTTAGAGTTTATTGCAGGGGAAAATATAAAAGTTCTTGGGTATTATTCTTTTGTTGATTTAAAAAATGTTATAGAATTGGATTTCCCCAATTGCGAAAAAATAATGATGCGTGCATTCAATAAATGCAAGTTATCATGGATGAATTTCCCAGCAGTTAAATCTATTGGTAAAGAAGCTTTTTGGAACACAGGTAGTTATATTGGTGAAATTTATTTACCTAATTGTGAACAGATTGGAGCACAAGCATTTTCTGATTTTTCTTCCCTTGGGGTTATATATGCTCCAAAAGCCGATTTCCTTACATATGATGATTTTAATGAAAGTGTTTCATATAAAAAGGATGATCCAAGTTCATCAGAACTATTGTTTTACGAATGTCGTTCTTTAACTGAACTTGATTTACCAGCATTCACAACAATCGGAAAGAATGCTTTTCAACATTCAGCTATTAAACGCCTTGAATTCTCCAATGTTGAATACATATATGATTTGCCTAATACTTTAACCGTTTATAACGGAGAAACTAGACCGATATATTCTCCTTATTATTGTCCTGTATCAGTAGAACTTTCTCTCCCTTCAACTTTACAATACTGTGTCCCTGCAACAGACTACAAAAACGAATTTATTGAATATGTAGTTTACGGCACAGCAAGTGAAGAAAGTTATGCGAAACAATGGGCAGAGGAAAATGATATTAAGTTCATAAACATATCACAAGAAACTGCTATTGTGGAAGATATTGAACCCATATGGGATAAGTATTCATACAAGCCGCTTGAATTCAATGCACGTGGTTTCAACCGAACGTATCAATGGTATGGTTCGTATGATAATGAAATCGGTAATGACATCTTGCTTAATGGTTATACCGAAAAAACATTTAATCCTGATGATTCAAAACCTTATCCTTACTATTACTGTGTTATGACAAGTACGGATAAAGACATTGATGGTAAAGTTGTAAGCGAAGTAGCCGTTACAAGCTCTATGTGTGAAAACAGACTTTATTATATGTTTGCACTACCCGATACACATGTAAATTTTGATAATAATCTGATATACACAAAGCGATTTGTATGCCGTGATTTCTTGGAAATAGTACACATAAATGAAAATACAAATTACCTTTTAACTCCTTCGTATGAATACCAAAACAACTGTTGGTATGGCACAGGTTCACAGTTACAAATTCAAGATGCTGATGCATCAACAGAAACTACATACACTTTAATTGTTGAAGGTGATATTAACGGTGATAGTGCAGTTGATGTGCTGGATGCTTATAGTGTTTCTTTGACAGTTAACGGACATAAAGATTTAACAGGTAATGAATTTCTGGCAGCCGATATTAACCAAGACGAAGAATTGACTATTGTTGACTATCAGCAGGTTGTTAATTTTGCATTGGGATAAACTGAGTTATCGCGAAGCCTATCCCTCCTGCAAACCAAAGGCTTGTAGGAGGGGGGACCGTTCTTTGATAAAGTTTTGTTTTTATACAGTTTAAAGCGTGACATACATCGAATGTTTTAATGAGGATGGTCGGAACGGTGGGTGGTACCCTACTTTGAACTTGATATTTAGTTGGTTGTATGGTACCTTCCACCACCCCGAGCAACAATATAAAAAGCGACTGAATTCAAGAGCGGTTCCCCTTCCTACGCTACGCGTAGGAAGGATAGGCTTCGCACCACCGTAACTTTATGTAAAGGTCGTAAGATTCAATTGCAAAAAAATGTTGTAAAAATTGTTAAAAAATATAATCAACTACCGTAGGGTTCAGGTAAACCAGACCTCTACGACAGTTAGTTGTTTTACGCGAAGTAATATAATCGGAACAGCCTCGCAAATTTTCATTTTGCATTTTAATTCAGTATTTCTTAACAGTTTTCGCCGGTGCTAAATATCATTTAGTTAAAATTTACAAAAAAACACAAAAAATCCCTTGAAAAACATCTGCTGTTTTTCTGTCAAAAAAGGGTGTATTTCTATTGACAAAAAGTAGCGTGTTTGGTATTATATTTAGGATCTTTAAGACGGTACGAGATATCGGCAAGATTAGAATATAAATCTATTCGGTACAGGTGCGACTGTATCAATGCTTTTGTGTGTTCGAGCCTTGCCGTGAAGCAAGGCTTTTTTTATTGGAAGGGATTTTTATGACTAAGCAATTAAAGGCTAAAACAATAAATATAGCTGCAATGGGGACAGACTCTGAAAAGTTCTGTTCAAACGTTGCGGCTCACTTGACTTCTTCTATTGGTCTTTCTGTTTTTAATTCTCCAGAATATATTATTTTTCCCGGTTTTTGCGATGTGCATGTGCATTTTCGTGAGCCGGGTTTTTCTTATAAAGAGACGGTTAAAACAGGGTGCGATGCAGCGGCACACGGTGGTTACACCGCAGTTTGCACAATGCCTAATTTAAACCCTGTTCCCGACAGTGTAGAGAATCTTAAAGCGCAGACCGACATTATAGAGAACGATGCAACTATTCACGTTTATCCTTATGCATCTATTACCGTAGGGCAAAAGGGCGAGAAACTTTCCGATATGCAAGGCATGGCTGAAAATTGCTTTGCGTTTTCCGATGACGGCAGGGGAGTTCAGAGTGAGGAACTTATGCGTGAAGCGATGCTTGAAGCGAAACGCTTAGGTAAAACAATAGTTGCTCATTGTGAAGATAATTCGCTCCTTTTCGGCGGTTACATCCACGACGGAGAATATGCTAAAGAACACGGTCACAAAGGCATATGCAGTGAAAGTGAATGGAAACCCATTGAAAGAGATTTACGTCTTGTAAAAGAAATCGGCTGTAAATACCACGTGTGCCATATTTCTGCGAAAGAAAGCGTTGAGCTTATAAGAAAAGCAAAGGCTGAAGGGCTTGACGTAACTTGCGAAACAGGACCCCATTACCTTGTGCTTGACGACAACGATCTGGAGGAGAACGGTAGCTTTAAAATGAATCCGCCACTTCGTTCAGAAGAAGATAGATTAGCACTTATTGAAGGCATAAAGGACGGTACTATTGATATGATAGCCACCGACCATGCACCTCATTCCGCTGAAGAAAAAAGCAAAGGTCTTGCAGGTAGTGCATTCGGAATAGTAGGTCTTGAAACTGCTTTTCAGATTATGTATACAAACCTTGTTAAAACAGGTGTTATAACTCTCGAAAAACTCATAGAACTCCTGGCGATAAACCCCAGAAAAAGATTCGATATTCCGTTAGGTACCGACTACACAGTATGGAAATTGGCTGAAAAAAAGGTTGTGGATTCAAAAGATTTCCTTTCCAAAGGCAAAGCAACACCTTTTGAGGGTATGCCGGTGGAGAGTGAGTGTGTTTTGACAGTGTGTGACGGTAAAGTAGTTTATAAGAAATAAAATTATAATCGGCTTGCCCCGATAATTACGCATTACGAATTACGCATTACGCATTTAAAACTGGTTAATTATTCAATTGATATAAATTTAGGAGGCTTCTCAAATGGCAAAGAGAACAGACATTAAAAAAGTTTTGATTATCGGTTCAGGCCCTATCGTTATCGGTCAGGCTGCTGAATTTGACTATGCAGGTACACAGGCTTGCCTTGCTCTTAAAGAGGAGGGTTATGAAGTAATCCTTGCAAACTCAAACCCTGCAACAATTATGACAGATACTTCCATTGCTGATAAGGTTTATATGGAACCTCTTACGTTGGAATATGTTGCAAAGATTTTGAGATACGAAAGACCCGATGCTATTGTTCCCGGTATCGGCGGTCAGACAGGTCTTAACCTTGCAATGCAGCTTGAAAAGAAAGGTATCCTTAAAGAATGTGGTGTTGAACTTCTCGGTACAAGCAGCGAAAGTATTGAACGTGCAGAAGACCGTGAGCTTTTCAAAGAGCTTTGTCAGTCAATAGGTGAGCCTACAATTCCTTCAGAAATTACTTATAGCCTTGAAGAAGCTATTGAAGCAGCTGAAAAAATCGGTTATCCCGTTGTTGTTCGTCCTGCGTTTACCCTTGGCGGTACAGGTGGCGGTTTTGCTGCAAATAAAGAAGAACTTATTGAAATCGGCACAAATGCTTTCAAACTTTCACCCGTACACCAGGCTCTTATTGAAAAAAGTGTTAAGGGCTATAAAGAAATTGAGTTCGAAGTTATGCGTGACTCTAATGACCATGCTATCACCATCTGCGGTATGGAAAATATCGATCCCGTTGGTGTTCATACAGGTGACTCTCTTGTTGTGGCTCCCATTCTTACACTTAACGACCACGACCTTAAAATGCTTAACGACAGTGCAATCAAAATCATCCGTGAACTTAAAATCGAGGGCGGTTGTAATGTTCAGTTTGCACTTAACCCCGAATCAAGCGAATATTTCCTTATAGAAGTTAACCCCAGAGTTTCACGTTCATCTGCACTCGCTTCAAAAGCAAGCGGATATCCCATTGCAAGAGTTACTGCAAAAATTGCGGTTGGTATGGCTCTTGAAGATATTACTATTGCTAACACAACAGCGGCATTTGAACCCAGACTCGATTATATCGTTGCTAAACTTCCCCGTTTCCCCTTTGATAAGTTTGCATCTGCTGCCAACACACTCGGCACACAGATGAAAGCAACAGGTGAAGTAATGGGAATCGGTTCAAACCTTGAAGAATGTCTTCTTAAATCTGTTCGTTCTCTTGAAACAGGCGCATATCACTTCTGGCTTCCTAAATTTGATAATATGAGCGAAGAAGAACTTTTCGAATACATTGAAGAATTTAAGGATGATAACATCTTCGCAGTAACAGAACTTATCCGTCGCGGTGTTACAATTGAAAAAATTCACGATGTTACAAAAATAACTGCATATTTCCTTGAGTCCATTAAGAAAATTGTTGATATGGAAAACAAACTCAAAGAAAATATCGGCAATACCGACGTTCTTCTTGAAGCAAAGAAAATGGGCTTCGGTGATAAATTTATTGCAAAACTCTGGAAAACAGAAGAAATTGAAATCTATAATATTCGTAAGGATAACAATATGTTCCCTGCATTCCGTATGGTTGATACTTGCCACACAAATGCATACATTCCTTACTTCTATTCTTCATATTCCGGTGAGAACGATTCCAAACTCACCGATAAAAAGAAAATAGTTGTTATCGGTGCAGGTCCCATCCGTATCGGACAGGGTGTTGAATTCGACTATTCAACAGTTCACGCAGTAACAACAATCAAAAATTCCGGTTATGAAGCAATTATTATAAATAACAACCCCGAAACAGTTTCAACAGACTACACAACCAGTGACAAGCTATACTTTGAGCCTTTAACAGTTGAAGATGTTATGAACGTTGTTGAGCTTGAAAAGCCCATGGGTGTTATAGCATCCCTTGGTGGACAGACTGCTATTAACTTAGCTGAAGGCTTAATGAAGCGCGGTGTTAAGTTAATCGGCACAGACTGCGAAGCAATCGAGCGCGCTGAAAACCGTGACTCTTTTGAAAAAATCATGGAAGAGTTAAAGATTCCTCAGCCCAATGGTCAGGCGGTTACAAAGATTGAAGACGGTATCCGTGCAGCAGAGGAAATCGGTTATCCCGTACTGGTTCGTCCCTCATACGTTTTGGGCGGACGTGCTATGGAAATCGTAGCTGACGAAAAAGGTCTTCGTCACTACTTAAAGACAGCCGTAGAAATCCACGAGGACAAGCCCGTATTGGTAGATAAATACATTATCGGTAAGGAAGTTGAGGTTGATGCAGTTTGCGACGGTACAGACATTTTTGTTCCAGGTATTATGGAACACGTTGAACGTACGGGTATCCACTCAGGCGACTCAATATCAGTTTACCCCACATTCAGTATTTCACAAAAGGTTAAGGATACAATCTTAGATTACACCAAACGTTTAGGCTTAGGTATTGGAATTGTAGGTCTTTATAATATCCAGTTTATTGTTGATAAGGATGACAACGTATTCGTTATCGAGGTTAACCCCAGATCATCTCGAACAGTTCCTTTCCTGTCAAAAGCGACAGGATATAGCTTAGCTGACATCGGTACATTGGTTATCTTAGGCAAGTCATTAAAGGAACAGGGTATTACAGAAATTTACCCCAAAGAAAAGAATCGCTGGTATGTAAAGGTTCCTGCCTTTTCATTCTCGAAAATCCGCGGTGTTGACACATATCTCTCTCCTGAAATGAAATCAACAGGCGAGGCAATCGGTTATGACGACACGTTGACAAGAGCTTTATATAAAGCACTTCAGGCTGCAGATATGCACGTTGTAAACTACGGCACAGTATTTACAACAATTGCGGATAATGATAAGGAAGAAGCGTTGCCCTTAATCAAGCGTTTCTATAACTTAGGCTTTAATATTGAAGCAACAGGCGGTACGGCTAAGTTCTTAAAGGAAAACGGCATCAGAACTCGTGAAAAAACAGTTGATGACGGCCCCGACGGAATCTTAGACCATATGAGAAAAGGCTTTGTAACCTACGTTATCAATACAAAGGATATTCATTCAAAAGAGCAGCAGACAGACGGCTATATCTTGCGCCGCTGCGCTGCAGAAAATAACATCACAACCTTTACGGCACTAGATACTGTAAGAGTATTCTTAGATGTATTAGAAGAAATGACTATCTGTATTTCAACAATTGACTCTTAAGCGGCTTTAAAAACGGCGCATAACCGTTCAAAA
>JAZNLH010000034.1:0-2233 GCA_045578985.1 Acutalibacteraceae bacterium | reverse complement strand
CGGTAAAACCTCCACAATGCGTTGTTGCGTTTATAAAGAACGTGCTATTCTTTCAGAGCGTGTTAAAATTGCTATGGGCGGTGACCCTGAAAACCCAAATGTTATTCAGGTTATTGATATTGCTTGTGATGAATGTCCTGCCGCAGGATATGAAGTAACAGATTCCTGCAGAGGTTGTCTTGCTCACCGTTGCGAAGATGTATGTAAACGTGGTGCAATTTCTTTCGACCATAATCACGTTGCTCATATTGATAAGTCAAAATGTGTTGAGTGCGGTCAGTGTGCAAAGGTTTGCCCTTATTCTGCAATTGTTAACCGCAAAAGACCTTGTCAGATTGCATGTAAGGTAAAGGCCATCTCAATAAATGATGATAATGCTGCATCTATCGACAACGATAAATGTACCGCTTGCGGTGCTTGTGTATATCAGTGTCCCTTTGGTGCAATTTCAGATAAATCATATATTCTTAATGTGGTTGACCTTATTAAGAAAAGCGAACAAGGCAGAAACTACAAGCTTTATGCAGTTGTTGCTCCCTCAATTTCAAGTCAGTTCTCTTATGCAAAATTAGGTCAGGTTATAACAGGACTTAAAAAGATGGGCTTTCACACTGTTGTTGAAGCAGCTTTAGGTGCAGATATGGTTGCTATGAGCGAAGCAAAAGAACTTACCGAAAAAGGTTTTCTTACAAGTTCCTGCTGTCCTGCATTTGTATCTTACATAAAATCTGCATTTCCCGATTTAGTTCCTTTTATTTCTCACAACTGTTCACCAATGGTTGAAATTTCAAAGTATATAAAAGAAACTGACGAAAATGCAAAAACAATCTTCATAGGACCTTGTACTGCTAAAAAAGCAGAAGCACAGCTTGAAAGTGCAAAGCCTTATGTTGATGCTGTTCTGACCTTTGAAGAATTGCAGGCTCTTTTTGATAGCCGTGATATTGATATCACAACTCTCGAAGAAGATGTGCTTGATAATGCCTCATATTTCGGCAGAATTTTTGCTCGTAGCGGTGGTCTTACTGACGCAGTAACTCAAGCGATTAAAGAGCAGAATATAACTGATTTTGAGTTTAAGCCTGTTTCTTGCGACGGTATTGAAGAATGCAGAATTGCACTTCTTAAGAAAAGCAAGAATGCACTTCAGGCAAACTTTATTGAAGGTATGGCATGTGTCGGCGGATGTATCGGCGGTGCAGGTTGCCTTACCCACGGTGAAAAAAATAAAGCAGAGGTTGATAAGTACGGACGAGAAGCTTTTGAAAAAACTATCTCCGATGCAATTTCTGTTTTGAAATAGATTTTAAATCCTTCATTCAAAAAGGTGCTCTCCCTCGGCAATGCAACTGTCGTGGGAGAGTATCTTTATAGAACAGGTTCAAGTCCTATTATATTTTTTCACACCTTTATAAATATAATAGGGTTTTGAGAAAATGTACAGTCCATTTTCTTGTGCCGATTTCAGATTATAAATAAATTCATCATATTCTTCCTTGCTAAGAGTTCCTGTGTTTTCTTTATAGAGCCAAGCGATATCCGAACTTAAATCAAAACCGAAAGTACCTTCTGTATATTCAGTTTCAATAACATTGTGTACGCTCACATAACTTTCAAATAGTTGGCTTTTATTGAAAAAAACGTACATTCTTCTGCCAATCCAACTATCAAGGTCATCCATCCAAGGTTGCTTTGTTACAGCGTATGCGTGAATTGCTTTGGCGATCAGTTCTTTGTTTTCACCATTGTATGCAACACTATCCCAATCACAGTTTACGCAAATCACAACTCCACCCGGTTTTAAAATTCTGTAAATTTCATTTACTAAAAAATCCTTATCGGATACACATTCAAACATATCCTTTGTAAATACAAAATCAAAGGTGTTATCATCAAAATTAAGTTTTTTCGAGCAATTCATAACCTTTAACTCTATAGGGCTATCATATTTAACATCTTCGAACCATTTATCAGTTATATCTACACCTATAGCTGACTTAATTTTGTTAGGAAAAGCTTCTTGAAAAGCCAAAAGAAATGTTGCATCTTTACAGCCTAAATCCGCAATTACAGCGTTATCAGGTAAATCTATTTGCTCTGAAATCGCTTTGAATAATGTCTTATATTTAAAATTGTTCATTTGTTATTCCTCCATAAATAAAAATACTGTTAACAGCTTTGTGCCGTTAACAGTAATGTAAAAGGTAAACTTTTCTCTATCACTCTGTCAGGC
>JAZNLH010000033.1:0-13693 GCA_045578985.1 Acutalibacteraceae bacterium | reverse complement strand
CCAAGATAAGATTTCCCATAACTTAAGTTAGTAAGACCCCTCAAGGACTATGAGGTTGATAGGCTGCATGTGTAAGCATGGTGACATGTTCAGCTAAGCAGTACTAATAGGTCGAGGGCTTGACCATTTCGTTTGTTTCTTTCGCTTTTCCTTTGTTCAGTTTTCAGGGTATATGCCTAAAGTCGGGTTTTTTAACTCGACTTTTTTATTTTTTATTGACAAATTTATTTCACAGTGTTACTATAAGAAAAAATAAATTTGAGGTTGACGGTTATGAAAACTAATTTTGCAGTTACATACTATTATTACTATTACTTAGTTAAATAAGTGATAGTGATCTGTGCTGCTGTTTTTTGTATCGTTTGATATTCTCCTTGCGGTCTTATCACTGCAAGGTTTTTTTATTTGTATTTTCATTAACGGAGGAATAAATATGAATATTGGAATTGTTGGTCTTGGTCTTATTGGTGGTTCACTTGCAAAATCTGCAAAAAAGAATACTGAATATAAAGTATATGGTTACGATATAAATCAAGATGTAATTAAAAATGCCGTATCAGACAAAAGTATAGATGGTGAATTGACAGAAAAAAGACTTGCAACTTGTGACTATGTTTTTATTCCGCTTTATCCTGAAGCAGTTATTGAGTATGTTGAAAGAAATGCTGCGATTTTTAAAGAGGGTGCAACTGTAATTGACTGCGCAGGTGTAAAACGATCTGTGTGTGAAAAATGTTTTGAAATTGCAGATAAACATAGTTTTTCTTTTGTCGGTGGTCATCCTATGGCAGGTACACAGTTCTCGGGATTTGAAAACTCTAAAGATACTATGTTCTGGAACGCTCCGTTTGTATTAACACCAAAAGAAAATGAAGATATTTTAACCTTAGCTAACGCACGTGAGGTGATTATAGCTATCGGATTCGGTCGTGTTTCGGTTATGACTCCACAAAAGCATGATAAACTTATTGCGTTTACTTCTCAGCTTGCTCACATTGTTTCTAATGCATTTGTGAAAAGTCCGTCTGCCCTTGAGAGAAAAGGTATTTCTGCAGGCAGTTACAAGGATTTGACCCGTGTTGCATACCTTAACGAGAATATGTGGACTGAGCTTTTTCTTGATAACAAGGATAACCTTGTTTTTGAACTTGATAACATTATAGCTGAACTTCAGAAATATAGTGATGCAATGAAAGCAGGGGACGCTGACACACTTCGTCAACTTTTAAAAGATGGTAAAGAAATGAAATTGAAAGCTGATTAAAAACTGTATCATAACTGCTGTATTTTCACGTAAATTAAATACCTGTCATTTTTAATATTTTGTTGCAATTTTATCACAAAAAAATTGGTTATATTTTAGTTAATATGCTACTTCCTAAAAATTGAAAAAGTGATATAATATAATCGTAATTTAATATGTACATAAAAGGAGAAGTATTATGAAAAAAACTTTAAGTATTATTTTATCAATGCTTATGTTGTTATCTGTTTTCAGTGTATCAGCATTTGCAGCAGTTGCTCCTGCACTTAAAGATTTAAAATGCACTTTTGACGGTGTTGAAATTACATGGTCTGCTTCTGTTGATGCTGTTAACTATGTTGTTTACCGTTCCGAAGGTGCTGATGGTGAAGAGGCTGTTATTACCACCACTACCGCAACAAAATATGTGGATAAGGACGTTGAAGATGGTGTTATGTACACTTATAAAGTTACTGTTCAGGCAAAAGACGGTAGCTTTACAACACCCGATACTGCAACTTCACGTTCAATTCTTTACATAAAACCCTCATGTACTCATAAAACAGCAGCTTGGAAGGTTGTTCACGAAGCATCTGTTTATTCTTCAGGTTACAAGAATAAAGTTTGCCCTGTTTGTAAAGAAGTAATTGACACACAGGTAATTCCTCAGCTTGTTCCCCAGAAACCTGTTATTAAGGGTATCTGCAACAGAACTAATGGCGTAGTTTTCAACTGGACAGTTGTTGACGGTGCAACATCTTACAATGTTTACCGTCGTGCTGAAGGCGGTAGCTGGGTATTACTTGCTACAATTTCCGGTACACGTTATGTTGACTCAACTGCTGTAAGCGGTGTATTATACAACTATACTGTAAGAGCTCGTAACGCTGCAGGTTTAAGCGCATACGATCCCGGTAAAACAATCAGATATGTTGCAGCTCCTGCAAACATCAAAGCAAGTAACGGCTTGTACGGCGTTTATGTAGCTTGGAATGCAGTTAAAGGTGCAAATAACTACAGAGTTTACACCAAGGTTGTAGGCGACGAAGCATGGACTCTTATTGGCACAACTACAAAAGCAAACTTCTATCATGATGAAGCAGTTCCCGGCGAAGATTACATCTACACTGTAGTTGCAGTTTCAAAGGGTAAATACAGCAGTTTCTATGATGATGCTGTTAAAATCAGACGTCTTGAAAGACCCGAACTTGTTAAGTCTGTATCTTCTAAAGAAGGTATCACAACATCATGGGAAGCTGTTGACGGTGCACAGGGTTACTATGTATACCGCAAAACTGCAAACTCAGGTTGGATTTTACTTGGTAAAGTAAACAACACAAGATCAACTGCTTACCTTGATAAATCAACTAAAAAAGGTGTTACATACACTTACACAGTAAGAGCATACGGCAATTCCTCTATCAGCTATTACTATAACGGAATTTCTTGCAAAGATGTTCACTAATTAAAAACAAAACGTTCCGCTGAGTTTTCGGCGGAACGTTTTTTCTTTTTATTAATAAATATCTTCAAGTATTTCGATTGCGTGAGCTATACAGCCATTGTTATTGGAGCGTGTTATATATTTTGCTACGCTGATTGCTTCTTGTGAGCCGTTTTCCGGGACAAAACTGCCTGCAGATGCAACCAGCATTTCAACATCATTGTACCCATCGCCTGCGGCGTAGGTGTCGCTTTGTCGGCAACCTAATGCCTTGGCTAATTTTAAAAGTCCTGTTCCTTTGTCCACACCTTTTTTCAGAATTTCTACGTAGTCTCCTGTGGTTCTCAAGAAATTTATTTCGGGATATTTTTCAAGTATATCCTGAACTTCTTTTGAATGACCGTGGGCGGCTATCATTACTTTTGTCCAGGGTAAAGGTGCATCTTCGGGAACTTCCACAATTTCAAAATCAATTCCTTGACTTGTAAAATGTTGTTGTGAATGTTTATTTAAATTTATAGCACACACTTTATTAAAATTATAAAACTCTATGGAGATTTCCGGGAAATGCCTTAAGATATCATTTACTGCATCCAGTCCTTCATCGCCGATAGCATCGTTGAAAATTACTTCTTGCTTTTCGTAGTCATAAGCCATAGCTCCGTTTCCGAGAAGAACGGGAGCATTAATATATTCAGGACTATATAAGTGAAAGCCCTGATAAATTCTTCCTGTACAAACGGTGAAAAAACCACCATTTTTCATGAAGTGGGAAATAGCATCCTTTACGTCTTCGGTTATTATGCCGTCATCATTTTTTAAGGTTCCGTCAAAATCACTTGCCAGGAGAACATTGTTGAATTTCATATAATCACCGCGGTAATTGTAACAAAAAACAAGTCGTTTTTCAATATTAATCAGAATATACTTGTTATTGTGAATAAAAGAGATGTTGGGGATTTGTGTATTTTCTATCAAAAACCAGTTAAAAAATCTTGATTATCTACATACAGAGTGATATAATATTTAAGTTATTTTTATGAGGAGGAACTTCGTATGCTTGTTTTAAAGGATAACTATAAAGCAACTCTTTCTATGAGAGATACACAAAGAGCAATTAAACTCACAAGGGATACATTCCAGAATAATCTTTGTGCTGCCCTTAATCTTGAGCGAATTTCTGCTCCGCTTTTTGTTACAAAGTCAAGCGGACTTAACGATGATCTTAACGGTTTTGAAAGAGCAGTTTCATTTGATGTTAAAGCAATGCCCGAAGATGGTGAGGCGGTTATCGTTCACTCTCTTGCTAAATGGAAGAGAACAGCTCTAAAAAAATATGGTTTTCAAGCGGGCGAAGGTCTTTATACGGATATGAACGCCATTCGTCGTGATGAAGATATGGATAACCTTCACTCAATTTACGTTGACCAATGGGACTGGGAGCGAGTTATCGAACGTAGTGACAGAACAGAGGAGTTCCTTAAATCCTGCGTTACCAAAATAGTTGATGCGCTTTGTGACACCCTTGATACAGTTAAGGCGGCTTTCCCTGCGGTAGATACAAAACTTGAAAGAAATGTATTTTTTATAACAACCGCCGAACTTGAGGATATGTATCCTGACTTCACTGCAAAAGAGCGAGAAAGAGCAATTGCTAAAGAACACGGCACGGTTTTTGTTATGAAAATCGGTGATAAGCTCAAAAGCGGCAAACCTCACGATGGCAGAGCCCCCGATTATGATGATTGGCAGCTTAACGGCGATATTATTATTTATAATGAAGTTTTAGAAGATGCTTTTGAAATTTCTTCAATGGGTATTCGCGTTGATGAAAAGTCTCTTGACTATCAGTTAAGAGAATCAGGAAAAGATGAAAGAAGAAGTTTTGATTATCATAAGCAGATTCTTGATGGTACCTTGCCCCTTACAATCGGTGGCGGTATAGGTCAGTCAAGAGTATGTATGCTTCTTTTGGGGAAACTACATATCGGCGAAGTTCAGGCATCCTTGTGGCCTGAGGATATGAAAAAAATATGTGCAGAAAAAGGTGTAAATCTTTTATAATGACTATTTGAGTGTCGAAACCGGCTTTGTCGAGAAAAACTTTCGGTTTCTTGACAGCAGAATATCATTATAATATTGCGAAGGTGAAAACAGTGGATAGAAGAGAAGATATAAGAAACGTTGCTATTATTGCCCACGTTGACCACGGCAAAACAACACTCGTTGACCAGCTTCTTCATCAAAGCGGTATTTTCCGTTCGAATGAGCAGGTCGATGAACGTGTTATGGACTCTAACGACCTTGAAAAAGAACGTGGTATCACAATTCTTTCAAAGAATACGGGAATACATTATAAAAACGTAAAGATTAATATTGTTGATACTCCCGGCCATGCCGATTTCGGTGGCGAGGTTGAGCGTATTATGATGATGGTTGACGGCGTTCTTTTGCTTGTTGATGCATTTGAAGGTTGTATGCCTCAGACTCGATTTGTTTTGAAAAAAGCTCTTGCGCTTGGCAAAAAGGCGATTGTTGTTATTAATAAAATTGATCGTCCGGGTGCAAGACCACTTGAGGTTATAGACGAGGTTCTTGATTTGTTCATTGAACTTGGTGCTAATGATGATCAGATAGAATTTCCTGTTGTGTTCGCATCAGCTCGTGATGGTTACGCCTCACTTGATTCGGATGTCAGAGAAGGGGATATGCGTCCGCTTCTTGATTCCATACTTGAAAATATTGATCCTCCCCAAGGCGAGATGGACGGACCTTTGCAGCTTCTTTTCTCCAGCCTTGATTATGATGATTATCTTGGAAGAATTGGTGTTGGCAGAGTAGAGCGCGGTAGCGTTAAAGAAGGTCAGCAGGCGGTTCTTTGCAAACAGGACGGAACAACGGAAAATGTTAAAGTTGTAAAACTTTATAATTTCGAAGGTCTTGCAAGAGTTGAATGTAAAGAGGCAAAAATGGGCGACTTGGTTGCAGTTTCGGGTATTACCGATCTTAACATCGGTGAAACTGTTTGTGACAAGGATAACCCTGATCCGCTTCCCTTTGTTAAAATAGATGAGCCCACAATTTCAATGAATTTTATGGTTAACGACAGTCCCTTTGCAGGTAAAGAAGGTAAATTCGTTACTTCACGTAATATACGTGCACGCCTTTTCAAAGAGGTTGAAACAAACGTAAGTATGCGTGTTGAAGAAACCGAAACAACAGATTCCTTTAAAGTCAGCGGCAGAGGCGAGTTGCATTTGTCAATTCTTATTGAAACAATGCGCCGTCAGGGTTATGAATTCCAGGTTTCACGTCCGCAGGTTATTTATAAAAATGGCCCCAACGGTGAACTGTTAGAGCCTATGGAGCTTCTTATTGTTGAAGTTCCGGAAAGCTATGTTGGTCCCGTTATGGAGAAAATCGGTTCACGTAAAGGCGAACTTGAAAATATGGATGTTCGTGATGGCGGTTCAACTCATATTGAGTTTAAGATTCCTGCCCGTGGACTTATCGGCTACCGTTCAGAGTTTATGACCGATACAAACGGCAACGGTATTATGAACAACCTTTTTGCAGGTTACGAGCCTTATAAAGGCGATATTCAGATGCGTGAACGTGGTTCAATTGTTGTTCACGAAACAGGTGAAACAACAGGCTACGGACTTTTCAATACTCAGGACAGAGGCAGACTTTTTGTAGGTCCCGGTGTTCCTGTTTACGAAGGTATGATAGTTGGCGAATGTGCAAAGAATGAGGATGTTGTTTGTAACGTTTGTAAAAAGAAACAGATGACAAACACACGTGCTTCAGGCAGCGACGATGCTTTGCGCCTTGTTCCGCCAACAACACTTTCACTTGAACAGTCAATGGAGTTTATCGGTGACGATGAACTTGTTGAAATTACTCCGGAAAGCATCCGTCTTAGAAAGAGAATTCTTTCTAAAGAAAAACGAATGAAACAACAGTTCGGACATAAATGATAATTCTAACCACCGAGAAATCGGTGGTTATTTTTTGTTTTTTGGGGAAATAGTTGTAAATTATTAACTTAGTATGCACTTTTTACTAAATAGGTGTAGCGTTTTTTGTTGCAAAAATACATTGAGAAAAAAATGTATTGATGATAAAATCATATTTGTATTGGCTATTATAATAGCGGAGGCTGGTTTTTGTATGAAGAAAGTTTTAAAACGCATTTCAGTTATATTTATTTGTGCAGTATTGCTTTTAACAAGCTTTTTAACACCTGTAACTTATGCGGCTTCAGGAGTGTATGAGCTTACTTTTGACAATCTTTTTATTTTTGAACAATGGGCGAATCACGCTAATTTAAAGGTACACGATGGTAGCGGTTCTTACAATGGTACATTAACAACTGATGTTGAGAATGGTAGTTTTGTGCTTACGAATAACACCACAGATACAGAGGTTTTCACATCATTTTCAATGACCTCGGTGGGTGCTTTTTATTCAATGCCTGTTGATGCAAACACAGAATATATGTTTTCTTACATAGCAAACGGAACTACAACAAGTTTTGAAACCTTTGTATTTTACTTTGATACAACAGGTAATTACGTTTCTTTGGAAACAAAAAACGCTTATCAATATGGGCTTAACGAGTGGAGTTT
Organism: Acutalibacteraceae bacterium; assembly: GCA_045578985.1. Lineage (GTDB taxonomy): Bacteria > Bacillota > Clostridia > Oscillospirales > Acutalibacteraceae > DTU089. The sequence goes on along the minus strand of JAZNLH010000033.1, from coordinate 6,375 downwards.
TACAACTCCCGCTAATACCGGCTATATTCAGGTAAGGTTTGACAACAATACACCTCAATCCAATGTAACAGTTTCTGATATCAAAATTCGTTCAAAAGCCGTCTATGATTATGCAAAAGATAACACCTACCGTAAGACATTTACATATACTGCAGGCGCAACCTATGGTGCACTTCCTGTTCCCGAAAGAGAAAATCTTGTATTTGCCGGTTGGTATACAGGCCCAAACGGAACAGGTGAAAAAATTACCTCATCTACAGTAGTTACAGCCGCAAGTAAAAGTCTTTATTCCAAATGGGATCCAATTGTTGCCGGTGATTTAAGTATTGTTTCATTACCTTTGAAACAAAGCTATTGCGTTGGTGAAAAGCTTAATACAAGGGGGCTTGTTATAGGGGTTTCTTACCCCGATGGTACAAGCGAAAACATTGACGAAGGTTTCAGTTGTTCGCCCGAATACTTTACAACTGCAGGAACCCAGACCATTACCATTACATATGGTAACAGTTCAGCAACATTTGATGTAGTTGTCACTGCATCAGAAAACAAGACCATTAATGTAAACGGCTCTCCAAAAACAGTTGAAACTGCCAATTACGTCTATACACTGGGTTACAGCGGTTCGGCATTTAACCAATATATAATAAAATATTCTTCCGATGCTTATGTTAAAGGCGAAATGAATTTTAACGGAGTTATTGAAGAATTCTTTTTGGAACCCTCCGAAAATGGTGAGTTTTCAGGTTATATAGATGGTTTTATCAGCGGTACAACACGTAGTGCAATTACTGATATAACATTTAGACCTCTCGATAAAGAAAATATGGATTTTACTTTTACATCCATCGATTTAAATAAAGCAACAAATCCCGGAGACTCATCGGGTATGGTTTACCTTTCAAGCAATAATTATAAAATCGGTATTGATTTGGACTGGGGTGGCGCTCTTACCTATATGGAAGATTTAACCAACACTGTTATGTCATCCGTTAAAAGGTACGGCACTAAAACAACAGAGGTTGACTTCAAATCAAAAGTAGGTACATCGAGCTGGACTTATAACACAAGCAGTAACGTTAACTTGATTAACGCTCACGATACAGGCAGACTTGTTCAGCAGTCCTACTACGGCACAGGCTCTTATCCGTATGAGCCGGGTATGTATGGTGAAGCAGTCTGGAACTACAACCCTGTTCAGGGAGGCAACCTTTATAATGAAGTAAGTAAAATTGTTGATATTAAAGTAAGCGATAATGAGATCTATATTAAATGCCGTCCTCTTGACTGGGCAAAAGAAGCAGTAGATATAACTCCTTCGTATATGGAAGCCTGGTACACACTTGAAGACGGTATGATGAGAGCGACTTGCCGATTTGTGGATTATTCAGGATATCCTTCGGTTACAACCACTCAAGAGCTTCCTGCGTTCTATTGCGTTGAGCCACTTAATGACTTTGTTTATTACACAGGCGGTGAGGCTTGGTCAGACAGCAACACAAAAACAAACATAACAGATTTAGGTTTCTGGGGTACCGCCACCGACCAGGATTTCATCTGTAACGAAAACTGGGCGGCATTCAAGGGCGATGATGACGATAGCTTTGCCATAGGTATTTATTGTCCCGGTCAGGAACTTTTCCACACAGGTGTTTACTATGGTGGTGATGGTTCAACACGTTGTTCAACAACCAATCCTGCAACAGAAGACCCTACATCGTATATGGGTATTGTTGATATTCTTCATTTCCAGAGTTATAAACCTATTTCATATTGTTATTACATAAAAACAGGTACTGTTGACACCATCCGCAGCAGTTTCAAAACTGTTGCACAAAATAGTTCGTGTATTTGTAACGCAACCAACACAGACGGTTTCTGTGATATGTGCGGTAAAACTGTAGCACCTGAACTTACCAACAATAAGTATGATGTTGATGGCGACGGAACAAAAGACAGCGTTTATGAAATTTCAAATGCAGGTGAACTTCATTGGTTCAGAGATAATGTAAATGGTGGCGATACTACTGCTAATGCTGTGCTTACTTGCGATATTACCGATAACAGCGGTGTTCTTACAGGTTACGGCACCTTGGCAAGTGATACATCAGGTTTCAGAAAATGGACACCGATCGGCAACTCAATCAATAAATACAACGGTCATTTTGATGGTCAGGGTTATACTGTGTACGGTCTTTTCATGGATGACTCAACAGTTTCTTATGGCGGTCTTTTCGGGTGTACCGATTCAAATGCGGTAATTGAAAGAGTGGGTGTTGACTACTCATATTTTTATGGTAATCAATATGTAGGAGGAATATGCGGTTATAACGGAGGATATATAGAAAACTGTTATTCGTTATATACAATCATCAAAGGCAGTTCTTATGTCGGTGGTGTAACAGGTTACAACACCGGAACGATGAAAAACTGTTATAACGCAGGTCTTGTGAATGCGAATACCTATGTAGGCGGTATTTCGGGTTACAAAACCTCTGCTTCAAGTATTTCAAATTGCTATTATCTTCTTAGTGCTGCAACAGATGGTTCGGGTTTGGAACAGAATGGTGTAGGTGCTGCTTCGCAAGGTTCTGTAGCTGCCGATGTATCAACGGCAACTCAGGGAAAAACAGTGGAAGAATTTGCAAGCGGTGAAATTGCGTACCTTCTGCAATCGGCAAATACAGAGCAACTCTGGGGTCAGCGAATCAATGCTGTGGGGGCAACTCCCGTATTTGATACAACAGGTAAATATAAGGTTCATCCCGTTGCCGGAATGGACAGTTATTCGTTGGTTAATATCGGTGATATTGATGAAGATGAGGATATAGATGCCCAGGATTATCAACAACTTGTAAACAGGGCGCTTTCAGGCGAAAGTTACGATTTCCAGGATATGCATATTTCGGACATTGACGGTGACGGTGCTCTTGATGTTATTGACTGTTCTCGTATGGAGTTGATGGTAAGCGGTAATCTTCCAAAGGTTGACGTTTATTTAAAGGGTGACTACGACTGTGATGGCATAGCATTTACACAGGAAGATATAAGCGCCATAAAAAAAGGTATCATAAATCTTGATAAATTAAACACAAGGCAAAAATATGCTTGCGATTTAAATTTTGATGGTGTTATTGATATTAATGACCGCGACCTTTTAACTCAGCAGTGATTTGCAGTTAAACGATTTTGAAAATGCGGAATAATCAATTTCGCGAATTCGTTTTTGTTAGCACTGTAAAAAACAGCACTAAGGTGCAAATAATTAAATAATAAGCATTAACTGATTCCGTTTTTAAGCGGAGTCAGTTTTGTTTTTTTTAATGCACTAAGTTTTCGGAGTTTGAGCTATGTTAAAAAAGAGTTTCCACAACTTTTTTCATACCCGTTTTAGAATAAAGACACAAGGTTAAAACATTTAACGAAAACAAAGGAGAAAGCCAATATGAAACATTCAAGAGATCGGCCTGTGTGCATTGAAATTAAAAATGTAAGCATCAGATAAATTCAATCAAAATAAAAAGGAGTTCCGGTTATGAAAAAGAATTTTACAAAGGTTTTATCAATAGCATTGGCAATGATTACTATTTTCTCAACAAGTGTTGTAAGTGTAACAGCATCGGCGGCAAGTAACACAAATTATTCAAGATATAATTCACCTGAAAATTCGGGCGATTATGCATACTGGAATGGCTCAAAAGTTGTAAAGTCAAGCAGTACAACAAAGGACGAAATTCGTTGGATGCAGGCGGCACTTAATAATTGCATAGCTAAAGAAGGTCTCAAAACATCTTATATTTCAGTAGATGGAAGCTTCGGCCCGGCAAGTAAGACAGCTACCATTGCTTTTCAAAAAGCTGTAGGCTTAAAAGCGGATGGTTCTTTTGGCCCTGCTACAATCCAAAAGATGAAAAGCATTTTAGGTGATAAGAAAGATAATTCTTTAAAACCTGTTAATTCAACTAAAAGCGGAACTTCTAAAACACTTCCTGTTAATTGGAGCTTGATTAAATTAACAGGTAAACAAGGTGCAGGCGAAAAGAACTGTTTGTGCAGAGCACTGGCATACAGCAGAGATATTATTGATGGTTATGCTCATAAATGGACAGAATACAGTGTAGGATACTTAAAATCAGAAAAACGCTATAGTTATACTGCAGACTGTTCAAAGGCGGGTTACACAAAGAAGCAAAGCACAAGTCAGGCAACTGTATACAAAGCAGTTTATGATAATTTAAACAACGGCAAACCTGTTGTTATTAACGTTGATGACGGTGCGGGTAAACGTTCATCAGGATGCCATTTTGTAGCTGTTGTAGGTTACACTAATGTAACTGATGTTTCAAAATTATCAGCATCCAACTTCCTTATAATTGATTCTGTAGGTAGTGGCGGATATAATACTGAGAACCTTGGCAGTTTAGGTTATTACCTTATTAAAAATTCCAACGGGAAATACAGTTATTATGTAGACTAAAATAAGACTAAAAGAAAAATGTTGTCCATATACCAATATGGGCAACACTTTTTATTAAACGCAAAATTAAAAAACGATATATTGAGAATATAAAAATACATATATACATTTTATATAAAAATTCAGGTAATAAATTGAAAAAATGTTTGAAACTCCTTTGTTATTATGATATAATATCTTTATATTTATATGAAAGGCGATTTGGGATGAATTTTTTCACACAGTTAATTTTCAAACTTCTTTCTTCACTGCTTAGCTTTACATTTGCTTTTATGGGTCCCGGTGGCACCTTAACTCCTGATGAGGTTGTGAATACTCCTGAGGATTTTATTCCCGTGGTTCGTTTTGTTGTATGTTCAGATATCCATCTTAATGGTGAAGAAACACAACAAGCGGCAACAAGATTTGCAAATTTATTTACTGATATGTATGCGTATTCAGAAAGTTGTGAATACCAGAATCTTGATGCTGTTATTGTTGCAGGTGACTTTACCGGGGGCGGAGCAGAAAAGGAATATCAGATATTCAATAGAATTATAAACGAAAACAAAAAAGAAGAAACTCAGATGCTTGTCGTACTCGGAAACCACGAATTTATTGATTATCGTGATGTGGATGCAACTGTAGGTTATGATGTTTATCGTAAATACGTGAACGAAGATGTTGATACTGACATTGTTATTAATGGATATCATTTTATCGGTGTTTCGTACGATGACAATGGCAAAACTTTCAGCGGAAAAACAAAATGGCTGGATGAAAGACTTGCCAAAGCCACAGGAGAAGATCCTGACAAACCTATTTTTGTTTATCAGCATCCCCATCCGGCTCTTACAGTTTACGGAAGTGCGAACTGGGGCGATGTAGATACCAGAGTTGTTTTGAGTAAATACCCTCAGGTTGTCAACTTCTCCGGTCATTCTCATTATGCAGCCAGCGATCCCAGAAGCGTTTGGCAAGGTGAATTCACCGCAGTCGGATGCGGTTCTTTATCTGCATTTATGGGCAACCTTAACTATATTGACGGTGATAAAGATGCTCCGGGTAATTCCGGTGGCGCCTGGCTTGTTGAATGTGATGCCAATGGTAATGTAAGTATGAAACTCTACGATATTGAAAACAGAATGTTCTTCAGCAATATCGATTATTATCTTACTGATTTAAGCGATCCCTCCAAAAGAACTCACAATTGGCAAAAGCAAGAATCCCTTGATACTGCACCCCAATTTCCCGAAGGCGCAACAGTAACTTCTCATATGGATGAAAATTTCAATACCATAATAACATTCCCTGAAGCTTCAGGTTATTATCCCGCAGAAGACTATAAAATCACAGTATCCCGGAACTTAAAAGTAGTTTATGAACAAACAGTTATTTCGGAATATGTCCGTGCTACAGAAAATGATGTTTCCGTAAATATTGGTCAGCTTTCAAGTGGCGAATATAAAGTGAAAATTGTTGCATATAGCCCATATGCAAAGAAAGGCGGAACAGTAATACAGAATATAAAAGTTCAATAAAATATATGTTTATTTATTGATAATTGGTGAAAAAACCGAGTAAACTCAAAAGTTTACTCGGTTTTTTATGGCACACGAAACGGTGGTTATACACTCATCAACCCAACAAACTTGTAGTACATATGCACGCATTGGTGTTTCTCACCGTCTATAATTTCCTTTTCTGATACCACGATTTTCTCAATGAGCTCGTTCAGGATTCTTGAGTTGAGTTCTTGTAAGAAATAAAAATCACACCGTAGGTGTGTATATCATCAATTTCGCAGAAATTGCATATCACCAAAGCAACGCTTTGTATATCATCATTGCGAAAGTATTATACAGACTGCGTCTGATGATATACGCCTTTGGCGATGATATACACACTAAAGTGTGATGATA
>JAZNLH010000032.1:0-49802 GCA_045578985.1 Acutalibacteraceae bacterium | reverse complement strand
ACGCGAACCTTTTTACCTGTGCCGTTTGGAAGAACAACTGCGCCTCTAACCTGCTGGTCAGCATGACGAGAGTCAACACCAAGACGGATGTGAAGTTCAACTGTTTCGTCGAACTTTGCACTTGCAGTCTTAGCTGCAAGTTCGAGAGCTTCGTTAACCTCGTAGAGCTTTGTTTTGTCTACGAGCTTTGCGCTCTCTACATATTTTTTACCATGTTTCATAATTCTTTTCCTCCCAATAGAGTGGTTAAATCGGATTTACCTCCCACCCGGGAGCATTAATCAACGACAGTAACGCCCATGCTACGAGCTGTACCTGCTACCATTGAGATAGCAGCTTCAATTGAAGCAGCATTAAGATCGGGCAGTTTCTGTTCTGCGATTTTTCTTACTTGCTCTCCGGTAATTGTTGCAACCTTTGTTTTATTCGGAACACCCGAACCGCTTTCAATACCGCAAGCCTTCTTAATAAGAACAGCAGCAGGCGGAGTCTTTGTAATAAAAGTGAAAGAACGGTCAGCATAAACAGTGATAACAACAGGAATAATGAGACCCATATCATTCTTTGTACGCTCATTGAATTCCTTTGTGAATGCCATAATGTTTACACCGTGTTGACCTAAAGCAGGACCAACAGGGGGAGCCGGGGTTGCTTTACCGGCGGGAATTTGCAGTTTAATAAGACCTACAACCTTTTGAGCCATGTTTTGCACCTCCAAAATTCGTGGTATGGCGGAATAAGAAGCTCGTCTTACTCCTCCCACACGCGATACATTATATCGCGTATATAACAGCGGATATACCGCTGATTACCAAAATTAATGCGCGATTATCAATCAATCGCTTTTTTTACCTGATTAAGCGGAAGCTCGATAGGAGCTTCTTTACCCATAAACGAAACAATAACTCTTACAACATTGTTATCAGTATCGATGGATTCAACAACACCTGAGTTACCTTCCATAAGACCTTCAGTGATAGTAACGAGGTCACCTACACTGTAAGAAACTTCTGTAACAGTTCTTGTAGCGTTATCTCCTTCAGCACCTGCTTCTTCGATACCGAGTTTGCGAACCTCTTCATCAGTAAGCGGAACAGGTTTTCCATCGGGACCTACGAAACCGGTTACACCGCGTGTGTAACGTATTGCATGCCATGTTTCATCGGGTACTTTGAGGACATTTTCTTCGCCCTCTTTATCGCTGTATTCAACTGCAAGTTTAACAACAACATAACCGGGGAATATTTTTCTCTCGATTTCAACAGTTTTGTTCTCACGAACTTCAACAACTTTTTCAAGAGGAATAAATACACCTAAGATTTTATCGTGCATCTTACGGTTTTCAACGATTTTTTCGATATTCTCCGCAACCTTATTCTCATAACCTGAATAAGTGTGGATGATATACCATCTTGCTTCGACAGCCATTGTGCACCTCCGAAAATACTGATATTAGTGAATCAGATCAAGCGGCGGTTGTTGATTCAGTTGTTTCAACTTCCTCAGCACCCGAAGCATCTTCTGTTTCGGAAACAGCCTCTGTTGTGGTTGCGTTTTCCGCTAATTTATCAACGGCACCAACCGCACCTGCAAGAGCAAAGTCGATAAGCCAGATACCTGCGCCAATTACAAGAATTGCTGCAAGTACTATACCTGTGCTCTTGATAACCATCTGACGTGAAGGCCAAACGATTTTTTTAGTTTCTCCGCGAAGATCCTTAAAGAAACGTGCAATAGCCTTGCCGATGTTTTTGGGCGAAAACTTGGAAGGTTTTTTATCCTTCTTTGCAGTCTCAGAGGTTTTTGCTTTTTTGACTGCTTTGTTTTTCTCGTCAGCCATTGTGCTACCTCCTTACTTTGTCTCTCTGTGGAGAGTGTGTTTCTTGCAGAATCTGCAGTACTTCTTCATCTCCAACCTGTCGGGGTTGTTTTTCTTTTCCTTCATAGTGTTGTAATTACGTTGCTTACATTCTGTGCAGGAAAGTGTAATTTTAACTCTCACTAACGGCACCTCCAATTTTTGATTAGCCTCCCTCTCAAACGGTGAACGGAGCCTATCCCCTTTCATCCGAGGAGTGAATTTTTTTAGTGTTTGAACTGATTGTGAGAAAATCAGGGCACAAAAAAAGAACCCTCTCCGAGAGGTGAACTGATTATATCACGGGTATTACTGCTTGTCAATAGTTATTTCTATTTTTTTCAATCTGTTTTTTCGCACTTTTTTTCTCATTAATCATAACTCAAAAAAACAAAAATTTCAAGTTTTTTTCTTTTAGGTATTGGCATATGGTGTTTTTTGTTTTATAATATGCGTGTCTATACAATAATATATAAGGAGGTATTTTTTTGTCGGGAAAATACTCTGTTGCATTAAGCAAAGTTATCAAGGCTCACTCCCTTGAAACAATATACATGCCTGATAAGCCGGAAAGCGAACTCGTAATAAAATCCCAGGACGTAAACCGTCCCGGACTTATGTTTGCAGGTTATGAGAAATACTTCGATCCGCTTCGTGTTGAATTCGTAGGTCTTGCCGAGATGAGTTATCTCACAGAACTGGACGAAAAAACCCAGAGCGAACGCGTTGAGCTTTTTTTCAGCCTTAAACCACCTGTTGTAATTATTACCCGTAATATTGACATATTACCGGTAATGCTCGAAATGGCTAAGAAATACGAGGTACCGCTTTTGAGAACATCAGAACCTACCTCCGGCTTTATGGCAACATTAATATCATACCTCAGCACAGAACTCGCTGAACGTATAACCCGCCACGGTGTTATGGTTGAGGTTTATGGTGAAGGTATACTTATTTTAGGTGACAGCGGCGTAGGTAAAAGCGAAACCGCTGTTGAACTAATAAAGCGCGGTCACCGTCTTATTGCCGACGATGCTGTTGAAATCAGAAAGGTTTCAGCAAAAACTCTTGTAGGTACTGCACCCGATAATATACGTCACTTTATCGAGCTTCGCGGTATCGGTGTAGTAAATGCACGAAACATATTTGGTATCGGGTCGGTTAAACTCACAGAAAAAATAAATATGGTAATTCAGCTTGAACAATGGGATAGCTCCAAAGCCTATGACAGATTAGGTCTTGAGGACGAATATATTACCATTCTTGGCATCAAAGTTCCTGCTACGGTTGTGCCCGTAAAACCCGGCAGAAACCTTGCAATTATCATTGAGATTGCGGCTATGAACAACCGACAGAAGCGTATGGGCTACAACGCTGCACGCGAACTTATGCAACAATTGGGTATGGGTGAGGTTTACCCCGACCCTAAAGAGTTGGAGGTTTGGCACTGAGTTCATATCACTCACAACGATAAAAAAATTATTTTTGTTTAAGGAGAATAAATTATGTACAGAATAGGTGTAGACCTTGGCGGAACAAACATCGCCACAGGTGTTATTGATGAAAACTACAAAATAATCGGCAGAGGCAAGGTTAAAACCCGTGCTCCCCGTCCTGCAGAAGAAATTTTCGTTTCAATTAAGGAAGCAGTTGATATGGCTATTGCTGAAGCAGGCATAAATTATGATGAAATTGTTTCTGTTGGCATCGGCACTCCCGGTTCAGTTAACAAAGATACCGGCGCTATTGAATTTTCAAATAACCTTAAATTCCACAACGTACCTGCAAAATCCATGCTTGAAGAATTGCTCGGTAAACCCGTATACCTTGAAAACGATGCTAACGCAGCGGCTCTTGGTGAAGCAGTTGCAGGTTGTGGCAACGGTGTTAAAAACTTTGTTGCCATTACTCTCGGAACAGGTGTTGGCAGCGGTATTATCATTGACGGCAAAATTTATCGTGGTAGCAACTTCTGCGGTGGCGAAATGGGTCATATGGTTATTAATGTAGATGGTATCCCCTGTAACTGTGGCAGAAAAGGTTGCTGGGAAAAATATGCTTCTGCAACAGCTCTTGTTTCACAGGCAGTTGAAGCAATGGAAGGAAACCGCGACAGCCTTCTTTGGAAAACTTGCGAAAACGACCTTAATAAAGTTGACGGCAGATCAATTTTCGAAGCTCTTGATATGGGCGACGAAGTCGCAAAAAAGGTTGTAGACAGATATCTTTACTATGTAGCAATCGGTTTAGCTAACGTTATAAACGCACTTCAACCCGAAGCAGTTTGTATCGGCGGTGGCATAAGCGGACAGGGCGAAAAAATTCTTAAACCCATCCGTGAAATAGTTAAAGCAGAACGTTACAGCGTTTACGCAGAAAAACAGGCTACTATTCTTCGCGCAGCACTCGGAAACGATGCAGGCATTATAGGCGCAGCATTACTTGACGATTAATGGTGAATATGAATACATCACTTAACTTTCAGGAATTATATACTTACGCACAGGATATCGGTTGTGATGCTGTGTTAGGCGAAAAAATGTCTCTTAACACATCTTTCAAAACCGGTGGTCCTTGCGGTATAAGACTTTCCCCTAACAGTACAGACCAATTAAAAGATATAATAAGCAAGGCCAACGAACTTTCACTCCCCTTTGTTATTCTCGGCAACGGCACCAATGTTCTTGTTCCCGATGAAGGAATCGCAAAAGCTGTAATTATAATCGGCGATAAAATGGCTTCGATTTCGTTTGAGGACGAAGATACTTTAAGTTTTTCAGCAGGAACTAACCTTGTTTCCCTTTGTCGCTTTGCATTAGAGAACTCTTTAAGCGGTCTTGAATTTGCTTTCGGAATACCCGGAACTTGCGGTGGCGCCGTATATATGAATGCAGGTGCATACGGCGGTGAAATGAAAGATGTATTAACAGAAATAACACATCTCACTCCGGATATGAAAATCGAAACCATAAAAGCGGAAAATGCTGAACTTTCTTACAGAAATTCAATATATAAGAAGAACGGATATATAATTCTTTCCGCTAAAGTAAAGCTCAAAAAAGACAGTCGCGATGCTATTAAAGGGCGTATGGATGATTTCCTCGGCAGAAGAAAGGATAAACAGCCCCTTGAATATCCCAGCGCAGGAAGTACTTTTAAAAGACCGGAAGGTTATTTTGCAGGTGCACTTATTGAGCAATGCAACCTTAAAGGTAAAACAATAGGCGGTGCACAAGTCAGCAGAAAGCATTCAGGTTTTGTTATAAATATCGGCGGTGCTACTTCCGCTGACATCCTTAATTTAATGGATTATATCCGCAATACCGTAAAAAATGAAACCGGAGTTACACTTGAACCGGAAGTTATTGTACTGAGGTAAATTATGTCATTCTCGTCAGATGTCAAAAATGAATTAACACAATCAATATCCTCTGCCTGTTGCTACAAGGCAGAGGCTTTCGGTATGCTTCTTTTCGGAAGGGCGTTCAGTTTATCGGAAATCTCACTGATGACCGAAATGCAAAGCGTTGCAGAACGTTATTGCGCCAGCATAAGGGATTTAACAGGCATTACTCCTACAATGCAATGTACAAAAGCAGGCAATTTCAAAATCAGCATACCCAATAAAGCCGACAGAATTAAGATTCTTGAATTCTTCGGTTACACAGGAAAAGAGCTTGCTTTAAGAATAAACCTGGCAAATCTCGAGCAGACAAATAACGATTGTTGCTCAAGAGCTTTTCTGCGGGGTGCATTCCTTGTTTGCGGAAGTGTTACAGACCCTCAAAAAGATTATCACATTGAGTTCAGTGTAACAAAGGCAAAACTTTGCAATGACCTTATGCAGATTATTGATGATTTGGGTCTTAAAGCAAAAAAAATTATACGCAACAACAGTTATGTTGTTTACAGCAAAGAAGCCGAATCTATTGAAGACTTCATCGGCACTATGGGCGCTAATAACGCATTTTTGCAGGTAATGCAAACAAGAGCAATTAAAAATATAAAAAATCAGATAAACCGCCGTTCAAATTTCGAATCGGCTAATATGAGCAGATCCATTGAAGCGGGACTGAAACAAGTTTCTCTTATTGAAGGTATCTTAAAAAAAATATCCTTAACCGATATGACAGATGACCTTGCAGAACTTTGTACTTTACGTCTTGAAAATCCGGATGTATCATTAGACGAATTAGGAAAACTTATGAATCCTCCCCTATCTCGTTCAGCGGTAAGCAGGCGGTTTAAAAAACTTGAAAAAATCGCTGAGGAGATAAAGAACAAATGAAAGAATTTGTAATTAACAAAAACGATTCCGGACAACGACTGGATAAATACATAACCAAGTCTTTTCCATTGATTCCGCAATCGTTGATGTATAAATACATACGCAGCAAACGTATTAAAGTGAATGGTAAACGATCTGAAATTTCTTACAGACTTAAGGAAAACGATATCGTTACCCTTTACATTAATGATGAGTTCTTTGAACCAACAAAACCGAAACATGATTTTCTCGGTGCAGGTAAAATCCTCAATATTGTTTATGAGGATGAAAACATTATCCTTGTGGACAAGCCCGCCGGATTACTCTCCCACCCTGATGAAGGTAATTATACGGATACAGCCATAACAAGAATCAAACGTTATCTTTACGAAAAGGGTGAATATGATCCCGATAACGAAACATCTTTTGCACCTGCCCTGGTAAACCGTATTGACAGAAACACCTGCGGTATTATAATAGGAGCAAAGAACGCTGAAGCGCTTCGTATTCTCAACGAAAAACTAAAAAACAGAGAACTTCATAAACTTTATCTTTGCGTAGTTATAGGCAAACTAAAAAAAGATAGCGGTATTATTGATGGTTACCTGGAAAAGAACGAAAAGCAAAACAGAGTTTATGTCAGTAATAAATCCGGTGACAAAACCAAATCAATTTCCACTAAATATAGGGTTTTAGGATACAAAGGCGGTTTATCTTTAGTTGAAGTGGAACTTCTTACAGGAAGAACGCATCAGATAAGAGCCCATTTTTCTTACTTAGGCAACCCTCTTTTAGGTGACGGAAAATACGGAACAAACGCACAGAACAAACAATTCGGTGGCTATAAAAAGCAGTTCCTTTATTCATATAAATTGGCATTTGATTTCAAAACCGATGCAGGTATTCTTGAATATCTTAATCATCGTGAATTTGAAGTGCAGGATGTCTGGTTTAAAAAAGCCTTCTATGACGGCACAATATAACAAGCTTTATTATTAATAGTATATAATTTTTAGGAGATGAAATAAATGAGTGAATGTACACATGATTGCAGTACCTGCTCGCAGAACTGCTCATCAAGACAGGAACCCGAAAGCTTATTGGAAAAACCACATGAGCTTTCAAACATTAAAAAAGTAATCGGCGTTGTCAGCGGCAAAGGTGGCGTAGGTAAATCTTTAGTTACCTCCCTTCTTGCAGTTAATATGAATCGCAAAGGCTACAAAACTGCAATCCTTGATGCAGATATTACAGGCCCATCTATTCCCAAGGCTTTCGGCATCAAAGAAAAAGCACAGGCAAGCGAAAGTGGCATTTTCCCCTGTATGACAAAAACAGGTATCGAGATTATGTCCGTTAACCTTCTTTTACAGAACGATACTGACCCTGTTGTATGGCGCGGTCCTGTTATTGCAGGCGCAGTTAAACAGTTCTGGACAGATGTTATCTGGAACGATGTCGATTTTATGTTTGTTGATATGCCTCCCGGAACAGGTGACGTACCTCTCACTGTTTTCCAGAGCATCCCTGTTGATGGTATAGTAATTGTTGCATCACCGCAGGAATTGGTTGGAATGATTGTTGAAAAGGCAGTTAAAATGGCTGAGATTATGAACATTCCGATTATCGCACTTGCAGAGAACATGGCATATTTCCTCTGCCCTGATTGTGGCAAGAAACACAATATTTTCGGTGAGAGCCATATTGAAGAAATCGCGAAAACATATGGTGTTGACACAGTTGCACAAATCCCCATTAACAACAAACTTGCTGCTGCCGTTGATGCAGGCGCAGTTGAACTTTTCGAAGGCGATTGGCTCGACAACGTAGCAGAAAAAATAGAAAAACTTTAATGAACAACTGAACATACCGCCGTATTTTTCGGTGGTATGTTCTTTTTCAATTTATTGACTTTATTTTTTTAAAGCTTTATAATGATCTTGAAATATAAAATCAGGAGTGAATTTTATGTCAACGAAAGCCAAAAGAGTTTTATCATTGGTTTTAATTGTTTTTCTTTTATGTTTTAATTCACAAATTGTTTATGCCGTTACGGATGAAACTGTTTTATATAATTTCGAATATCCTGTTTATCCGGGAATGTCCGACTTAGAACTTCCCGAGTTAAAAGATTCTGCCGGACCTAACGTAGATGCACTTGAAGTAACGGTAAATATCGATACATTCAGAGAGCATCTTATAAAATATTTTGCTTCATGCCCAAGCTTTGTTGATGTAACCGATTTTAAAATCCCCTATACGGCTGACAACTGGAATGCACTTAAGTCTTATATCTGGTACGAAACCCCCGAATTATTCCAGATTAAAGGTTTGGGATATTCCACAAGTGGTGGCTATTTTTCGGGAATATACGCTTCTTACTATTACACCGCCGACCAATACAGCACAATGTATAAGGAGTTTGAAGCAGGAGCTGACAAGCTTTTAGAAGGCGTTAAAGGCAACGAGAATTTATCTGATGTGGAAAAAGCCCTTTTGCTCCACGACCGAATCGTTGTATGGTGTGAATATACCCAAGGCGCAAAACCAAGAGAATCCTACAACGCATACGGGGTGTTCGTTAAACAAAATGCCGTATGTATGGGCTACACTTTAGCTTATGACTATCTTTTAAGACAGGTTGGAATTGACAGTTATTATTGTTCTTCAGATTCACTTAATCACGCTTGGAATATAGTCTATATAGATGGTATTAAATACCACGTTGATGTCACATGGGATGATCCCACTTACGACAGAAGCGGACGTGTAAGACACGTTAACTTTTTAAGGTCAACAGATGGTATAATTTCCACAAAACATGGTACCTCGCTGACAACCATAGACTACGACTCCACACCTACCGATACAACCTATGATAGCTATTATTGGCAAAATTCCAATACCGCTTTCCAACTTGTAAACGACGAAATTTATTATATTGATAATAGCGCAAAAACGTTAAACAAAATCACTGATGGCGTTACTACAACCTGCAAAAATGTTTCTGACATATGGTGGGCAAGCCCGAATTCATATTGGTCGAGTAACTATTCCACTCTTTCATACGATGGGAAACATCTACTTTACAATCTCAGTTCAGCGGTATATAAATACGACGTGGAAACAGGCGTTTCTACAATTATTTATGAACCTGATTTAACTAAAGGCGATTATTACTACATCTACGGCTTCAAATATGAAAACTGCAAATTGATTTGTGAAGTTTTCAATACCCCTAATTTCGAATCAACAACTAAAGCCGAAAACACACAAACCCAAGACTACCATGTATCTTTCCGATGGATTACAGATAATGTGGGAATTAAATGCAAACAATGTATAAACTGTGACTGCATTATTGAGCTTGATACATCTTCTGTTGAAATAGTTGTTCCCGTTAATGAAACTGTTGTCAACAATGATGAGTACGTAATATTTACCGATACATTCTGTTGCGACAATATCGCTAATCTTATCACTGTCAATTCTGCTTTTAACTTTACTGTAAATGCAAACAACGAAACATCTTACGGAACGGGAGTTTCTATTACAATCAGTTATCAGGACTTTGAGGTTTCTGAATACACCCTTATTGTAAATGGCGATCTTAATGGTGATAGTGTTTGCGATGTTCTGGACGCCTCTGAAGCTGAAAAATACGCAACAGAAAAGAAAGAACCTTCACTAACCGAAATATACGCCGCAAACGCCAATGTGTCTGACACCATAGATGCGCAATCATATCAGAATGTTGTCAACATAGCACTTAACGCATAATAAAAATATGAAAAAATTTATATTAATCGACTTAGACAACACACTCATTGATTTCAATGAGTGTGCTCGTCACTCAATAATAAACTGTTTTAATGAACTCGGCTTTACATACACTGACAAGGTTTTTGAAACCTTCATCACTGAAAATGTAAAGATATGGAAAAGACTCGAAAATGGCGAAATTACAAAACCGCAACTGCGTGCAGACCGTTGGAACATTATTCTCGGAAAACTCGGCATCCACTTTGACGGTACCATTGTTGAAGAAATGTTTGAAAACGGCGTTGCAAAAGGTGCTTACGCAGTTGAAGGGGCTTATGAATTGCTTGATTATCTTAAAGATAAATATAAGCTTTACATAGTTTCAAACGGTTTTCGCTTTGTACAGGAAAGCCGTCTTAAAATAGGAAACTTTGAAAAGTATTTTGATGATGTTTTTGTTTCCGAAGATATTGGCATTCCGAAACCTGCAAAAGAATTTTTCAATTACTGTTTTGAGAAATTAGGTAACCCCGACAAAAATGATATCATTATTATAGGCGACAGCCTTACGGCAGACATTATAGGCGGTATTAACTACGGAATCGAAACCATTTGGTTCAATAAAAACAGCGAACCCTTACCCGATAATGTTAAACCTACATACACGGTGGATTCGCTTAAAGCTATAAAGGATATATTATAATCAACGCGACAGCGTTCCGAAATCACGAATTTCGCATTACGAATTTATTCAGTTATCTCCCCAAACTTAAAATTCAATATTTTACTCAAATCAGAAACATTCACTTCAACCTGAAAACCTATCTTCCCTGCACTGAAAAATATTTTCGTCAGATTTTCTGCGGAAATGTCAACAGTTGTAGGGAATACTTTTTTCATTCCAATGGGTGAGCAACCGCCGTGAACATAGCCCGTAAGAGGCAAAAGTTCTTTGGATTTTATCATTTCTATACTCTTTTCCCCTACTGCTTTAGCGGCTTTTTTCAGATTCAGTTCTTTACAAACAGGCACCAAAAAAACATAATACTGCTTCGTTTTTCCCACAGTCACCAATGTTTTGAAAACCTCATCGGGATTTTCACCCAATGTTTTGGCAACATCCTCCCCTGCTATAACACCCGTATCAGAGTAATCGTGGATTTCGTATGGTATTTTCTTTTGATCAAGTAACCGCATTACATTTGTTTTTTCTTGTTTTTTCATTTTACTCTCCGTAAATCAAGTAGTCCGTATTTTCTTCGCTGTATTCAACTTGTTTAGACCAGTTTTTTAGGTTTTCAATTCTGTCCTCAAGTGTCAGTTCGCCTTTTTCACAATATGTTTTTACATCACACATTTCAATAAAACTTATACTTTCAAGGCAAAAGCATACCCTTGAAACAATATCCATATCGAAAGCGGCTTTTGTCAGATGGCGGAAGAATATGTAGGCAAGAGTTTTCGGATACAACTTATCATTCTTGAACTGTTCTTCAAACTCTTTTCTTTTTTCCAAATATTCATCTGCATTTGCACATAAATCTTCTATATAACGGGTCCATTTTTCATCAATGGGCTCGGTATTTTTATAGGCTTCTAAAATCTCTTTGTTTTTTCTTAAAGGTAAGTCTTCATCACAGTATTTTTCGGATTCAGTAACAACTTTCTCCAACTTCTCATAAAAATTAAGAATATCATCAAACAGAATATCAAAAATATTCCGGCGAAGTCTGCTTATAAAAATATACATATCGGAAATGACTGTATCTTCCTTGGATTCAATGTTTATTGGTTTATAATCGTTAACCTCAATCAACTCAAATGCTTTGTCATCCGAAAGCAACATCCTGCAAACTTCTTCACACGAAAGACCCAGACCGCACTCCGTAACCCCCGGAAACCATTCAAAAAATCTTGGATGGTTTCTGCAAATATCACAAAGGGTATCTTCACCGCAGTTCATAATAATCCTGCAAAGATTCTTGTTGTTAAGGAAAGGACATCGGTCATTATCCGCAAGTTTAAAACAATTACTCCCATCCGGTGATTTCACAATTTTTGCGCGTATTTCATCACCGAAAGAGCCTTTTATTTCATTGTATTTTTTAAGAGTTTCTTCATCAACATCTATTTCCCAACCGATGCAACAGTTATCACTGCACTTCGAGGCAGTGCATCTAAAATCATCATAAAATGACGGCTTTATATATATCATAATGATTCACCTTTTAAAACTTCCGTTACAATAATTTTAACACCGTCACACTTGAATTTTACTTCAAATCGGTTAAAACTAAAACCGTAAACCCTGTCTTTATCCTCTTGGTATGATGGTCTGGGATCTAACGACAGAATCTCTGTAATCTCTTGTATCTCGGCATCACTTAATTTCTCTTTGATGTTTTCCGAAAACTCAACTTCTACACAATCATCCTTGTGTTCTTCGGAAAAACCGCCTTGGGCATCAGGAATGCTATCCACATACGGTAAGTAAGGTTTAATGTCGTAAATCGGTGTATCGTCTGCAAGGTCGGCACCGCTGACAATAAGAATTTTTCCGTCTGAACTGTCATAGATTTTTTCGAGTTTAACGCAAGAAAGACCTAAACCGTTAGGTCTGAAAGGTGAACGTGTAGCGAACACCCCCACCCTTTTATTACCGCCAAGGCGAGGAGGTCTTACAGTAGGCGACCATTCACCATTGTTTTTGGAAAATCCCCAAACAAGCCAAAGATGTGAATATTGCTCAATGTCCCTGATCATATTTTCGTCCCTGTACTCGGGACAAAAAATAATTTTAGATTTTACAGACGGTGCAAGTCCGCTCTGTCTCGGCACACCGAATTTTTCTTTAAACGCATTTTTTATATACGCCACAGGCTTAATTGTAAGTTCGTCCATCAGTAACACCGCCCTTTTCAACAAAGTTTATCATAAACAGATAGGATAGTCAATTAAATACAAAATGCAGTATGCAAAATTATTGGGGACAGGAACGCTGCGCTTTGATTATATTGCTTACCGTAGAACGAAAAAACAGATATTTGCGAAGCCTGTCATCCTTGTTCGGCTCTGCCGAATAGGGAGGGGAACCAAAAGCAACGCTTTTGGTGGTGGGTAGTTCACTGACCGTTTTCCATCAGTCGGATAGGAGAACCGTAAGGTACGCACCTGTGCGTACCGCTAAGATTAAATATATGTTAAATGAAGCGCGAAGCCTATCCCTCTTGCGAGCATTCGCTCGTAGGAGGGTGGCACCGCAGGTGACGGGTGGTACATTACTTGCGGGACGAATAGATTCGTCCCTTACGATAGTTGGTCGTTCTATCTCACTGATGAATTACAGAAAGTGAACTACCCGTTATGCCCTTTGGGCGCGATATACTGTCGTGCGATATACTTTCGGTGCGATATTTTGTATACGATATATTTCGCAAGCGAAATGCAATAATCGGCTTTGCCCCGAAATACCTAACTCCTCACTCCTAACTAAAAAATGCTCCGCATTTCTGCGGAGCATCATCATTAAACTTAATATTTCTTTCTCTCGATGTATCCTGTGTGAAGGATTTCGTGAGCTTTGTGGCTGCCGGGTTCACCGAAGAACTCATCATAAACCGCCTTAACATCGGGGTTCTTGTGAGATTTTCTTAAGGGAAGATTTTCGTCATCATTGTAAAGACCCGCTGCACGTGCTGCTCTTACATCTGTGAAGTTAGAAACAGAAGCGGGAACGATGGGCTGACCGCCGCCGTTTACGCAACCGCCGGGACAAGCCATAATTTCAATGAAATCATATTTCTTCTCGCCGGATTTAACCATATCAAGAACTTTCTTAGCATTTGCAAGACCGGAAGCAACAGCAACCTTAACTTCTGTTCCGTTAAGATTATATGTAGCCTCTTTAACGCCTTCAACACCACGAACTGCGCTGAATGTAGCGAAGTCCTCGAGTTCGTTACCTGTAACAACTTCGTATGCTGTACGAAGTGCAGCTTCCATAACGCCACCTGTTGCGCCGAAGATAGTACCTGCACCTGAAGCAAGACCAAATGGTGCATCAAATTCTGCATCGGGAATTGCTCTGAAGTTGATACCTGCTTTTTTAATCATTCTTGCAAGTTCCCTTACTGTGATTGAAGCATCAATATCAGCAAGACCTTTAACTGCTGAATGATCTGTTCTTTCAGCCTCAAACTTTTTAGCTGTACAGGGCATTACAGAAACAACAAAGATATCTTTGGGATCGATGCCCATTTTTTCAGCATAATATGTTTTAGCAACAGAACCGAACATACCCTGAGGAGATTTGCAGGATGAAAGGTTCGGAATGAATTCGGGATAATAATGTTCGCAGAATTTAATCCAACCGGGTGAGCAAGAAGTAATAAGAGGAAGATTTTCGCCTTTATTAAGTCTGCCAAGGAACTCTGTTGCCTCTTCCATAATTGTAAGGTCAGCAGCAAAGTTTGTATCGAACACGCCGTCAAAGCCAAGCATCTTAAGTGCTGCAACCATTTTGCCTGTAACGATTGAACCCATTTCATAACCGAATTCTTCGCCCAAGCCTACGCGAACTGCAGGAGCAGTCTGAACAACAACGTGTTTTGTGGGATCATTGATAGCATCAAATACCTTCTGAGTATCATCTCTTTCGGAAAGAGCGCCTGTGGGACAAGCGGTAATACACTGACCACAACTTACACAAGCAACATCACCGAGTTTATATTCGAATGCTGAGCCGATATGTGTATCAAAACCACGGTCGTTAGCACCGATAACTGCAACAGACTGTATCTTATCGCAAACTGCTACACAACGACGGCAAAGGATACATTTTTCGTTATCACGGTACATATGAGTTGCACTTGCATCGATATCGTATTTTACAACATCACCTGCATAGGCATTTTCATCTTCTATGCCGTAATCTTTGCAAAGTTTCTGCAATTCGCAACTACCGCTTCTTACACAAGAAAGACATTCTTTTTTATGAGTAGAAAGGATAAGTTCAAGAGTTGTTTTTCTTGCCTGGATAACCTTGGGAGTATTTGTGAAAATTTCCATACCCTCGTTAACAGGGAATACGCAAGCAGCAACAAGGCTTCTTGCACCTTTAACTTCAACAACACAGATACGGCAAGCGCCAATAGCGTTGATTTCTTTAAGATAGCAAAGTGTAGGAATTTCAATACCTACCATATGAGCAGCTTCAAGAATTGTGGAACCGGCAGGAACCTGATAATCAAAGCCGTTAATTTTAATATTTACTGCATTTTCCATCGTTAGTTCCTCCTTATTTAATTACCGCTTTAAACTTACAGTTACCAACACAAACACCGCATTTAACGCATTTATCTGTGTCGATTGAGAAAGATGCAAGTTTATGACCGGGTGCAATATACTCTGTTCTTGTAATAGCGTCAACAGGACAGTTCTTAGCACAAATGCCGCAACCGATACATTTATCTTTATCGATAGAGTATGTAACAAGATCCTTACATACACCTGCGGGACATTTCTTGTCAACAACGTGTGCAATATATTCGTCTTTGAAACGCTGGTATGTAGAAAGAACGGGGTTGGGAGCAGTCTGACCGAGACCGCAAAGAGAGTTTTCTTTGATGTAGTTGCAAAGATATTCCATTCTCTCAAGGTCTTCCATAGTACCTTTACCGCTTGTGATTTTTTCAAGAATTTCAAGAAGTCTTCTTGTACCTACACGGCAGGGAGTACATTTACCACAAGATTCATCAACAGTGAATTTGAGGAAGAATTTAGCAATATCAACCATACAGTCGTCTTCGTCCATAACGATAAGACCGCCTGAACCCATCATTGCACCTTTGGCAACAAGGTTGTCATAGTCGATTTCAATATCAAGAAGGTCTGCAGGAAGGCATCCGCCTGAGGGACCACCGGTCTGAGCAGCCTTGAATTTTTTGCCGTTGGGGATACCGCCACCGATATCTTCAACGATTTCGCGAAGTGTTGTACCCATGGGAACTTCAACAAGGCCTGTGTTGTTGATTTTACCACCGAGAGCGAATACCTTTGTACCCTTGCTGGTTTCTGTTCCCATTGTGTTGAAGAATTCAGCACCGTGGAGAATAATCTGGGGAATGTTTGCGAATGTTTCAACGTTGTTTTCGGTAGTGGGTTTGCCGAAAAGACCTTTAACTGCCGGATAAGGAGGACGGGGTCTGGGCTCACCACGGTTACCTTCGATTGATGTCATAAGAGCAGTTTCTTCACCGCAAACGAATGCACCTGCACCAAGACGAATAAATAAATCGAAGTCAAAACCTGAACCGAAAATATTTTTGCCGAGAAGACCGTATGCACGAGCATCGTCAATAGCCTTCTGCAAACGCTGAACTGCGATGGGGTATTCTGCACGAACATAAACATAACCTTCAGTAGCACCTGTTGCGTAACCGCAGATTGTCATTGCTTCAATAAGACAATGGGGGTCGCCTTCAAGAACTGAACGGTCCATAAATGCACCGGGGTCACCTTCGTCAGCGTTACAAACAACATATTTCTGATCTGCTTTATTAGCAGCTGTGAAACTCCATTTACGACCTGTGGGGAATCCGCCGCCACCACGACCGCGAAGACCTGAATCGATAACAGTTTTAATAACGTCTTCGGGAGTCATTTCTGTAAGAGCTTTAGCAAGTGCTGCATAACCGTCGTAAGCAATATATTCCTCAATGTTTTCGGGGTCAATAACACCGCAGTTACGAAGTGCAACTCTGTGCTGTTTTTTGTAGAAGTTTGTTTCGCTCAAGGGCTTAACATTTTCTGCTTCAACTGTTTCTTTATAAAGAAGTCTTTTTACGATACGACCCTTAAGAAGATGTTCTTCTACGATTTCAGGGATATCTTCAACCTTAACTTCACTGTAGAAACAGCCTTCGGGATAAACGATCATAATCGGACCTAAAGCACATAGTCCGAAACAACCGGTTCTTACAACTTTAATTTCCTCTTCGAGACCTTTTTCTTTGATATTAGCTTCAAGTGCCTCGATGAGTTCTCCGCTGTGGCTGGAGGTACATCCGGTACCGCCGCAGCCAAGTACATGAGAACGATACATTATTCTTTCCTCCTTATTCTGTAACAGCGCCAACTGTGTATTCAATTACGGGGTTGCCGTTAACGAGATGTTCGTTAACAACCTTAGCAGCTTTTTCAGCTGTCATCTGAACATAAGTAACTTTTTCCTTGCCGGGTTCAAAAACCTCAACGATGGGCTCATACTGGCACATACCGATGCAACCTGTCTGAGTAACGCTGACGTGCATAACGTTTCTTTTTGCAATCTCATCTGTGAGAGCTTTAAGAACGGGACGTGCACCTGCTGCGATACCGCAAGTAGCCATACCTACAACAACTCTGATACCATCCTGACCGTCAGCATCACGGGCAGCAATCTGAGCCTGAGCTTTTTGTTTTATAGCAAGTAACTCTTCTATTGATTTCATATTATTTAGTCCTTTCGTTAATTCTTAAATAACTGTTCCGTTTGTTCGCTGATATAACCTTCAACCCAATTCATTACCGATGGTTCCGAAAGAGGAACACCGTCAAGGATAGTTTTTATATCAACCGATGAGAATATAAATTCTGCATCGTCAACTTTACGGGTATAGATGAAATCTTTATCCTCATTCATACAAACAATAGTTGATATTGTTGATGCCATATCGCCTAACGGCGTGAAATCGATGCTATCGGTTTTAAAAAGCGCTTCAACTTTTGTTCCCACACCGACCTGAGAGGTAATAGTGAAACTTCCACCTGTTTGTTCTGCCGCCATTTTAAAAAGCGGTATACCCATACCAACTTTTCTGGTAGTACGTGTAGTAAAAAACGGGTCCTGAACATTTCTTACCTGTTCTTCCGTCATTCCTTTGCCGTTATCGTAAATACCAATAAGAAGTTCTTTCTTCACGGTATCTTCCCTGACGAGAATCTCTGTAAGAGATGCCCCTGCGGCTATGGAATTTTGAGCGATATCAAGGATATTAAGCGATAATTCGCGCATAACGATTAGTCGTTCATATATTTAGCAAGAATACCGGGAACATCGTCTGCTGTAATTTTACCGTAAACTTCACCGTTAATAGTGAAAACGGGAGCAAGACCGCAAGCACCTATGCAACGGCACTCTTCAAGTGAAAACTTACCGTCAGCTGTGCACTCGCCGGGTTCGATACCAAGTATCTCGCTGATTTTGTCTGTGAGTTGCTGTGAGCCTTTAACATAACATGCTGTACCAAGGCAAACTGAGATATCGTATTCTCCCTTGGGTGAAAGTGAGAACTGTGCGTAGAAAGTGGCAACGCCATAAACTTTCTCAAGGGGTACATCCATACCTTCCGCAATCATAACCTGCACTTCACGAGGGAGATAACCGTAGATACCTTGTGCCTCCTGCATAACATGCATAAGCTGGCTCTTGTCATCCTTGCATTCTGCAATTACTGCGTCAAGTTTTGCTTTCTGCTCAGGTGTACCTTTAAAAGGTATTGTACTGATTTTCTTGACCATTCAGATTTCCTCCATTCAAAAATATCTTAGTACCCTGAAACTTGTATTGCTACAAAATTTTTCAAGAATACAATATATATTACATTATATAACACATATATCAAAAATTATATCACACAAAATATCCCGTTGTCTATACCAAATTTCGACTTTTTGAACGTTTTTGATATTTTTTTAACATTTTGTCCTATTGCACAAAACCAACCTGAAATTTTCTATGCAATATTAACCCTCAACAACAATTATGCAAGGTTTTTAGCAAAAGTTTTTTGTGGAATTTTTCATTATCCTATGCTAAAATATAATAGTATATTAAAATTCTTCATTACGGAGGACCTTATATGAAAATAAGCGAAATCAAATCCATACTTAATGCCGAACTTATTTGCGGTGAAGAATTTCTTTCAAACGAAGTTTATACTGCTTGCGGCAGCGACATGATGAGCGATGTTCTTGCATATGTTAAAGAGCAAGCTGTACTTTTATCAGGTCTTGTTAATCCACAGGTTGTAAGAACTGCTGAAATGATGGATATGAAATGCATCGTATTTGTACGTGGCAAACAGCCCGACGAAGATATAATTGATCTTGCAATTGAGCGTGATATCGTTCTTCTTCGTACACAATATGAAATGTTTACCTCTTGCGGTCTTTTGTATAAAAACGGTCTCAAGGGAGGTTGCGGAGTATAATGGAACCAATCGCATTACATTACGAAGTCAGCGGAACAGATTTCACTTGTGCCGGTGAGGCATCAGGCAAAATCAAAAAAGCTTTAAAAGAGCTTGGTTTTCCTGCAAGTTTAACCCGTAACGTAGCTATTGCAGTTTATGAAGGCGAAATAAATATGGTCATTCACGGTGGTGGCGGTGTTATTGATGCAGAAATAACTCCGGAATGCATTTCTATTGTACTTGCCGACCAGGGACCCGGTATCCCCGATGTTTCACTTGCTATGCAAGAGGGCTACTCCACTGCGCCCGATAATGTACGCCAGTTAGGCTTTGGTGCAGGAATGGGACTTCCAAACATAAAGAAATACACCGACGAAATGATTATTGAAACAGAAGTCGGCAAAGGAACTACTATAAAGCTTAAAGTTTTTGTTAAATAAACTTGGATTTCATCACACTGAGCATAGTTTAATTTAACTGAAAGGAGCGTTTATGGATACATACTTTCACTCGGTACGACTTGATAAAGATAAATGCCGAGGTTGTACAAACTGTATAAAACGTTGTCCGACACAGGCTATCCGTGTAAGAAACGGAAAAGCCCGTATTATAAAAGAACGTTGTATTGATTGCGGTGAATGCATACGAGTTTGCCCTCATCACGCAAAATATGCAAGCCGTGATTCACTTGAACAATTAGACCAATATAAATATAAAATCGCATTACCTGCCCCTGCGTTGTACGGACAATTCAATAATCTTGATGATATTAACATCATTCTTAATGCGTTGCCTTCTTTAGGATTTGATGCAGTATTTGAAGTATCAAAGGCAGCGGAACTTATATCAGAAGTAACAAGAATCTATTTAGAAAAGAATAATCCGCCGAAACCCGCAATTTCTTCTGCCTGCCCGGCAATTGTAAGACTTATACGGGTTTGCTTCCCGGAGCTTATCGAAAATATAATTCTCGTAAACGCACCGGTTGAAGAAGCAGGTCGCCTTGCTCGTAATAAAGCAGTTGCGAAAACAGGTTTAAAACCTGAAGAAATTGGCGTTTTCTTCATCTCCCCCTGCCCTGCAAAAATCACATCATTCAAACAGCCCATCGGCACAGAAAAATCAAATATTGACGGCGCCATTGCTATCAACGATATTTATCCTCATCTTCTCAAAGCTATGGAGAAAATCGGAGAAAATGATGATCTTATGGCATTGCATGAATCCGGTGTTATTGGTATCGGTTGGGCAACAAGTGGCGGAGAGGCTTCGGGTATACTCAACGACAATGCTCTTGCAGCAGACGGAATCGAGAACTGTATCAAAATTCTTGAAGAAATCGAAAGAGGCAATCTCGACAGCGTGGATTTCATCGAACTCAATGCCTGTCAAGGTGGTTGTGTAGGCGGAAGTTTGACTGCCGAAAATCCGTTCATAGCAAAAGCCAGACTGAGAAAGTTGAGAAAATACAGTCCCGTTTCCTGCAACCATCTGCCCGTAAAAGATATTCCTGAAGAAATGTTATGCAACATACCCATCGAGCCTTGCGATGATGTTATGAAACTTGCGGACAATGTACAGGAAGCTATGGCAAGAATGGCAAGAATGAAAGAGCTTCTGAAAACATTCCCGGGACTTGACTGCGGAACCTGCGGTGCCCCCGGATGCAAAGCACTTGCAGAAGATGTTGTACGCGGTTTCACAACTGAGCATGACTGTGTTTTCAGAGCACGTGAAGAATTACAGGAAATTGAAAACACCGAACAACTCGAGCGAATTATTCCTGCACCATTCAGAGAGACACTAAAAAAGGATTGAAATTTATGACAGTTGATAAATTACAAGAACAATTAAATCTTACATATTTGTGTTGTGAAGATATTGCTCCGACCAAGGAAATCGATGGTTGCTACTGCGGTGATTTGTTGAGTTGGGTAATGTCAAGAGCAGAAGCAGGCAACATCTGGCTTACTGTTATGGGTAACGTAAATTCAATCGGTGTAGCGGTTCTGGCTGATATTTCCTGTATAATTTTAACAGAAAATGCCGCTTTGGATGAAGATGCAAAAAAACGTGCGGAAGAAAACGACGTTGTAATTCTTACAACCGACAAAAACGCTTATCAAGTTGCAAGCGAAATTTCAAAAATAATATGAAGATTTCATACGATTTCCATATTCACTCTTGTCTTAGTCCCTGTGGCGATAACGATATGACGCCACAGAATATTGTGAATATGTCTAAAATAATGGGTTTTGATGCCATAGCACTTACAGACCACAACACTTGCCGCAATTGTCCGGCAGTTATAAAAGCCGGTGAAGAAATCGGACTTACGGTAATTCCGGGTATGGAGTTGTGCACCTCGGAAGAAGTTCATATTGTATGCCTGTTTCCGGATATTGAAAAAGCATTGGCATTTTCAGATTACGTATACTCCACTCTGCCGCCTGTGAAAAACAAACCATCTGTTTTCGGTGACCAGATTATTTGCAACGAAAACGATGAGGTTATCGGAACAGAAGAAAAACTTCTTATTACTGCCAGCGGCATAAGTTGCGCCAAAGCGGTGAAAACCGTGAAAAAATACGGCGGAATCTGCTACCCTGCTCATATAGACCGCTCATCTTTCAGCATTCTTTCAAACTTAGGTATGATTGATGAATCTTTTGGTTTTACTTGCGCAGAAATCTTTGATATGACAAAAGAAAAAGAATTAAAAGAAAAGCACCCTTACCTGAATTCTTTAAAAATCATTTCCGATTCGGATGCTCATTACCTTGAAAAAATGCGTTTACCCGATCAAATCATCGATGTTTACGAAAACAGCATAGATGCCATTTTCAAATATTTCGAATAGTATCATGAAAGGTGTTGAATAAATGTCGGATTCAAAGCAAACCACAACAGAAGTCAGACGTTATGTCGGTAGAAAAGAAACTATCGCCTATGTACTTAACGATGTGGCAGCAAGCCTTAATATTGATGATTACAAAGAGCGATACATTTACGACGTAGTAAATATCGACTTTAATCTTTTAGCAATTCAAAACGTTGTTTCAACCGCCTGGGACTCCGTAAACGATACCTTTATAGGCGTTCTGGTTGACAAAACACGAACACGCTGGGGCAAATTCAGACCCTACGTAATTTTAGGTGAAATACCTTTAACCATTCTGGGTATGTGGTATTGGCTTATA
Source organism: Acutalibacteraceae bacterium (assembly GCA_045578985.1). Taxonomy (GTDB): domain Bacteria; phylum Bacillota; class Clostridia; order Oscillospirales; family Acutalibacteraceae; genus DTU089. The sequence goes on along the minus strand of JAZNLH010000032.1, from coordinate 27,482 downwards.
CCATTTATTTTTCCGGATACCCCCGGTGATTACTTGCCAAAGTGGATTTTCTATTTCGCAATGAGCATAATAACCGAAACCGCAACAACTTTTACAGCAGTTGCAAAAACAGGTTATTTATCTACCATAACACCGGAGCCCTTGGAACGATCGCGACTGATAGCCACGGCAAATGTCGCTTCGCATCTTGTTGAAGATTTACCCAAGCAGTTGTTTGGTATCATATATGACCTTGTAGCAAACAAGAAATTAAACATCAAACTTCCAAAGCTGTTTACTTCTTTCGGTATAGTCTGTGCAGCGATTTCCGCAGCATTTGCATTATATTTTGTAATGAATTCCCGCGAACGAGTTTCACAGTCTATTAAACAACCATCAGTCAAGCATTGTTTTAAAGCGATTATACATAACAAGCCCATGCTCATTTACCTATTATCCTCTCTGTTGGGCGGTTTCAGTATAGGCAAAAGCAGAACAAATTTCTACATCGACGTTTTGGGTTCGGTTACCTGGAAAACCATAGTAGGTATCCCTGCGTTCCCCATTAAATTTATCAGTTACAGCTTTGTGGAACCCTTAAGAAAAAGATTTTCTACGAAAGCCTTATGGATTATGGAGGATGCCTGGACAGATATGCTATGGCTGACAGTTTTTGGCATAGGTTCAATTAAAGGAAACTTCCAAAAGAAAGCCGTAATACTTCCCGTAATGGCTATTGAAGAAATTTTTGAAATGTGTGTTTATGGTTTGAGGCGAGTTATACCTGCAGAAATCAAAAACGAAGCTCTGGACTACTCGGAATGGAAATACGGTTACCGCTCCGAAGCAATGACAGGCGTATCGATGGACCTCATTTCAAAGCTTCAGTCTGCTCTTATGAGCGGTATCAACAATGTAGTTATGGGTAAAATCGGTTACGTACAGGGTAAAGAAATCGGCACTCAGACTGATAAAACAAAATGGTGGATATTCGCTTTAGGCACAGGAATCCCCATCATTTCATCTTGCCTTGGTATCATTCCAAAGTTCTTCTATCCTCTTTCAGCAGAAAACAGAAATAAAATGTATCAGGAACTCAGCGAACGAAGAATTGCAATGGCTGAATTTATGAAAACTGCTTCAAAAGAAGAAATTGAGAAAAAAGCCGATGACCAGCTTAACGGCGTATTTGATTAATAAACATAACAATAACGGACAGTTCATTTATCGAACTGTCCGTTACTTTGTTTTTTAGTATTTGTCTATACAAGTCAGACCGGGCTGGAACCAGCTTCTGTAACTGCTGTAATAAGCACGAACTGTGTAAGTGTATTTCTCACCTATCTGTGCTGATTTATCATTGTATGCAACGGTATTGCTGCCTTTAACAGTACCTATTTGAACCCAGTCTCCATTACCTGTTTTTCTGAAAATGAAGTAACCTGTTGCCCATTTAACCGGTTGCCATTTTATGTATATACCGGATTTATAACTGGTTGCAGAAACAAGCTTGGGAGTTGCAAGGAAAACTGTTGACCAACCGGGTACATAGTAACCCGAAAGCGTTTTGGAGCTATAAGCCCTTATGGTATATTTGTAGTTAGCACCATTAACAACCTTTGTATCAATATACGAGGTCTTTGTAACAGTTGCAATCTTTGTCCAGGTCGTCTCCTTTAATGCTTTTCTGTAAACGTAATAGCTTGTAGCACCTGAAACGGATTTCCAAGTCAACTGAACGCCTTCCGTTCTGTTAGCAACAGTCAATGTAGGTGCTGCAACATATTTAACAGCTTTGCCTGTTGTATTGTAATATGAAAGAATTGAGCCGTTAACCGCCCTTACTGTATACGCATATGTAGATTTGTTTTTTACATTTGTATCTCTGTAAGAGTTTGCGGTTGTATAACCTACATATGTCCAGCCTTTAGCACCGTCAACTTTACGATAAACATAGTAGCCGGTAGCACCTGTAACTTTATTCCAAGAGCAGGTTATAGCGCCATAACCATTTGCAACAGAAGTAATTTTAGGAACACTCAAATATTTGGTTTTCCAACCGGGTGAGTAATAGCCTGAAAGAAGCTTTCCGTTATAGGCTCTCACTGTGTACGTATAGTCGGTACCACTTTTAACATTTTTATCGGTATAGTAATTGTTAGTTACCTCTGCTACCTTTGTCCAATATTTAGCGTTACCTGCCTTGCGGTAAACCCAATAACTTACTGCGTTAGGATTTTTATCCCATTTCATATAAATACCGCTTGCAGAGTTTGAATAAGAAAGCTTTGGTGCAGCAAGATAAGTAATACCCTTCGCCACATATGTACTCATACTTTTATCATTTACAGCTCTTACAGTGTAATATATCAACTTCCCGTCGGTAGCACCGGTATCGGTATAAGTTAATGCTTCCTCAGCAGAAATATCCGTAAGAAGAACCCAATTACCACCGTAAACTTTACGGTAAACATTATATTTCTCAGCACCCGCAACTGCACCCCAGGTAATTGTTACACCCGTATAAGCATTGCTGATGCTTGTAATCTGAGGTATGGCAAGGAATGTATTTTTTGCCTCGATTGAATCTACACTGAATTTCTCATCATCCACTGTACGGATAACATATTTATATGTTTTTCCGCCGATTACGTCTTTGTCTGTCCAAGAAAGTGTTTCGCCATCAACAACAGCAACTAAACTGTAAACTGAATTCCCGTTATCTTCCGCTTTATAAATTCTGTATTTTACTGCACCTTCAACCGCTGACCAACTAACGCTTGAATAATCAGCACCGTTAGTGATTTTAATGGTTTCCGGTGGAGCGATATACTTCAACTGCGGAGCATTTTCAGTGTTAAGAACACCGACGCTATCATTTACAATTATTGCAACTGCATAAGAATAAATATTAGTGCTTTCAACATTTTTATCGAGGTATTCAGCTTCCATAACTGTTGATACACGTACCCATTCACCATTATCATTTCTGAAAACAGCGTAGCCGTCAGCTCTGTCATCAGCCTCCCAGGTAACTCTGATACCACCGGCATAAAGTTCGGGACTTGCAATACCAATAGCACCAAGTCTTTGGATAGTAGCTGTGCTGTCACCCAATAAACTTTCACCTTTATAGCTAAAAGCTCTGACAGCATAAACATAAGATTCTTCCCATTCAACATCTGTATCCAGATACTCTAAAGCATCTGTTGAGTTAACGTCAGCAACTTTCACAAAATCGCCGGAAAGATCCATACGCATTACTTCATATCTTATAGCGCCGTTTACGGGGCTCCATGTGACCTTTATACCGTCCGCAATATTTTCTGCTGCAGTATTTTCAGGAGCTTTAATAAAGTAGATTGGAGCTGACTCTATCTTTGCGCCTTCCGAAGCGGAAATCATAGGACATACCGCATAAACGTATTCTGAACCACTTACAACTTTTGTATCGCTGAAAGAAAGTGTTTCGCTGTTAACTGAACCGACTTTTGTCCAGGCTGTTTCGTTAGAGCTCCTGTGATAAATAGAATATCCTGTTGCACCGCTTACTTCGTTCCACTCTACTTTAACTGCATTTTTCTCAAGGGAAAGTGCAGTTACCTCTGTCGGCGGAACACGTGTAATAGCTGTACCTGTTGTGCTGTATGCACTATCTCCTTTGTTGGTACAAGCCTGAACTGAATAAAGATAAGTTGTACCGGCATTTACATTTTCATCAATAAAACTGTTTTTGGAACTGGGAGCGTATTCAATAAGTTCCGCATTAATTCCTTTTACTCTTCTGTAAATGTTATAGCTAACAGCATCAGGATGAGCATTCCACTCAATTTTTATACCTTTAAGAGTATTAGAAACAGCAGTAATACTTGGTGAAGCTATATAAGTTATACTCAATCCAACATCAGAAGTAGCACTGTTAAAAGAATCTGTTGCGGAGTTAACATCATATTCGTAAGACACACCGTCATCAACAGTTTCGTCTAAAAAGCTTGTTCCTGCAGAGCAAACTCTTTTTACTATCTGTTCCCATTCAGTATCCCCTATCTCACGGCGAAGAATAATATAATGATTTGCACCCGCAGCTTCGCTCCACTCAATATAAACACCGCCATATGCGTTTTTAAGAGACGTTATAACAGGTTTTTCTACATATTTACTAGTAACACCAATAGCATCATAAAGGCTGATACCATAATCATTAAAAGCTCTTACTGTATATGTATAAGTTGTTCCGCTTGTCAGAAACTCATCTAAAAATTCTGTTTTGTCAGCGCCTACTGTACCAACACTTTCCCATGTTGAATAGGGTGATGTACGTAAAATTTCATAACCAATTGCACCTTCTACCGGTTCCCAGGAAACTTCCAAACCATCTTTGTTCGGAACAACTTCTTTGAGAACTGGTTTCGCAAGTGTGGAAATATCCAGAAATTCTGCAATCAACTGAAGGCCGTCTGCAACAGTTATGTTTTTCTCTGTTTCTGTTGTAGAATAGTATTCTTTACAATAAAACTTAATATCTGTTGAAGGTCTGTTTTCATCAATAACTTCAAACTCTAAATTAAAAAATGTAAGAGCCTCTGTTGTTGACACAGAAATACTATTCATATACGCAATATTATAAATATCGGGATTATTTTTATTTACACCGTATGCGTATGTACCTTCAAAATTTTTAACCGTACCCTCGGAAGAAGTAGTTCTTTCTGCCGGAGCACAATTTACAGGTTTTAAAACTGTACTGTCATAGTGTATTTCAAGTATGATACCGCCGATATTATTTTGTTCTTTGGTAACACTTACGGAATATTTAAGTGAATTATCCTCAATGGCTTCGCCTTTTACGGAAAAGAGGGATCTTGCATTGTAAGCCGCTAAAGTTTCAACAGCGCTTACGCTGAAAAAGGAAAGACACATAACAATGCAAAGAAAAATTGATAAAGTTTTCTTAAACATAAAGCCTCCTTTAAACATCCACATATATGAATGATGTTATAGGAAAATATATATTCTTTAAATATTATCCCTCGCGCTTATGCGCGAGGGTATATTTTTTTTAATAGCGGTCCTTACAAGATATACCATAGGTATTATAAGCACTGAGTGTAGCGCCGGAACAAGCTCTGATGGTATATGTGTAAGTAACACCTTTTTGGGCTGTCTTATCCACAAAAGTGGTATTGTTTACACCGGTCATAAAGCCGACTTTTGCCCAACCGGAGCCTGCAGTTTTACGGTATACGTAGTAACCTGTTGCACCCTTAACAGGATTCCATTTAACGTAAATGCCGGATTTATAACTTGTAGCACTCTTGAGAACAGGATTTATAAGACGTTTAATTGTAAGGCCGGATTCGAAACCACTGTAATAACCGTTCACCGCGATTACTGTGTAGATATAATAAGTACCGCTTTGATTAACTATGCCCTTATCTGTAAAGTACGTATTTTTAGTTGTACCTACCAAGCCCCAAGTCATTGAGCCGCCTCTACGTCTGTAAACTCTGTACTGAGTAGCACCCTTAACAGCATTCCACTTTACATAAATACCGCCTGCTACGTTGGAAACACCCGTAACTTTAGGTGCAGCAACATATTTTACGTTTTTGCCTGTTCTGTCAAAATCACTGTAAGTTCCGTTTACTGCAATTATAGTGTATCTGTAATAAATGCCGTTGGTAACTTTTGAATCGATATAGTTGGTCTTTGTTGTATAACCGATATATGACCATGATGTTGCGCTACCTGCTTTGCGGTAAACTCTGTAACCTGTTGCGCCTTTAACCGCACCCCAAGTAACGTTTACGCCATTCTGAACATTATTAACTTTTGTAAGTTTGGGTGTTGTAAGGTAAACGAGTGAAACGCCTGTTTTGTCGAAGTCACTGTAAATACCATCAATTACAGCGATTATTGTATAATCATATCTTGTACCACTAACAAGTTTATATTTATCGCCTTTATCCACGAATGATGTGCCTTTGGTGTAACCAAGATAACTCCAGCTACCACCTTGCACGCGTCTGTACACTCTGTAATATGCAGCACCATCAACAGCTTCCCATGTTACGGAAACACCGGAACTGGTATTTGCTGCTTTTTTAAGGTCGGGAGTTTCAACGAAAGTAATTGTTTTACCTGTATTATCATATCCGCTGTAACCGCCGTCAGCTGTCAATGCGTTGATAGTATATGTGCATTTTTCACCGCTGTATACATCACCGTCTACATATGAAGTAGAAGATACAGTTATAATATATTCCCACTCTGTTTGATTATCTATTTTTCTGTAAACTTCGTACTCTACTGCATCATCAACAGCTGTCCAAGTTAAAGAAACACCGGGAATTGTATTTTTGATTGTTACAATTTTAGGTGCGCCGAGTCTTGTAATCTGAGCAGTTTCATAATAGCCACTCTTTATATCTGTTGCTTTTGCGTAAACTCTGTAAGAATATGTCTGTTCGCCTACAACATCAGTATCAATGTATGTTGTTTCATCAGCATCAAGTGTTACAAGAGTTTTGTATACGCCGTCAACTTTTTTCTCAATAACATAAGCTTCTGCACCACCAACGGGCTTAATGGTAATCTTAATTCCGTTTGATGCGTTAGCTACATTACTTACAGGAACTGCAAGGAATTTAACCGATACAGGTTCTGCAGTCATTTCAGCAACATTGTTTCCGCTGTATGCCTTTACCATATAGTAGTAAACAACACCGCTGTTAATTGATGTATCAGTATATGAGTTTACATTAACTTTTCCAAGACTTTCCCATGAAGAGTCGCTTGCAGTTTTTCTGAAAACTTCATAAGAAGTCGCTCTTTCGAGAGCATTCCATGAAATCTGTGCGCCATTCTCAATTGCTTTGGCAGAAATAGTGGTAACTGTACCGAAATTCATGCCGTCAACACCGGTCAAATCATAAGCACTTTCAACATCACCGATAACTGCGCTTACTGTGTATCTGTAATCAACACCTACAACTGCAGCAGAGTCCACATATGAACATTCTGCTACTGTAGCGATTTTAGTCCAATCAGAATTGCCTTTTACAACACGATAAACGTTGTAGCCTGTTGCTCCGCCTACCTGGGCCCAAACAATTCTAATACCGCCGGCACTATTAGCAACAGATGAAATCACGGGAGTTGCAACATAATTAACACTCAAACTGTTGCTGTAGTCACCGCAACCGGTTTCGTTTTCTGCAGATACCATATAGAAATACTCTGTACCGCTTACAACATCTGTATCAACAAAATTTGTTGTGTTTGATTCAGCATAATTTACCCAATTAGTATCAGCTGTTTTACGCCAGATAACATATCCGCTTGCATCAGCAACTGCTTCCCAAGCAACAGAAACACCATTTTTAACATTCTTTACTTCTGACAAAACAGGTGTACCGAGTCTTGTAATCTCAGGGAATTCTTTTTTAGCGCTTTCAACTTCGCCAGCCACTGCCTGGATTCTGTAAATGTATTTACCGCCTACTACAACATCTTCGTCGGTATACATATTATCTTCACCGGCAGTAATTTCAGCAATTACATTATATGCACCGCCGGGAATTTTCTTTTCAATTACATATTTTTCTGCACCGTTAACATCTTCAAAATAAATTTCGATACCTGCGGATGCGTTGCTGACTGTTGTTTCGGGTGTTGCAATATACATAACCGAAACAGGGTCACAAGACATATCTGCAGAGTATTTACCGTTAAGGGCTTTAACCTTGTATTCGTACAATACGCCACTTGCAATAGTTGTATCTTTATAGCTAATTGAAGATACAGTTATTAAGTTCTGCCAGTTGTTTGAACTTGCTATTTTTCTGTAAACTTCGTAAGATGTTGCACCATTAAGAGCACTCCATGAAATTATAGCACTGCTACCTTCAATAGTAGCACTAATAGACTCAATTGTTCCGAAATTCATACCGGAAATACCTGTTGCATCGTATTCAGTTGTGCCATACTCATTTGCAGCAGAAACTGTATAGAAATACTCTACACCTTTGGTTACTGAGTTATCAACATACTCTGTTACTGCACCGAGTTCTGCATCAAGTTCAGTCCATGTAGTTTCAGTTGCTGTTCTGCGATAAAGTTTATATGAAGTTGCACCTATTGCTTCAGACCAGACAACTCTGAGACCATCGTTAAGAGAGTTAACCTCTGTAACCTTGGGCATTGACAAAGTGTTAAACGTATGAGTATCACAAATCTGCTGAAGACCGTCAGTAGCTTTTCTGATATCGTTGTCATCATCACCGTCATCAGTAACGTATTCAACACAGAAGAAATCAACTCCGGTGGGACGACGTTCTTCAGAAATTGCACGGAACTTAATAACAAAGAAGTCTTTATCTTCATTGCCGACAGTAAAACCGTTAACGTTCATATATGCAAGAGCATATACCCCGACATCATCATGTTGTATACCGGTTTCATATACACCTGCAACATTTTCCACAAAATCGCCGTCTGCGTTATAAGCACCGGCTGCGTGACATTCAACAACCTCGAGTGCTGTGCTGTCAAAAGCGACCTTAATAATAGCGCCCGTAACTTTGGTTTGTTCTGCAGCAAGTTTTATAGTGTATGTTATTTCATCATCACTAAAACCACTGTTAGTTACTTCGAAAAATGCTTTAGCATCACCAAGTGCATAAACCTGTGTAGCAGTTGTGCTGAAAATTGTTACGCACATTATTACGCAAAGCACCAAAGATAAAAATCTTTTCAATTTTAGTCCTCCTAACTTATACCTTACATCTGTATTTGCTGTTATCGTTTAATTTTCAAACCGGTAGTATCATATCCGCTGAAAATGTTGTTGAATTTAGCTCTTACAGTGTATGTGTAAGTAACGCCCTTCTGTACGTTTGTATCAGTGAAAGATGTTGCTTTCACAGTTGTTACGTATGTCCATGTTTTAGCATTACCAACTTTACGATAAACCTCGTAGTAACCTACACCATAAACTGAATTCCAGTTTACTGTAATACCGTTTGAAGCGTTAGTGATTTTAGTAAGCTTCGGTGTGGTTATGAATTTTGTATAAAGACCAACGGGGTCAAAACCGCTGTATACATTGTTTTTGTTAACTGCAATTACAGTGTAATAATAATGGTAACCGGGTTTTGCGGTTGTATCTGTGTAATAAGTTGTTGTGACAGTTTTAAGGTATGTCCATGATTTATCGTTAAGACCTTTTCTGTAAAGTCTGTAACCTGTTGCACCGTTCACCTTACTCCATCTGAAGTATGCACCCTTTGCAGAGTTTGAAATACCTAAAAGAATAGGAGTCTGTACATAATTCAGATATTTGCCTACGTAAGCACTGCTGCCCTCATCGCCGTAAGCACGAACTGTATAAGAAATACCCTTGCCTGATTCAGCCTTTCCATCAATATAGCTTAATGTGTCACCGCTGACAACGGCAATAAGGCTATAACTCTTTGCTCCGTAATATTTACGATAAACTTTGTAGCTTGTTGCACCATCAATTTTGTTCCAGGTAACCTTCATACCACCGGTAACAGATGCAAGCTTAACGGTAGGAGCCTCAAAATAATTTGCAACCGCATATCTGCAAACAGCACTTGAACCGAGCTTTGTAAACACGCGTACTGTGTATTCGTATTTTGTACCGCTTTCAAGCCCATTTGAATCAACATATGTTACTGCAGGACTTGAAACAGTAGCAAGAGTCTGCCATGCACCTCTTGTTCCGTCAGCATTAATAACTCTTCTGAAAATTCTGTAACTTGTTGCGCCATCAACTGCAGTCCAGGTAAGTTTAACACTTTTTGCCTGATTTGTTGCAGTAACTTTGTCAGGAGCTTTTACATAATATCCTTCAATTGCACCGGCATAGCCTGAATCCTGAGTAGCGTAAGAGTTATAAGATCTTACAGTGTATCTTGCCTTAGCGTTATGCGTTACAGTCATATCATCAAAAGATGTCTGTGTTGCAGGAACTTCAGCTATAGGGTGGTAAGCACTCTCGTTCATATCATAAACCTTATAACCTGTTGCACCGGGAGTGGGTTCCCAAGTGATTCTCAAACCACCATCAATTGAGTAAACACTTGTAAGCTTTGTTTTGTTAAGTGTTGAGGTTGAGTGTTCATAGAACATCTGTGGATCAGTATCATTTTTGGGAATATTAAGGCTTTCATTGGTGCTCATGAATTCTGCACAATAGAACTTAACATTTGTAACAGGACGAGCATCAGAAATGGCTTTGAATGTAAATGTCATAAAGGCTTTATCTGAAGAACCTGTTTTATACCCGTCCATATTAACGAAACCTACAGAACACATGTCAGTATATCCACTAACCATACCCGATACATATAAACCTGAAACATTAGGATTTACATCGCCATAGCTATCCTTCGTTACATATGCACCGTTATTCTCAAAAACATAACCATCATCATCCGTGGTTCCGGGATTGCCGTCTGACCAATACATTACAGGCTCAAGCACCGCAGGGTCAAATTGAGCTTTCACAATAGCGCCTGTAAAAGTGATATTCTTTTTAACATAAATAGTGTAAGTTATCTGGTCATTAACAAAACCATTCGATTTAACATAAATCGAATCGTTAGCATCTGCTGCTCCGGCAACTACACCGCAAACCGAAAAAATTGAAAACAGCATTGCCAGACAAAGTACAAGAGAAATGGCTTTTTTCATTGAAATATTCTTCCTTTCATTTTTAACATTTTTAATAAAATGTTTGGTCGGGCTTACTAAAGAGCATAGTTCACCCTATGATAATCGTGTACATTATAAATATAACATAAAAAGCCGTTTCGTGTCAACGAAAACGACTTAAAACTAAATGTAAAATTAAACAAAAAAACGTTGGATTTTTTATACACTAAAAATAAAAATTTTTAATAAATTTTAAACAGCAAGTCTGTGGCGCACACTGAAGAGAACATCTTCTTCCTCGCGTTTTAATTCTTTCACAGAAACGCTGACTATGTTGCGCACCGTACCGCCTGAAAGAGAAACTCTCACTCTCAAGCCATCTTTTGCTTTACGGGCATTTTTCCCGTCGCTGAATACGATACAATCGATTTCTTTATATCTCAATTCATGTTTTGTTATAAAAGCGGACATTTCCGGAGGAATCTCCCCCATATATTCATCACAGGCAAAAATAATTTTATCAAACTCTTCTATATCAACATCATATCCGCCCACAGACGAAAATTTACGTGCTCTGTTAATGCCGAAATACCGGCTGAAAGAAGATTTTTTTGTTGAATTGGTAAGTTCAAGAGCCACAGTATCGCGTTTTTTCAAAGCGCTCTCGCTACAAAGAGAGTTTACGGTATCATCGTCGGAACAGTACACAAATAAAGTCTTCAAATCAACACCTCACACATCAAAAAAAGAACAATATCTTGTTTATATTCGTACAAATCATATCTATATATAGTATAGCACAAGTACGACAAAAAGTCACTCTTTTCGACGAAATAACTAAATATCTACCTCTTGCACAAAACAGACCACAATACTTTGTATATATTTGCAAATTGCATTACACCAACACCCAATATATACCAAAAACTGTTGCAACTACGCATAAATTGTGATAATATTGGTAGCAAATATAATACGATGAAGAAGGTATTTATATGAAACCTATACGCACTTTTATACAGCAAAACGGAATACGTGCTTGTATTAAAATTCAAAAGCCGATCTACAATCTCACCAAGGGTAAAATTGCCCGCAGCTCGTTTATATCTGCCCTTAATATGCCTTATGTTGGCACAAATGTAAAAATCATAAAAGAAAATGAAACTTCCACTTTTATTGCCAAAATAAATTATGACGGCACATACGATAAAAGTGATTTCAAAATTCTCACTTTTACCGACCTTCACATGGACGAGGATTACGATTTAAATAACAAAACATTGCAACTTGTTGTTGACAATATTGTTGCGGAAAAGCCTGATTTAGTTATTTTTACAGGCGACTGTATATGCGGTAAATTCCAACAGATTGATGCTATTCAATTCGGTCAGATGATGGAAAAGCTGGGTGTTTATTGGGCTTATGCTTTTGGTAATCACGAAGCAAGAGCCGAAAAAGAGTATTTTAAATATCTCATTTATAAAAGTGTTTCTGACTTTCCCCATTGCCTTTCAAAATTCGGCGATCCGGAGCTTTTCGGATATGGCAATTTCATAATAAATATTATGAACTCTGACACTGAGCTTCGTCAAAGTCTTGTGCTTATGGACTCCGGCAGAGACTTCTGCGAACCTCATATCACCAACGATAAAATTCCTTTCGGACCTGATGACGGATACGACTACATAAAACCCGGTCAGATCGAATGGTATAAAAAGGAAATCACCGCTTTAAAAGAAACTTACGGCAAGGCGACCTCAATGCTTTATATGCACATACCGATACCCGAATACCAAGAGGTTTTCAAAGCAGAAAAAGAGCCTGACGGCTCATTTGCTCCCTCAGGCAAAGCAGAAATTCTTTATGGCGTTCAGTACGAAAACGTAGGTTGTTCAAAATACAACAGTCACCTTTTTGATGCTATGAAAGAAATGGGTGCTCAGGCAATATTCGCAGGTCATGACCATGTTAATGACTGGGCAGCAAAATATGAAGGAATATGGCTGGTATACACTCAGAGCGGTGGCTACAACTGCTACGGTATGGGCAATTTCGATAACAGATTTTTCTGGAAAGAAAAAGACTGGCTTCAGGGCTCAACGCTTACCACAATAAAAGAAAATGGGACTATCACCCTGGAGCAGAAGAAAAACGCAAGATTTTTAAAATAATATCCGCAATTCACAAATTGTTCACTGTTTATTTTAAATTGTTAACAAGTTTTTCATACGCAATTTAATAATATAGTTTATAGTGTAATCAACGGAACGGGAAATAAAAACTCGTTCTTGTTGATTGCACGTTTTCATTCCTATCTCCTTATTTCCATATTTACCCCTAAGAGAAACGCATCTGTGAAAGCAGATGTGTTTTTCTTTTTTGTAAAAACAATGAAGAGATATACACGCTCAAAATAACCGAAAACCCTTTTCGAAAAAACAATCTGCAAACACCCGGCTACTCTTTTTTACCTGCGAAACCACACGGTTTATTAATAGATTTACTTTTCAAATTTATTCTGTTATAATAATTTCCATTAAATCAGCATCATAAATTATCTTTTCTGAGGAGAATTTGTATGAGTAAGATTTCGAAAATAATCATCCCCATTATCAGTGCGGTACTTGCCGTTGCGATAACTCTTATTGTGGTTTTTCGCGTAGATATTTTCGGCAATGGTATTGAAAATATAAACGAAAACACATATGGCGATGTTGCACCCGGCGGAAGATTTATGTTTGTTTTTTGATATAAAACCGAACGAAGTTTAAATAAAAGAGGCTTTAAGCATATGAAACAATTAAAATTTTACGTAATGGCAGACCCACATTTTTTCGACACTGCATTAGGTTGCAGCGGCAAAGAGTATGAAGAGTTTATGCATTATGAGCAAAAGTGCTTTGCTGAAACCGAAAGCATAAACAAAAGCGTTTTTGAATTTCTGAAAAACGCAAACGAAGCAGACATTGTACTCATTGTAGGCGATTTGTCTTTTAACGGAGAAAAAAAGAGTCACGAGGGCTTCCTCAAACTTCTTTATGACCTCAAAAACAGTGGCAAAAAAATCTACGTTGTTACTGCTGATCACGATTTCAAATGGAAAAGAGAAGATACCATTGCTTTTGGTGAAAACGGCAGATATTCCCCTGAACACACTGAAAGAGATGAACTTACTGAGTTGTACCGCGATTTCGGTTTCGGCGATGCGATTGCAATTGACAAAGAGCATCTTTCTTATGTTGCACAGCTTTCAGAAGATGTACGACTTATGGCGCTGAACTGTGACTTAAAAAAGGATGGAAAATACTATTTCTTTGACGAACAGTTAGAATGGATTAAAGTACAGGCAAAAAAAGCACAAGAAGACAATCAGACAATTGTTGCTATGTGTCACTACCCTATTCTCCCGGGACAGCCTTTATTCTCACTGATTTCACCTATGCTTATCAGAGATGCACACAAGTTTGCAACTTTCCTTGCTGATAACGGCATACATATTATTTTCACAGGACATATGCACAATCAGAGCATCAATGAATTAATCACAGAGAAAGGCAACAAACTCTATGACATAACAACGGGTTCGGTTATTGCTGACCCGGCTTTTATAAGGCTTGTGAGCATACTTGATGAAAAAAACGTTGACATCAAAAGCATTCCTACTCCCGACTTTGAATGGGATACCGATGACTGTAAAAAATACCTTTCCGATATGTTTGACAGAATGATTGTAAACATCATTACTGATATGAGAGATGACACAGAACGCGCCATGAGAAAGTTAGGCATAAAGGATAAGGGCATTACAAAAAAAGTTCTTCGTTTGGCAGGTAAGTTTCTATGCAAGGTTAAGGTCGGCACACTTGCGAGACTGCTCTTCATAAAATGCGATAAAAGCATAAAAAATATGCGTGTCCTTGATTATGCCACAGAACTTGTGCGAGGTGCCTTTGAAGGTAACCAGAGTTATGTTGAAGGAACACCCAAGGGCGACATATGGCTAAGACTACTTAATAGACTGAGTTTCATACTAAAAAAAATAGACATCAAAGGCTGGGACGGCGAGAAAGCAGATCTTTATGACCTTTTGAAAAACACCGCCGGAAACTACGACATCGATGACTACAATGCAACTTTAACCATAAAATAAAAAAGCAAATCTCCGGGTAGGTTTAAAAATCCTCCCCGGAGATTTTCCGTTTTGTGTGTTATTCGGTTTTCTCACATGAACTGATTGTGTTTCCTGAATAGGAAATTTTAACTTTATCTCCGACATTTAATAAAAGCATATTTTCGTTGGCACTTGCTTTAGCTTTGAATATGTTATTTTCGCTATCTATCAGATAAATATATGTGTTGCCGTCAATGTCAATATATTTTATTGATGCAATAGTGATTGTTTTTTCATCCTTATCTTCTGTAGGTTCTTCATTTTCTATACCGAGGGCAACTTTATAGTTTTTGATACACTCAGCCTGGGTGGTTGCAGTAGTCACAATGTTATATTGTTCAACATTAACTGTTGCATAAAGTTTTACCAAACCACCGGAATCTTTTAAAACCATGATATATGTAGGATGCCCGTCAATGTTGATAAGTGACGGAAAAGAAGCCTGATAACCTTTTTCCTGAACTTCACCCTCTGCAGCTGCCATAGCTGATTTTTCATCTGCACCTGCAATTGAATAGTAACGACTTTCGCCTGTTCTTTCGTTCGCCAAAAGAAAACCGATATTGGAACTGTCTCCGTTTACAGATGTTACTCCTGTATAAATCCATATATCCCCATCTTTTGCTACATAACCATAATCAGAAACAGGTGTTTCGTCGTTGGTATCGTCATCGCTTGAGTAATAAGTTGTAACTTGCTTACAATCTTTTTTGGCAAAAACACTGTTCATATACCCGTTGCGGAACATTCCGTGCCAATTATACTGACGGCAAATAAGGTCACCATGGAACACAACATCTATCCATTTCGGAATATCCTCAATAGCATATTTAACAGTTTCACCACTGATGGGGTCAAGCGCAATACAACCGCTGACAGTTTCACCGCCAAAAAGAACTATCGTTTTTTCGATAATCGATACAATATAGTAGGGCTTTCCGTTTTCATCTGTTTCAAAATGAAGATTATCAAGCATAAGCGTAGGATATTCTTTTCTGATATGCCTTAAAGCATCTTCTGAAAAGAAAGCCGAAGGAACATATTTCATTCCATCGCAGTTCACAAAAGAAGCAGACATGGAAACAGGGTCAACAGTTACATAACCACCTATACCATTATGTCTGTTATTCATCCATTTAAAGAATCCCGCATACTCCAACGCAGAAACTTTAATCGGCTTACCTTTATAGTCTATTTGCGTGTAATCATAAGAAACATTAAACTGACTTACAACATCAGAAAGAGCACCGATTTCGCGATCACCCAACATCCGTGCCGAAGCGGTATCCATCAGAGCAATTGACTCCGTACCCACAGATTCGACCAAATCTTCGGAAAAATCAGACTCAGTCACCTTTAAAATCTCGGAATGTTTTGTTGCGTTCACAAGGGTACTGCTCATAAAACCATAGAACAGAAATATTACAAGCACAACAATAGGAACAATATAATATTTTACAGCAAAATTAAATTTTCTGTGTGTTTTGGTCCGGCCTTTTGAACCGATTTTTTCTTTAACAATTACCCAACCAAAATCCTTACTACCTTTTGAAAGGCGTACCACAACAATAAAAATCAGAATCACAATATCAGCAATAACCCATATTCCGGGGTTATGAATATTTATAGCAGGACAAAAAACATATAAGCACAAACCTAAAACCAACAAAGCGGTAATCGCACCCACTATATACGGAAGCACTTTGAATTTTTTCATATACGTCAACACCCTCCTAATTTTCAATATATTTATTGTACCATAAGCAAATCAACATTTCAACAAATCCGAAACATAAGAAAAAAAGGCGAACCGCACGAGATGGACTATCGGTTGGTGAAGATAAAATCAATGCGAAGCATTGTATATCATCAATTCCAAAGGAATTGCATATCATCAAAACAAAGTTTTGTATATCATCAAGCCGACAGAAATGCACACTTCGTGTGATGAGATACAAATGCGACTTGTCGCATTTGATGATATACACGCTGACGCGTGATGATATGCCAAGCCTGTCGGCTTGGATAAAAAAATTCCAAGTCCGAAGACTTGGAATTTTTTGGTGGAGACGGTGGGGATCGAACCCATGACCTCTTGACTGCCAGTCAAACGCTCTCCCGAGTTAACAGATAAACACCCCCTCAAAAAAATATTTTATATTTTAAAGGTTTGTTGTATCAAAAATTCTCATAACTTTATATATTTTTTCCTTTAACCGAATTAATAATTCTATCTGTAATAACAGGGGAATTATCTCCAGAAAAACATATTGGTATTTTTCCTACATGTAATTTAATTGTTATGTAACAAATTCTTCTAGTATTTTTGTATTTTTTTATCAGAATTGTGTAAAATATAATATAGTCTTAAAATTTGTAATACAAGTATTGACTTTTGTATTACAATGTGTTACAATCTGATTAACTTAAGATAAGGAGTTTGACTTCCTGATCTAAGTTATGGTGCGAAATTTTGATAAAAGGAGGCAAGGTTATAGACAATTTGTGTTTTTTATTAAGGAGGATAATTAGATTAGAAGGGAGCGAATATACGTGGGAGTTATTTCAGCAAGAGTTGACGACAACTTAAAACAACAGGCTGAAAAAATAGCCAATTCAATTGGCGTATCATTAAGTACCGCAATAAATATATTTTTAACTCGTTTTATAGCAGAGGAGGGATTTCCATTTAATGTTACTGTTCCATCAAAAGCACAACCAGTATTTCAAAAAGACGATCTTGAAACTTTATTGAACGAACTTATTAAAAAAAACAATTCGGAAAATTTATCCTCAAGTTATTTAGATCCTTCGGATGGACAAATAAAAAATACTCTATGAAAGGAAAATAATTATGTTAAAATTACTTGTCTTCGCTGGACCCAATGGTTCAGGAAAAAGCACCATTACGTCAAAACAAAATATTATTGGTACTTATGTAAATGCAGATGATATAAAAAAGCATTTGTCTTGTACCGATATCGAAGCTGCTCAAATTGCTGAAGCAACTAGAGAACATTTTTTAGAAAACAACATAGAGTTCACTTTTGAAACTGTGTTGTCAACGCCTAGAAACATCTCTTTAATGCACAGGGCTAAAGAAAAAAATTATTATGTGATTTGCATTTACGTTTTAACAAGTGACCCTCAAATAAATATTGAAAGGGTTAAACAAAGAAAACGAAACGGCGGTCATGACGTACCTCCTGATAAAGTGTACCAAAGGTATATCAGGGCATTGAATTTGTTTCCGCAAGTACTCGATATTTGCAATGAACTCTATGTTTATGACAACTCGAAAGACAATTCTCAACATGGTTCCAAAATAATTCTTCGCAGTTTAAACGGGCATATTGATATGTACCCCAACGAGATTTGGACTACAGAGAAAATCCATTGCCTTATTGATGGTACATACTCAAGCAAATATGTATTATCAAAATAATTAACAATAAAAATGAAGCTGAGGAGCATTGCGTGCTCCTCAGCTTTATTAGTTTAAAAAACTCACCTCAACAACTTTTTATAAATAATGCTTTTATCAACTTATTCCCGATACGGTTTATTGTAGAAATATGGTTCACGATTGAATCGTGCAATAAGAGAAAGTGCAACATAAGAAAAGACAGAACTGTTGATACAACAAAATGCATAAGATACACCTGATATGACAAAAGCAGAAAATCTACAAAGTGTGATAGGCAGTCAGGTCATGCAATGCATATTCTGATGGTTTTTTTGCTAAGAATTGTTTGTGATATAATATTAAATTGAATATATTTTTTCTTAAACCGCAAATAAAACAATGTAATTTAAAGAATACAACACAGTTTCTTCAAAAGCCACTATCAAAATGGTAGAGAACATATTTTCTTTACCTATAAAAAACAACATAATTATAGAGAACAATATGTTTTCGACACATAGAAGGACTATTTCTACAAAAGTGATTTTGTCTGCATCTTCATTAAGATATTGTTTTTTATACAGGTGAACCATACCTGCCAAGAATATGAACGATATTACAAGCATTGTTATACTATTTGAAACAGATAAACAAAATAACAAAATCAACTTAACAAACGATACCCATGTGTTTTTATCAACACGACTATTAAAGTAATCTAGTAATGCCAATATATAGTAAACTGCCGCACAAATTCCCGTAAAAGTATCTTTAACCTCGCTTGAAATATCAAGAAACTCTATATTAAACAACAATGATAGCACAATCATAAAAAGTATTGTAGCGGTAACTTTTTTGCTTGCTGTTTCTCTTGAATATTCAAATGTTCCTTTTGATGTAAAATAAACTCGAACTAAAAATCCTATAAAAATGGTAATTATTATTTCAACCATTATTTTCCCAATCGACCAAAAATTCTATATGTCCACAATCTTTGCAAACTAACGCATCTGTGGCTTCGATAACCCTCTGTGTCACTCCAAAACAAGACCTTTGTTCAGGATAATTCATATTAATTCTCGCATTAACTTTAAGTTTGTCAATGTTTATACTACCGCAACGAAGGCAGTTGTCAAATTTAATCATTTTTTTCTTCCTTTTATAAATTTAATTTTCTAAAAAATACAATGTTTCATATGATAATTATACTCTTTTTCTAAAGTCTTTTGGATTTTAGGATATGTTTTTTTCACAAACGAAATATAATCGTTATCTATAATTTCTCCATGAACACCACGATTAGCAATGTTAAGTATTTCACGAATAAGTTCAGCCATATTTCGGTTGATTACTTCATGTTGAATTAGAAATTGCACCATTGTATACATTGTTCTTCTTTCATCGTATTGGAACAAATTACACAAAGCAGATAACTGTTTTTCTAAATCCAAACGAACTTTAAATAAATATACATTATCGTTTGGGATTTTGGGTTCATCAGTGGTTATGTGGGTCTCATTTTCCTCTGGTTTAATGTTCATTTGCATCTGCAGCAGTTCCTCTTTAGAAGGCAATGGTTGATTGTTAAATACAAGCATATTTGAGTTATTATTTGAAATCTTTAAATCTAAAATTTGATATTTCAGTTCACCAATAGACTCTTTAACATCAGCGCGAGTTTGTTCAATTTCCTTTTTTATCTTTATACTCCCAATTTCAATTTCCGAAAATAAAGGTAATAGCAAAAGTACCACCCATAAAATGAAAATAAGATTTTTAACACTTAATTCATTCAGTTGATTTATATTGTTCCAATTAACAAAAATATATAGGGAACTCATTATAAGTAGAATAATGTACCACCAATATTTTTTTAGTGTCGGTTTCAATTTTTCAAAGAGTTCAGATATTTTCACGGTTTTCTCCTTCCTCGAATAAGAGATTATAATTGCAAAACCAATAAAGATATTATATCACATATATATTTGCTTTTAAATAAATTACACTGGAGACGAAAAGAAGCCGTAATTATAACAATTACGGATATCATAGTGGAGTATAGAGGACTAACCACTTTTCTCTTGACAGCCAGTTAAGTATTCTCCCGAATTAACAGGTAAACACCCCCAAAAGAGCTTTAGCGTTTGTAAACAGTTTTTCCCTTGGGTTTAAATTTCCTTATGCCATCGCTATCTTGTTGAAAAACTATAACTTTGTCAAAACTACTTCTATCTCCAGATTTTATTGCTTTTCGACAAATATTAAAAGTACTTTCAGGATTTGTTGTTGCAAAAATATTTATAGTTTTGTATGTATTTTCATTTTCTTTGACTGCATTAATAACAGCATCAACGAATTTATTACTATAATATCTACAGTTAACTAATTCTTTATCTCTTGAAATCCATATTGTTGGATTACCTTTTTTATTTTGTGGTAATTGCTTTTTTTCAATAGGATACGTGTCTGCAATAACTATATTAATTTCGTTTGATACTACTGTCATATTTCGCTTATCCTTGGTGAATTTTATATCTTCATGAGTTTCAATGTTTTCCCAAAAATATTCTTTAAATGTATCATTTAAGACAAGTTTAAACTGAAGGTGTATAGGGACTAATACTAAATTGCATTTTTTATATCCTAAAACTTTAGAACAAAACCAATACCAAAAGAAAGGATAATCCTTATAAGTATTTCCATGATTAAAAGAAACATCCTTATTAAATTTCCTCATTAAAAACAATACTGTGATAGAAAAAGCAAAACCAATCGCAATATTACCATAAGACCATAATATCACAAGTAGATTATGCTTTATATCTACACTTACAGTATCATCAGGTGGTGTAAATAGTCCGGTAAAGTCCAATATTATTGGTAGTAGGAAAGCTATTACTATGATTATAATCTGTGATATTGGTCTAGCATTCACTACTATTTTCTTGCAAAAATTTTTCATTCCAATCAACCATTCCAATCAATATAGGTTTAATTTGCTTTTTATTCATTTCCCAAATCGCAATCTGTTGTCTGCCAATAATAAAATGATATTGTTTAGCCATTGGATGCTCTTTAGCAATTCTTTTCCAGTTTTTCAAATCAATAATCGAATACCGTGGAACATCTTCCGGATGAGTATGCCATTCACCTACGTATGCATATATACCATTAGTATCTCTATATAATTGATTATAAAAATCTATATGACCTTCATCTTTCCTAATATATCTGCATCGGGTTCTAATATCATTTGGCAAAGGTGTGCTAATGTGTTCTATAATTAAATTTGAATCACTAATATTTTCCCGACCTACTAATATTCCACCAGCTTCGGTGTCACTATGGGTGAATTGTATATATTGTCGCATTATTTGTAAAAGTGTATTATTTACTTTTATTTTTCGTTTATTGGTTTCTAAGATCACTGCAACACACACCACATTCTTTGTTTATAAAATCACTACCATTAATAATCTCGACAGTTTCTGTTTGCTTTAAATATCTATTAGAAACTTTATACCCTTGTTCAATAAAATATTGAGGATTACCTTTTGATGATATTATAAGATTTTCGGATGTTTTTCCAGAAAATATATCTTGTATTAAATCTAAACACATACATACAGTACGTAATGACACTGAGTTACCATATGGAATATACGTATCTGCACAACCACCAACACTTTGGGTGATATCTTGGTTAGGTTCACAATAGGCGGTTCTGTCATACAGTGGTTTTAGATTATCGTCTTTTTTAAAAAGACAATTATAACATCCAGCATTACCATATTTAAAATGTGCAACATGATTACCTATACCTAAAACTTCATTCCATGCATATATAATAGGCACGGAAATTTGATGTTTATAAATATATGAATTCAACCATCTATTAACATTATGATTACCTGTTGCAGAAATTATCAAATCATAGTCTAGTAGATTTATTTCGTCATTAGATATCGCATTTTCTATTTTTTCTACTGAGGTTATTAAAGAAGTTTCGGGAATATTTTTCTCTATTAAATCTTTTAAAGCAACACTCTTGTATTGTGTTAAATATTTTAGGCCAAGAATGTGCCTGAATATATTTTCTTGGCGAAGTTTATCATTATCAACAATAGTTATTTTTTCATATCCAGATTTTGCCAATTCGTTAATAAGATATCCACCAACAGAACCACAGCCTATAACTAATATTCTCTTTTCATGCAAATTAAATTTACTGAAATTAGTTCTAGTCATAAGAAAAGTTTTGTTTAGTATGTTTATATAAACCGGTTGAACTTCATTCGTTTTTTCAAATGAGAAAGAAATTTTATTATCTATTATATTACCAGTTAAATAAAAACCCACATAATTCTTGGTTCCATCAGGTTGTTTTAATAAAAAAACAATAAGTTTTTCTGTGCTAAGTTTTCTTAAAATTGATGCAGCTACATTGTATGGTACTAACTTCAATAATTTATTTAAAAAATCTACAGAAACTTTATTGCGTATATCAGGTGGATAAATATAATCTTTTGCATCTAAAACAAAATATGCAGCGTTAAAAAAAGTTCCTGAATCAATATTCCATTGGTTTAATCTTTCTTGAGTTTCACAAACAAATAATATGGAGCTGTTTTTCGTTTTATTTTTTCCAAAAGTAAATTTAATAACAGCGTTTTTTTCGTCTTTGGGTAAAACAAAATAACATGATTTTTCTTGTGGTAGTTGAATCCAGTATGATTCAAATTCGTCAATAAAATCTTTTTTGTTTGAATCTGTTAATCCATCAAGTAAAATCTTTTTAGCTCTCTCTATAGATTGTTCTACTAAACCTACTAAGTTGTGTTCAATTAACAAACCTTCTGTTTTAAACAAACAAATTTTGCCGAAAACATCCACATGGGGGATGAAATTAAAATTATTATAATTCTTGATATATATATCAATTAATTCGGTTGTCCAATTATTTGGTATACATATTAATATCGTAGTGCTGCAATCTTCTTTTATGATTAAATCACACTCAAAAATACCCCAATAATCATGATTGTTAAACTGTTTACATGTATTAATGTGTAAATTTTGTATTTCTGCAAGAGTTGATAACATTAATTCTACATCTTTTAAAGGCATAATCGTTTAGACTCCCGATGCACTGGTTCTAGAAATATATTCAACTTGTTTTTTTGATGCAGTTTCTTTTTCAGGTACTGGGAAAGAATCACCGAAAATTTTACGCAACTGAACACACTGCTCTACTTCATCAACTTCGGCTTCAACACTTTCTAAATCCGCTATTAATAAATCTACTTTTTCCTTGAAATCTGTCATATAATTATTAGTCATCTTCCTGAAAATATTAACATTATTTTCAAACTTCAGTGTGCTTGGTAAATTATATTCTATTTTGTAAAGTTTTCTACCAGTATCAGATGTACCAACATAGACAAACAAAGTTTTTAATTTCTTCAAAAACTTTAGTAATGCATCAAAATCATTGTATGAATCTTTTTTTGTTAAAACATCATATGTTTTAGAAACCTCAAACATCTCAACAGCTATTAATGTAATACCAATACTAGGTGGTTCAGCATTTCCTGTATTACTAAATCTCTTGTTTTTCCACCTTTTTAAGTATCTTATAATACGTCTAAATTGTTCTCTATCATCTTTATGGTCATCACCATTATACTTTTCACTTACATAATCAACCAATCCAACAGGATCAGACTTTTCCCAACAAGTTTCGTCTGATTCACTACTTTTACCCCGAGCAAGAAAAAGTTGACTACTAGTATCGTCCTTGTCTTCATATGTGTATACTACTAAATCAACATGGTACGCCGCTTCACCATCTTTCTTATATGTAACGGTTACACATGGCTTTTTTATTGTCGCTCCATAATCAGTATGGTTTTTCAATAATTCGTAAATAATATTTTTTAACTCCATGGGGGTGTAATCATTGCTGTTAGCATTGAATCTAAGACCCACATCAATATCATATTCTTTATCTAAAGGTTCTACACCCAAATTCATTTTATAACTACCTTGATTGTATTCTGAAAATGAAGGTAAATCATCAGAGTTTTTTAATATACCTAATAATATATCTCTTTTCTCTTTTAATTCGCTTTTAACATCAAAATCCATTTTTATTGTGTCATTAAACTCAATAAAATATTTTTGTAAACTCATTATAAAACACCCACTTATTAAAGTTTTTATTTTTGTGATCTTGCTAAATAATATCCATATATAATTATGTACTCAATAATATTAGTTGTCAAGCAATAACCTATTAGACATTTATTTAGCAGCGTGTGTACGATTATTATAATTTTTGAGAAACTATTTTGTATATACAGTAGTTCTTATTGTTTTCAATATCTTCCGTAAATTCATCAAAAGTAAAAGTCAAACGAAATATTTCACTATATGCTTTTCCAGCAATATCTTGAAAAGAAATTTCCAAGTCTAAAGATAAGGGTTCGTTTATTTCATATTTAGCCAAATCAACTAACATTGGTGCAATGGGGTTTGGAAGATAGAAAAAAATTTTTGTATTGTTTTCGGTTACAGGTAATATATATGGATAATACATGGAGTCCAAATCAACGGAATAGTCCGTAGTTTTTTCAGGATATGTATTTAATACCCATATGTTATCTAGTTTGCTATTTCTATATTGAAAACTATAATTGTACAAGTAAGGTTTTCCATGTAAAAGGGTATTACCGTTAAATTCATGAAAACTAACATATGGTTTTAACATGTCCATCAAGGAATAGTAAGCCTTTTCCACACTTTCATAAACCCAGGTTATTTCGCAATTTTGGGCTATTCCTACTCCGATGTTATGTATTGGTATACTTATAATTTGTTCTGAATAAGTAAATATTTCATATTCAGATTCATCTTTAAAAATATGTATTGCTACATCGGAATTTAAACATACAACATTTGGTAATCTCTCTAGGGTTATCTGATGTAGTAACAATGCTACAGAAATTACAATTGATACTATTGATATTAGAATAGACATTATATCTAACTTGTTATCAGGTGTAAGTTTGCTTCTTTTGGGAGGAGCTTGTTCTTTTTCTGTACTCATGATAGTATACCTCACACAAAGTATTAATATTCACATGTAAAATGCATCTAAATATATATGACAAAATTTTACAAATATTTCAAAAAATTTTTTATTTTTTACAATTTTCAACTTTTTGCACAAAAATACAACTTGGGTTTTGTGTAAAACAACCTGGATTGTAAAAAGTTATTAAGTTTAATTTTTTAGATGTTTTCATAATTAACATTAAACTCAAACTCCAACCTATAACCTTCATAAACATATACCTTGTTTATTATCATACTAGCTATTTGTTTTTTTGTTTCTATAGGACTCTCATCAAAAATCTCTGACCATCTGAGAATTCGAGTATAGTTATTAGTTAATTCCTGTATTTGTAACTCACCTTGAGTATAGTTGTTTTGTGCTTCTAAATAATTTTTCTTTGTGGTTTCCAATGTTTCTTGGGCTGATATCAAAAGTTCTGATAGTATGTCTGCATTGTACTTGCTCTCACCCTGGATTGATTTTACAACTTCACTTTTCAAGGCATTGTATTCTTTCTCTGCTTTATCAAATTTCGATTTTGCTGCTGATAACTCAATCTTTAGATTTGACATCTGTTTGTCATGAATATGACTTGCCATTTCCTGTGGTGTCATAGCCTTCATTTTATCAAATATCATATGTAAAACTGCGATGACCTTTTCATCCAAGATACGCATAGTGTATCCTGTTTGGCCATCGCAGTTTAATATTTTTCTTGTTTTATTATAGCAAACGTATCTGACTTTTCTTCTGTGTACAGATGTTCCGTCTGCATGTTTTCGGGTTTCACCATTGGTTGTTAATGTAAGTCTGCCTTTACAATGTCCGCAGAACACATTACCGGATAACAGTGATTGTCCCGATATATTTAAAGGTATTGTCCTTTCATTGTTTTTTTCATTAGTCCGTAAATTTGTTTGTTTTTGTACTTTATAGAAAGTAGCATCATCAATAATTCTTAATTCTTCATACGGTCCTGATATTGCCGAACCATTCTTTAACATACCTATGTATACATTGTTATGAAGTATATGTCCTACACTTGAATCTACCCATGTACCACCACTACGAGTTTTATAACCACGTTCATTTAATATGGTAGCAATTTTCCATCTTCCGTATCCGCTATTTGCAGATAAGTCAAATATAAGTCTTACTATTACAGCTTCTTCTTCGTTTATCTCCAATTTATATACTTCATGTTTTCTTTTGTTAATTATACCGCTTTTTACAGCCCTATATCCAAATGGTGGTATACCACCACGCCATCTGCCATCCATAACCATTTGTTCCATTGCAGTTCTTGTTCTGATTGCAGTTTTTTGGCTTTCACCATCAGCCTGCCAATATCTTATGTAGTTGGTAAGTCTATCTGTGTGAGAGTCAAAGCGTTGTTCACCTTCATTGACGCTCCAAACCTTAATACCTTGTGAGCAAAGCCATTCTACAATAAATGGTGTCTCATCTGATTTTCTCCCCAATCTGTCAAACATAAAAACTAGTAATATGTCAAACAAACCTTTTGCGGCATGCTCTTTAATAAGTTGTATCTTATCTCTTTCAGCAGCACTTTTTTTGAATCCGGATACTCCGTTTTCTTGTTCTTCACGAATAATGTCCCAACCCATTTTTTTAGCAAACTCTCTGCAAGCTTTTCGTTGCATAGGTATATCCGCTAAATTATGTTCATTCAGATCAACTTGCTTTGGAGTCGATACACGATATAAACAATATACTCTTTCGCCGGCCATTATTGCACCACCTTTACTTGATTTCGACACAACATTATCACAACAACATTTATATATCCAGCATTATTTTGATAATTTTATTATAGAATTCAACAAACATTCTTTAATATTTTTTACTAATACTTCATTAGGTTCTTTTGTGAATTTCAATGTAACAATAGAACCATCAATTACAGTTGTATAAGTGTTTTCTTGTACCTTATATAAATCCATAGCTAACCTCCATGTTTTGAAGAAATACTTGTGAATCTTATCAAGCGGCTGATAGCTACTCAGCTCCACGGGAATTTCACCCTCAGCAGGTTCTCTGCCAACTGCCCTCATTGGTTGCGACGGTTTTATCACGCTCGACCTGTGACTAAACAGGAGTATCATTAT
>JAZNLH010000031.1:0-62527 GCA_045578985.1 Acutalibacteraceae bacterium | reverse complement strand
ACGGCTTTAAGTACTGCATTTTCACCTGCGGTAACGATTGAAAGGTTGCATTTAGGTGCTTCA
The DNA here is from genome assembly GCA_045578985.1 of Acutalibacteraceae bacterium. Lineage (GTDB taxonomy): Bacteria > Bacillota > Clostridia > Oscillospirales > Acutalibacteraceae > DTU089. The sequence continues at coordinate 62,464 of JAZNLH010000031.1, read as the reverse complement.
GGGAACTGAACCCCGCTTTCATCCATAGCCATCAGAAGTCTTTCAAGACCAATTGCAAGACCACAAGCAGGAAGTGAGGCACCGCCTAATTCTTCAACAAGCCCGTCATATCTTCCGCCTCCGCAGAGAACAAGACCTTTTGTTTTTTCGTGTTGTGAAACAAATTCAAAAACAGTTCTTGTGTAATAATCAAGTCCACGTACAATCTGGGAATTTATTGTATATGCAATATTCATTACATCAAGGAAATTGTGCAATTTTTCAAAGTGGTCACGGCAATCGTCACAGATATAATCAAGCACAACAGGAGCATTTTCTGCAATTTTTGAGCAAACAGGACTCTTGCAGTCAAGAATTCTCATAGGATTTCTATCAAGACGGGAAAGGCAGGTTTCACAAAGGTCGCCTTTCTTTTCTTCAAAATATGCTTTTAATGCTTCCTGATATTTTTTTCTGCATTCAGGACAACCGATAGAGTTAATTTCGAGGGTATACTCCTCAAGACCGAGATAAGTAAAATAACTGTTGGCAAGGGCAATAACCTCTGCATCTGCAAGGGGTGATGCCGCACCAAAACACTCTATACCGAACTGATGGAACTCACGAAGTCTGCCTGCCTGAGGTTTTTCATAACGGTAGCAGGAAGTGAGATAGCAAACCTTCTGAGGAAGAGGTTCGTTGAAAAGACCATGCTCAAGGAATGCACGCACTGCACCTGCAGTACCCTCAGGACGAAGAGTGATTGAACGGTCGCCCTTGTCGTTAAATGTATACATTTCTTTCTGAACGACATCAGTAGTTTCACCAACAGAACGGTCAAAAAGCTCTGTATATTCAAAAACAGGTGTTCTCATTTCATGGAAACCATAAGTTTTTGCAGTATCAAGAGCTGCCTGCTCAATATACTGTGATTTGTAGCTTTCAGATGGTAATGTATCTTTTGTACCTTTGATTGCCTGAATATTTCCAGCCATTTTAAATCTCCTATAATAATTAATTACATAAAAAATAAAAATCGGGTAATCCGGCATGATGCCGATTACCCAATATTTATACAACAATTTGCCGATAAAATCAAGTCCGTTGAACAATGAATTTCATTAATTCTTAGGATTAACAATGTCACGCCAGTCAAGGTCACCATGCTCAAGGCTATGGATAAGAGCTTCCGCAGTTGCAATATTGGTTGCAACAGGAATATTGTGAACATCGCAAAGTCTTAAAAGGTTTGCTTCATTGGGTTCACCGGGTTTGGGATTAAGCGGGTCACGGAACAAAAGCAAAAGGTCAATTTCATCACAAGCAATTCTCGAACCGATTTGCTGAGCCCCACCCTGAGAGCCACTTAGATATTTTTCTATATCAAGTCCTGTTGCTTCGGAAACAAGCTTACCTGTTGTGCCTGTTGCGCAGATGCTGTGCTTACTTAAAATACCACAGTAAGCGATACAGAACTGAGTCATAAGTTCTTTCTTGGAGTCATGTGCAATTAAAGCTATATTCATTAAATCTCACTCCTCTTAGATATATAATGCCAATTTTTAAACATTTTAGCAGAAAAAGACAATTTTTTCAACAGTTTGCAAAACATTTTTCTAAAAAAGCAAATACTTTTATGAATTAAGTTTTGCAAAATTTTCTTTATTTGATTTATAAAGATTTTTATAAACTTCGTAATATTTATCGTAAGCTTTCTTATTTTCCATATTAGGTTCAAAGGTCTTGCTTACGGGAATAAGGCTCTTTGCATCTTCAATAGATTTGCATTGGCCAAGACCAACTGCAATAAGAACTGCTGCACCCATAGCACCGACATTCTGAGGTGTAGCAACAGTTTCAACAACCTTACCTAAACAGTCTGCAAGAATCTGGCAAGTAAGGTCAGAAAGTGCACCGCCACCAACAAAACGAACTTTTTCGGAAGACTTAACTTTCTTTTCTTCTGTTTCAAGGAACCAACGAAGATGATAACAAACGCCTTCAAGAACAGCTCTGATCATTTCACTCTTGCCTGTTTCAAGACTGATATTGAAGAACATACCGCGAGCATTGGGGTCCTCAAAGGGACAACGGTTACCATGAAGCCAAGGTGTGAAAATAACTCCACCGGAGCCTGCAGAAACATCCTTAACCGCGTCGGTCATATAGTCGTAAAGGCTTGTATATTTAGCTTCATAGCCGTCGGTAATATTTTTCTTTTCAAGATAAATGCCAATTTCATCAAGGGCAAGGTGGTCCTTGACCCATTCAAGACATTTACCTGCAGTTTCAAGCTCACCGAAGTAGTTATATCTGCCCTCTTCAGCTCCAACAACTGCCGCAATCATAGCAGAAGCATCAACAATGCTCTTATCAACAACAGTTGAAACCCAACCGGAAGTACCGCTATAAATATGAGTATCACCAAGCCCAACTGATCCCGCGCCGACGCCGATAAGAGAAGCATCACCGCCACCACCGAAAACGGCTGTGCCGGGATTAAGTCCAAGTTCTTTTGCAGGTTGTTCTAAAAGCTCGCCAACCTTTTCTTCAGATTTTTTAATCTGAGGAAGGTGGTCAAAATTAACACCAAGCATTTTGCACATTGATTTGCTGAACTCGTGTTTTTTAATATCATAAAGAAGAGTTGCGAAAGCTGAGTCGTGAGTCATACAGAACTCACCTGTCATTCTTGTAATAAAATATTCTTTAACATCAAGCCATTTATGTACTCTTTTGAAATTTTCGGGTTCATTCTTCTCAACCCATTTATATTTCCACACAGGATCCTTAACGGATGCGGCAACCGCTCCGGTAATCATAAGGGATTTAAGAAGCTTGGGAATAAATGCACCTGCAATCTGAGGACCATATGCGATACCCTCTTTGAGTTCCTTTCTTGCTCTTTGGTCCATATAACTCATAGCACGGCGGACAGGCTTACCGTCCTTATCAACAAGAACTATACCCTGCATCTGTGAGCAGAAAGAAATACCGCATATATCTTTTGTATCAACATCGCATTTGTCAAGAACTTTTTTTGTAGTGGAGCACATTGCATCCCACCATTCCTGAGGATCCTGCTCTGCACCACCATCGGGAAAAACATAAAGCTTATACCCTTCTGAAGCAGCAGATACCAATTTAATAGTATCCCCCAACTCAAAAATACAAGTTTTAACACCTGTTGTTCCTATATCATATGTAATAGCATATTTACCCATATCTAACCCTCCGCTATTTTTCCACATAATTACATATCATAATTATGCACTATTTTATGTTGATAATCAACAGTGTACGATTAAAAAGTTGCACAAAATTTATTGACTTTGCTTGTTTTTTTACACAATAAAAATTTTTTTAAAAAATATTAAAAAAACTGTTGACATTTTAAAATTATCTGCTATAATTGTCAATGTTGTTCGACGGACGAACAGTTCATCGATGTCGGTGTTGATGGCGTTGAGGGTCCACCCGTTCCCATCCCGAACACGGTAGTTAAGCTCAACAGCGCCGAAGATACTTAGTGGGAAGCCGCTTGGGAAAATAGGGCGATGCCGACACAAATGCTGGATGAACTTCATCCAGCTATACCTGCCTTAATAGCTCAGTCGGTAGAGCACTCGGCTGTTAACCGAGTTGTCGTAGGTTCGAGTCCTACTTGAGGCGCCAAAAAATTCCGTTCACGAAAGTGGACGGAATTTTTTACTTATTCACTATTAACTATTCACTCTTAACTAAAAAGTTTTCGTGAACGGAATTTCAGGTAAGAAGTAAGAGTGAATAGTGAAGATGTATTGTAAAAATCAACGTTTACTGTTAAAATATATCTGTGAAAGGTGGCAATCTTATGAAAGACAGTCCTTTGATAAACAAATCTAAATCTTTTGCTCTAGAAGTTTTAAAAGTTTGTAAGGAATTACGAGTAACTAAGTGTGAAGGTGTATTGATAAATCAATTTATTCGTTCAGGTACAAGTATAGGAGCAAATATAAGAGAAGCTTTTTATGCACATAGTAAAGCTGATTTTGTGTCAAAGTTATATGGTTTTTCAGAAAAATTTGTCGAACTGATAAAAAATGATTTTCCCAATACAGGCAAATATGCAAAAAATAAGAAGAATATAGGTTTATAAGACTATTAGGAGTATGTTTTATGTCTTTGTTCAAAAAAGAAAAAACGGTTCGAAACAGTAAATCTTTCGCTGTATGTGGTATTGTTGAGATTGATAATAAAATTTTACTTGTCAGGCACACTTACGGAACGGCAAAAGACAGACTTTTGTTGCCGGGTGGGTATGTAAAAGAGAATGAATTACCTACAACCGCTATTGAAAGAGAAATTTTTGAAGAAACGTGCGTAATTTGTATAGCAAAAGAATTGTATTCGATGCAATTCAAAGCTGAGCAATGGTGCGCGGTGTTTACTGCAGAATATGTTTCGGGTAACCCGAAATCAGATGGGTACGAGAACAGTGAAGTGTTGCTTTTATCCGTAGATGAGGCGCTTTTGCGTGATGATTTGACCAATATGAGCCGAGAAATTCTAAAAGTATATAAATTTAATAAAAACGGACTAAATAAAAGTGATTATATTGCAAACGCACATACGTATAGCGATTATGTGATTTTTGGTGTTTAAACATCAGCCTTGAAATTTTTTCATTTAAATTTTACTTATGTATTTTTTATAGTTTACAAAAGATGTATAAGCTTTAAATAATATATTTATGTGCAATTATTTTATTAAAGATATTATTAGTCTTTACATTCATTATCCCAAATTGTTTATTTTGTTTTTATTATATGATACAAGTTATTAAATTAATTAGATATGATAATATGTTTGTGAAATTAGTTTCGATAGTTGCTTATTTATTTTAATTGACAAAGCCTTATTTTAGCTTTATACTTGTTGTAGTGTATTTCATTAGACAAGTTTTTATAATCTCCATTTTCTTGGTGATGTGATGAAATTTGTGATGACAATATATTATAGTGGTATAAAAGGAGAATGTTTTATGGCTAATTTTTATGGCAAATCTAAAGGTACGTATGGAACGCCCAGAGAAATTCTTGAAGCTAAATATAAGAATAATATTTCAAACCTACTTCTTATAGTATTATTCAGCGTTATAAACATTGTGCTTCTCGTTACGAATTCTGATTCCTATTTCTTATTTTCGGCATATATACCTTATTTCCTTGCTGACTATGGTATGTATTTCTGCGGTATGTATCCGGAGGAGTATTACGCAGATGTGCCGGATATGGAATTCGCAGGGAATTCACTTTTGATAGTTACTATTTCAATCGCTGCTATCATTTTGATTTCGTATTTGGTTTGCTGGTTTTTGGCAAAGAAGAAAAAGATCGGTTTTCTGATCGCTGCTTTAGTATTTTTTGTAATTGATACTATTGTTATGCTTGTTCTGTGCGGCATTAACAGTGAAATGATTATTGACATTGTTTTTCATATATGGGTTATTGTTTCGCTTGCCATGGGTATTGTTAATTATAATAAGTTGAAAAAGTTACCCGAAGATGTAATCACTGATGAAATTGATGAGAGCCAAGAGCAAAGTAATTGTGTTCAGGATCCGTTAAATTCAACTATTCTTAGAATTGCAGATAGTGAAGTTAATGCGAGAGTTTTACTTGAAGCCAGTGTGCCGGGATATGACATAATTTACAGAAGAGTGAAAAGAACCAATGAACTTGTGGTTAATGGTATGGTTTATGATGAATATGAAGCACTTGTTGAATTTCCTCATACCCTCACAGCAGTAATCGGTGGACATAAAATAGAGATTCAGTATGATTCTACAAGTCATATGTATATTATATTTGACGGAGAGCAAATTGCAAAAAAATTAAGATTAATATGATGAAGCTTTTTTAATTATAGAAACAATGTAATATCCGCTATTAGATTAAGGCTGTTTCGATAAGTTTATAAACACCTAAGGGAGAACTTAATATGAAACATAAAAAAATAATTATAGTTATTACCGGTATTATTATACTTATTGCCGGGATAATATGTAAGCAGAAGTTTTTTCTGATGATTCCACTGTTTATATCACTTTTTGTAATGGCGTTTCAGGCGGATGCAAATCGATTTGGTGCTCTGGCGGGCGCTGTGAATTCTCTTATCTATACTGTGGCATATATTTATATGGGTGTTTATGGCTCGGCGGCATCCGCATTACTTTTTAGTTTTCCGATACAGTTTATGACATTTTTTAGTTGGAAAAAGAGGGCTTATAAAAATACCGTTGTATTCAAAAAAATGACGAAAAAGCAACGGTACATCTTTTTTGCGGGAATAGTGATTCTATGGGTAATATTTGCATTAGTGTTTAATTACCTTAAATATGAATACGCTATACTTGACAGCATTACATTTTTATTGGGATTTATAGTTCCTGTAATGACAATGCTTGCATATATTGAATATACTTATCTTTGGATTGTGCAGGCAGTTGTAGGTTTATTTCTTAATATTCAGATGGTAATAAACGATTACAGACAAACGACATATTTAATATATGGTGTGTATGCGCTATACTGTGTGATTTGTGCATTTATAGCTGTGCACAAGTTTTATAAGGAACAGCAATTAGCTGAAAATTAAGCATAAGAACAGTGTATAGAGATAGCAAAATAATGCGATATTGATTTTGTAACATAATACTTCCATCAACGGTTGGTTGACAGACCCCACTCAACCAACGGTTTGTAGACTTTTGAAAGAAAAATATTTACACTAATAGTGAGAGGAGGAAAGCCAATGGATCAAGTAAAAATCGGAAAGTTTATTGCCGAATGCCGAAAAAAGAATGGTCTTACACAAATGCAATTGGCAGAAAAACTTAATATTACCGATAGAGCTGTATCTAAATGGGAAAATGGGAAATCAATGCCTGATTCCTCAATAATGCTTGCGTTGTGTGAAGAACTTAAAATTAGTGTAAATGATTTATTAAGTGGGGAGGTAGTTACAATGGATAACTATAATAAAAATTTAGAAAACAACTTACTGGAAATGGTGAAAGAAAAAGAACAAGCTGATAAACGATTATTATCAATGGAGATTGTCATAGGAGTGTTATCATGTGTGGTTTTGTTTTCATTGTTGTTTATTGCAGCCTTTGTTCAAATGGAAGAATGGCTCAGAATTTTGCTTATAATAATCGGATTTGTACCATTTTTGGTGGGAGCAACCTTCGCATTAAAAATAGAGCAAGTAGCAGGGTATTATGAATGTGCTAAATGTCATCATAAATATGTACCCACCTTCAAGAGTGTATTTTTCGCTATGCACATAGGTAGAACGAGATATATGAAATGTCCGAAATGCAAGAAAAAATCCTGGAATAAAAAAGTAATAAGTAAAGAAATACAATAAATTAAAATCCTATTAAATGTCGCCGTTATAGGCTTATTCAACGATATTTAATAGGATTTTTTCCTTTTCTTGACAAACTTTCTTTGTTGTGTTACCTTATACATAGAAACTCTATGTATAGGAGGCAAAATAATGAACATAAAAAAAGAGTTAACCAAGGGTAGCAGTGCATTGCTTGTTTTAGCGGTTATTGAGAATGAGGATATGTATGGTTACCATATTATTAAAGAAATACAAAACAGAAGTGAAGATGTGTTTTCTTTCAAAGAAGGTACGCTGTATCCCATCCTTCATTCTTTTGAAAAGGATGGATATGTTTCTGCCTACTGGACAGAGAGTGAGCAAGGAAGAAAAAGAAAATATTACCATATAACAGACAAAGGTAAAAAAGTTTTATCAAAAACAAAAGACGAATGGGAAGCATATTCTTCCGCAGTTAAAAAAGTTATAAAAACCCAGACCGCTCCGGTTACTATCTGATTATAGGTGGCTTTATGGATAAGAAAATTGAAAAATTTATCGACGAATACCTACCTGAACATATTTCCGCCGATAAGAAAGTAGAACTTAAAGAAGAATTCATTTGCCATATATATGACAGAATTGAGTATTATACAGAGATAGGTTATCCGAAAGAAGAAAGTTTGCAGAGGGCTTTGAAAGATTTTGGTGATGAAAAAGATATCAAGGAACAGATAAAAAAGGATTTAGGCAGAATACATATCCCGTGGACGTTAGCAAATTTTTTCTCAGTATCGATACCTGTAACTATTGTAGTAACTCTTGTTATTCACATTCTTATGCCATGCTTGTTAAACCTTAACGATATTATATGGCTTATAGTAATTCCCGTAATCATTTGGGGTACTGTTTCACTTTTAAAAAGGTTTCAAAGACCACATAAAATTTTAAAATCAGTTATAGCCGTTATTTTAGTTGTGCCTTATTTTTTGTTTGCTTTTACAGGGCACTTTTTGTGGTCAACAAAGTTATATACTACACTGAACAAGGACAAAGCTCTTGCATGCTATTATGATTTTATGATTGACGAAGGTAATCAAGGTGAACTTCAATGTCTTTTGCCACACCCGAAGGATATTGGGTCCCCGATTGATGCAAATAGTTTTGCTTTTTCCGAGGTAACAGCGTTAAGTGATCCATACTATAACACTTGGATTTTTAAATATTCACCTTTGGAATATGAAGAAATCAAAGAAAAAATAAATAACGAAATAGTCTACAGATATGGTTATGTGGAATATGACGGACAATGGATAAATGATGAGTATTACCCAAGTTGTATAAAATATGATTGTTCTTTCAGTGCATACGGATTTGATTTTAAAACACTACAAATACCGGAGGAAACAGAATTTTATCGTATTGATGAGGATTATGATTTTGATAATTATTGGGAAACTGACTATTGGGCATTTATCGGTACTAACGATGATACAAATGAAATAGCCTTTATATATCTGACACCTTATCATTTTACTCCGTCATTCGATGAGAATTTTATTAAAGAGGATTGCGGTTGGAGATATTTTTATTATCTGACGAAGTTTTGAATGTTTAGTATAATATAAACCAAAGTTATTGTTTTTCTCTTTCCATATATGGTATAATCAAAAGAAACCGGAGGTGAGTTATGGAAAACCTTACTACGAAACAAATAATCGAAGCAGAGTTTAAGGTGAATGCAAACAGTCCTGTTATCAAGCCCTTTGACGGTTCTTTTATTGTGGCGGATCCGTCACTTCTTTCACCGACCGATAGTCACGATAATAAATGGCATATGTTTTTGCATACGAATCTGGGGGTGTATCAATTTATAAGCGAGGATGGTATACATTTCCGAAAAAAGCAAAAAGTTGTCAATAGAGCCATGCGACCGAATATAAATCGCATAGATAATACATATTATCTTTTTTATGAAAGAACACGTTCTTTGTTTATGAATGCCTTGAATGTTGTGAATGCAGTTAAATGGAAATCAGAAATCTATGTTACACAAAGCGATGATCTGGAAAATTGGTCCGAACCGAAACTCGTGATCGGCAATACAAGAGATTTTGAAATAAGTGACAGGGGAACGGCACTTTCAAATCCATTTTTATTGCAGGAAGATGGGTTGAACCGTCTTTATTATTCTTGTGGAATGACATATATAGATGATTGTAAATTCTGTGAACCCACACATATAAGTTATGCCGAAAGCGAAGATATTACAGATAGTTATGTATCTGCTGAAAAACCTCTGATTTCACCCGACAAAAACAACCCTTACCTGAATCTTTGCAGCGGTTGTCTTAAGGTGTATAAACTCAGTGATGGATATATAGGCATCCAGAACGGTATTTATGAAAAAGACGGAAAAAGCCATTCTGCAATATTTCTGATGACATCGCCTGACGGACTTAAGTTTAAATTTGAAAAAATGCTTATAGAACCCGGTGTTGTTTATGAAAAGGATTGGATGAAACAATTCGTTTATGCAAGTCATCTTGTAAAATACGGAAATACTTTACGCCTGTATTTTAACGCAAGAAATGTATCAAACCCTGTCCTTGGGCGTGAATGTATTGGCTTTGCAGAAGCTTTTATATAAATAAATTATATTACATAGGAGGAAATGAAATTTATGGAAAGTAAGCTTTCTAAAAGAATCTGGTTTAACATTATTCTTTTTAGTTTTATGGGCGGTGTCGCCTGGAATCTTGAGAACATGTATTTTAACACCTTCCTTTATGGTTCAATTTACGAAGGTGTTTCTGCTGAGGCTCTTGCGGGTGTTATGGCACCCACAACCGCAATCAGCCGAATGGTTGCTCTTTCAGCAGTTACGGCGGTTGTAACAACCTTTATTATGGGAACTCTTAGCGAAAAAATGAAAAAACGTAAGGTTTTCATATCGGTAGGTTATATTATTTGGGGTATTATCACCGCTGCTTTTGGTTTCATTTCAAAAGAAAATGTTGCAAATATTTTCGGTCTTTCTGATGAAGTCAAGATTCTTGCTGTTTCTGTTTGGGTGGTTATCATCATGGATATGATTATGACCTTTATGGGCTCAACAAGTAATGACTCAGCATTTAATGCATGGGTAACCGACGTTACGAATCCTGCTATCAGACCTAAAGTCGAAACAGCACTTTTATTTGTGGGCTTGGTTGCAATGGTCGCAGTTATGGGCGTTGGAAGCCTTGCACAAGGTGGCGTGATTTCTTATAAGATATTCTTCTTAGGTCTTGGTGTTGTTGTGTCGTTCTGTGGTATTGCAGGTCTTTTCAGTCTTGAAGAACCGGAAATTAAAGGAGAAAAGACCAATTCGAATTATTGGAGTGACCTTTTCTACGGATTCAGACCTTCAGTTGTAAAAGAAAATTCAAAACTTTATCTTGCTCTTGCTGCAGTATGTCTATACAGCATTTCGGTTCAGGTTTTCTTCCCTTATCTTTTTGTTTACCTTGAAAAAGTTATTCTCCCGGGTGCAGTTTTCGATACAAAGACAATTGTCGTAGCTGTTTTAGCAGTTGCCGCTATTGTTGCGGGTATCGTTGCAATTCTGAAAGTTGCGAACAAAAACAAACTCTCGGCTTTTATTCCTACAATTATTCTGTTTATAATTGGCCTTTTCGTTCTTTCAACTTCAACAAATATGATTGTTGTGCTTATAGGTATTGCACCTACTCTTATCGGTTATGTTGTACTTCAGATTCAATTGAGTGCGGCTGTCCGTGACTTTATTCCCGAAGACAAAGTCGGTCTTTTCCAGGGTATCAGAATGATTTTCGCTGTTCTCATTCCTATGGTAGTAGGTCCGATGATAGGTGACATTGCTTGTCGAATTTCAAATCTTACGATTATTGAATATGGTGTTGAAAAACTTGTGCCTTCAACAAGTATGTTCCTCTTTGCAGCAGTTGTTGCTGTATTCGTTTTCGTTCCCATTATTCTTCTTTCAAAGAAAAACGCATTTAAAAAATGAGTTGAAGGAAAAACAGATAATAACATAAAAATAACGAGGAAAATATGAAAAAGGCAAAAATAATTGTTCTGGCAGGGCAGTCAAATGCTGTGGGAGTTGGACATATTAAATATTTATCCCGGCATTTTAATAAAGAAAAGATTGATAAAATCCTTAACGGATTTGATAATGTTTTAATAAACTACTTTTCTCACGATAAAAAAAGTGGAGGTTTCGTTAACACTTCAGCGGGTTGTACTGAAAAAGGGCAAGAAACGTTGGGTCCCGAGGTAGGTATTGCTGAAGTATTAAGTGAGCGATGCCCTGACGAAACCTTTTACATAGTTAAATGTGCTTTCGGCGGAACGAACCTTTATAACGATTGGTTACCACCGTCCTGCGGTGGTGACTATGACAAAGAGGCTCACGGCGACGATGATTTACAGAATGAACACTACCGTAAGGCAGGTTGGTGTTTTAACGAACTTACGAATATATTACAGGAAAGCATAGTTCTTTTAAAGAAGCAAGGTTTATCACCAGAAATTTACGCTTTTTGTTGGATGCAAGGGGAAAGTGATGCAGATACAACAGAGCATGTTTCCGGTTACCATCAGCGCTACAAAACAATGTTAAATGATTTTGAAGAAAATTTCAGCGGATATATGAGTAACTGTGTATATGTAGATGGCGGAATTTCGGAAATATGGATGTTTTATAGGGAAATTAACCAAACAAAAAAAGAATTTGCAGAAAAAAATAAAAACTGCTACTACATCGATACAATTGCTGAAGGACTTGTTACCAATAAGGAGCCTGAACCCGAAACGGATTTTGCACACTATGATTCAGATTGTACCGTTAAATTGGGGAATTTGTTTGCTGAAAAAATATTAAAAGCCCAAAATACGGAAAATAAAGATACTTTGGAAATTATTTTTGTTCGCCATGCTGAAACCCAATACGATGATATCGGTGACCGGGACCCAAGTGATGGGGAACTTACGGCAAGGGGAGAGCAACAATGTGCAGAGTTAGGTGAGAAACTTAAAGCTTTGCCCATAGATGCGTATATTACAAGCTCATTATTGCGTAGTTTTAAAACAGCAACAGGTGTTTGTAAGGCAAAAACCGATAATCCGCTTCTTGAAATTTGTCCCGAACTTGTTGAATGCGGATGCACACCGGGTTATTACGGTTGTACCGAGGAGTATCTCAGGCGGTACTATAAAAACACAAGAATGTGTCCCAAACTTTTCGGAAGCGAAGAATATGATTTCGGTTGCGAGGAGATTGAGGATAATAATATCCGTGCACAGAAAGTTATAGATTACATACAGCAAAGGTTTACTTTCGGCGATAGAGTTGCTGTTTTCAGTCACCACGGAATGCTGGAATATCTTATTCCCACAGCTCTTGGAATTAAAACACGTGATTTCTTTTTCGCCCTGGATAACATTTCCGTAACAGCGGTTGATATTTGCCGAGACGGTAACAGAGTTTTGAGGTATGTGAATAAGTAAAAAATGAAAAGACGGCGGGAAATATGAACTGCCCCAAATTGTACGGACAGTACAATTTGGGGCAGTTCAGTATCAGTTGTCTTTTTTATTTATGATTCTTTATGTAATACTTATAGAATTTTACACAATGGGCAACTTCGGTTACGCCTATGCTTTCATTAGCGGCGTGCATTGCTGCAAGTTGTTCGTTACTCATTTTAATGGGACAAAAACGCAAACAGTTATCTGCAATTTCTTCATAATGACGGCAGTCTGTTCCGCCTGTCATAAGGTAAGGAATAACGCCTGCATCCGGGTAACATTCGTTAAGGCATTTTTTAAGATATCCGAATTCTTCACCCTTGTAATCAACGCTGTTTGAAGCGTTCCTTGCGTGGATGATTTCAAATTCAAGATCATATTTATCTGCGTATTCTTTCAGTACTGCAAGAGATTCTTCAACATTTTGATGGGGAGATGGTCTAAGGTTACAAACAATATATGCTTCAGACGGGATAACGTTAGGCGAGTGAGAGCCCTCAGCCATTGTGCAACAGAAAGTTGTTTTAACAAAAGCATTACACATAGGTGAAACCATGGGCAAAACTTTTGTAAGTAAGCCTTTGAAAAGCCACATATTACCAAGCACCATTCTGAGAGGGAAACCTAAAAATGGAGCCGCTTCATCCAGCATGGCATAAACAGGGCCCGAAATTTCTGCCTTAAAGGGTTTATCTTTCTCAATATCTGCAACAAATTTTGAAAGTCTTGCAAGGGGAGTGTTGCTCTTCGGTGTAGAGGAGTGACCGCCCTTGCCTTTTGCGATAACTTTAAGGTCGATATAACCTTTTTCAAGAAGACCGATGGCGGCACACCAACCCTTCATAGTAGGAAGCTGGTCTTTGAGAATTGCGCCCCCTTCATCCATTGCAACGTCAAGATGAACGCCTTTTGATTTAAGGTAGTTTACAAGCTTCGGAGCGCCGTCGCCTGAAATTTCTTCGTCAACAGCAGTTGCAAGGTAAATATCGCAAGGTGGCTCAAAGCCTTCTGAAAGTAATTCTTCAATAGCCTGGAATTCTGAAAAAACAGTAGATTTACAGTCCATAGAGCCTCTGCCGTGGATATTTCCGTCAGCAATTTCGCCTGAGAATGGGTCGCGTTCCCAATTCGGCTCGTCTGCCGTAACAACATCCTGATGACCCATAAGTAAAAGGCCATTTCTTTTGGGGTCTTTACCGGGCCAACGGAATAAAAGGTTTCCTTCTATCTCGGTACATTCAAGTTTTGAAAAAACAAGAGGAAAATTCTTTTTCATAACCTCATGAAGTTTATAGAACTCGGAAAGGTCTGTGTTGCCTCTTAAAGAAATGGTAGGAACCTTTATCATTTCTGAAAGCTTTTCAGCGTATGTAGTGGCTTCCTCTTCAGTGGGGTTAATTGCGGGGGTGTTATTATTAGGTTTAGCTTTAATTTTTACAGCTCTTATTGCCGCAACGACAAGTAATGCTACAAAAATTGCTAAAATAACAAGTAATGCAATTCCGATATATTTCATTTTTTTAAGTCCTTTCAAGATAATATTGGCTTATTAACCAAAATCATAGTAAGAATATGTACCCTTACCGTTGCAACGGTCGCATGTTTTTCTTCCTGCACCATCACACGCACCGCACGTAGATGCTGTGTATGATTTTTCGCCCCAGTCACCATGTTCATACCATGTTACAAGAAATTTTCCGCTACCATTACAGCGGCTGCAAGTGAATCTGCCAGAGCCTGAACAAGAGTTGCAACGTTTCGTAACTTTGTATGTTTCACTCAATTGTTCAAAATCAGATTTGTATATTTCCAGGTGGGTATAATTTTTTACTTGTTTACGTACGCGTTTTTCAAAGCTATTGCTTTCTGATAACTCAAGAGAATTGATTTTATTTACAAGTTCATAATATTGTGCCTCGGATTTAATTTCTTTACAAGGTTTGAGTTGACTTATTTCCTTTTCTATCTCTGCAGCACGTTTTGAAACCAATTTTTCAGCCTCATTTTTTACATTGGCAACAGTATCTTTTTCTGTAAAGAATAGATGAGTCAACACATCTTTTTTAGCGTAATACTCTTCAAAATCTTCAATTTTTTCAAAAATATCTTCATCAATAGTTTCGCTTGCCAGCTCTAAAGCACGATTATTCAAGAAAGTTGCAGCATAACTTCCATAAATCGAAGCAGCAATAACGCCGACGAACAACACTATTGAAATTGCACCAACAGAACTCCAAACGGCTGTTTTTTTGGTTTTGCTTTTTCCGTGAAGTTTTGTTTCTTCAACTATGGTATCTTTGATTTCTTTATGGGTAGTTTTAAGTGCATTAATCATAAGAACAACCAATATACCGCCGAGCCCCACAAAGCAAATTCCTGCAAGAAATGCAACAAACTCTCCTAAAAAAACCAGTGCCACACCGCCAATAACCAACCCTACTGCGGCTAAAAGCAGCAAAAGGAAATTAGTAAACTTTTTTATAGGCGATTTTTCCGGTGTAGAAGAAGTTTGGGAAACCGGATTAGCCGGTGAATTATTTTCAAAAACCTGATCCGGGCTTGATTTACTGTCGCCTTTTACGTTCGGGCAAGTAGCATCAGCAGGGATCTGCCATATATTGTTTTGTTTTACCGCACCGTTTATTTTATTTTCTCTGCACAGTTTTCTGACGTCATTTTCACTTATGCCCCATAAAACTGAAGCCTCTTTTACAGTCATAAACTCCATAAGACTTCCCTTTCATCTTTTGTGTCAAATTTTGACTTTATTATACTACTTGTTTTTAAAGAAGTAAATAATTATTTAATCCGGAGGGGGATTTTTGACATAAATGCTTGTGTTGTGATATACTTATGACGATGATTCGTTTTTTCAAAAATAAGGTGTCAGTATGAGTGAAAACGATTTTAAACATTATATCTAAAAAAGAACAGCGGCGCAAAAGAGAGAAGATTACACATATTTGATTTTTTCAGAATAAAAAGAGGTGTTTTTATGATTTTATATATAATTCGTCACGGTGAACCTGACTACTCCACAGGTGAATTGACCGAAAAAGGTTGGCTTCAGGCAGAGGCAGTGGGAAAAAGAATGAGCCTCCTAAAAATAGACAGGGTTTTTTCTTCGCCTATGATCAGAGCCCAAGAAACTGCAGAACCCACTTGCAGAATGTTAGGTCTTCGTAAGAATATAGAGGATTGGGCACACGAAATAGGGGATGAAAGATTAACACCTTTTCCCGACGGAAAAATGAAATCAATTTCATTTGTTCAGAATACATATTATAGACAAAACGGTAATATTGATTTGCCTTTCGACAGAGCCTATGAATGTGACGGAATAAATCAATCCAATATAAAAACCGCGGTTGAATATATAGAGAAAAACGGCAACGATTTTCTTGAAAGATTGGGTTATAAAGAGGAAAACGGAGTTTACCGTATTTTGAAAGAAAACGATGAACAGGTTGCGCTCTTCTGCCACGCAGCATTTGCAAGGGCATGGATTTCAGTACTTCTTCATATACCTGTACATATTATGTGGTCATCTTTTGACTATGGCTATACAGGCGTTACAGTTATTGAGTTTAAAAATAACGAAAATGGTGTAACTGCACCCAAATGTTTGCATTATGCAGATGTTTCGCATCTTTATGCAGAGGTTCTTGCAGGAAAACCTGATAATATTTTGGAAATGTAAGTTAAACCGCATCTGAAGGTGCGGTTTTTTCTTATCAAATATTTCCTTTTTGTTGAAAAGAAAAAATTACTTTGATATAATTGTCACATGAATAACATTTTGGGGTGCATAAAATGGAAAACAACAAAGCGATTATAGCCCTTTCGGGAAAAGGCGGTGTAGGTAAAACCTCCATATCTGCCGCTATTGTAAAGCTTTTGGTTGAGAATTATCCGGATAAAAAAATTCTCGCAATTGATGCTGACCCTGCGGTTGGTCTTTCCACAGCATTGGGCGTAGAGGTTAAAACAACAATCGACGATATACGGAAAGAAATTGTTGAAACCGTTGAGGACGGTCAGACAAAAGCTGCAATCGAGCTTTTAGGCGATGCAAGATACAAGATTTTTGATGCTCTTGTTGAAACAGACGGTTTTGCATTTATTGCCGTAGGCAGACCTGAGAGTGCAGGTTGTTACTGTAAAATCAACTCATATTTAAAAGAAGTTATCAGCATTCTTTCGCAGGATTTTGATTATGTTGTAATAGATGGTGAAGCGGGAATTGAGCAGATAAACCGCAGAGTTATGGAAAAGGTTACGCATCTTCTTTTAATTACAGATGCTTCCAAAAAAGGCACACAGGTAATTTCAACAATAAAAAGTGTTGCAGATGAGCTTGTTATGTATAAAAAAATCGGTGCAATTATTAACAGATTACCCGATGAAAGTGTACTTCCTCACGTAAACACAAATGGTATTCCCGTTTTGTCTTATATTACAAATGACTCGAACCTTGCAATTTATGATATTGAGGGCAAGAATATAATACATCTTCCCGATAATTCAAATGTTGTTGAGGGTGCGAGAAAAGCGCTTAAAGAAATGGAAATTTTAGGGTGATAAGAAATGAAAGATTTAAAACATCTTTACGAGTTTGAAAATCTTCTTCAGGAAGCGAATAACGAACTTGTAAAAAAAGCAAAGGATGATGGCGGTATCGCCTTGGGTTATACCTGTTACCATATCCCTGAAGTATTGCTTAACTGCGGTAACTGTTTTTCTGTGAGACTTCGTGCACCCAGAACGGGTTCGATGGATATTGCTACATATTATATGAGTAACTTCCTTTGTGGATATTCAAAAGCGATTTTAGAACGTGCTATTGAAGGCGGTTACAACTTTTTAAATGCAGTTTTAGCATCTGAAACCTGCTCCGAAATGAACAGGTCCCTTGAGCATTTTGAACTTCTCGATTTAGTTCCAAATGATAAGTTCTTTGTTACATTTTTAGATGCACCCTTTAAGATTGAAGAGCACACTATTAAACATTATGTTAATCAGACAAGGATAAAAATACTTGATATGTTACGTGATGTTTATGGTGTTGATACATCTGATGAAGCACTATTAAAAGCTGTTGAGGAACATAACGAGGTTTGCCGATTGATGACTGAAATCGGCAATTACCGTAAAGAAGAGAATCCCCGTATTACAGGTTACGAATATCATATTCTTAACCTTGTTACATATTGTTGCCCCAAAGCCCTTATTCTTCCTAAGCTTCGCGAAACAGCGGAAGAGCTTAAAACAAGAGAGCCGGACGCTAAAAAGAATTACAGAGCAAAAATTGTTGTGGTTGGCTCCGAAATGGATGACCCTGATTTCACCGCTCTGATTGAAGATAGCGGCGCACTTGTTGTAGCGGACAGATATTGTTTCGGTTCAATGCCCGGTAGGGAAGAAATAGTTATAAACGATGATGAGGATGTTTTGACACAGATTTGCCGTCATTATCTTAAAACAAGTCAATGTCCACGCTTTATGAGCCACGAAAAGGTTCAGGAGCGCAGAGATTATGTGCAAAAGCTTGTCAAAGAGTATAATGCAGATGGCGTTATGTATGAACAGATAAAATTCTGTGAATATTGGGGTTATGAAAGAGCCCTTGCGTCATACGTTATGACAAATGATTATGGCATACCTACTGCGGCAGTTGACCGTCAGTACACGGCTTCTGCATCGGGACAGCTTCGAACACGCGTTCAGGCTTTTGTAGAAAGTCTTGAAATTAAGAAGATAGCAAAGGAAAGGGAGGCGAAGAAAAATGGCTGATATGGGTAAGCTTTACAAAGACCGTACTGCGATACTCAAACATAGGGAATGGCGCGGTTTCAAAGACACTATGTATGACTATTACAGATGGCTTATTACCTGGAAAGATATGATTAAAATGGTATTGAAAGCCCCTGTTTCCACAGTAAAAGGTCTTTGGAAATATCGTTGGATGGCTTCTTATCTTTCTGCACCTTCATTTGTTGACAGGCATACTATGGGTCTTCGCGGACCTCAACTTCGAATAGCGCACCTTCACTACAATATGATAGTGAAACACTGTACTGACCTTATAAATATCTCTTTCGTTGCTGATGAAAAGATAAATCCCAACAATAAGCTTTCAAAGAAAATTATTCTTACAGACGAAATTATACCTAACGAAGTTTTTCAGGGCTTTCCTAATTTAAAGGTAGTTCCGTTGCAGACAATTCCGATTTTCCTTTCTTCAATGGTAGACCAGCAGATTACACCGCCATATCTTGAGGTTACAGAAAGCTTTGGCGTTCCTGCTGACGTTTGTCCGCTTCCCAGTGCAGAAGCCGGTGTTGCTATTGAGGATGATTATCCCAAAATGGGTTGTTGCATGATTGCAACGAATATGCCCTGTGATGGCTCTGTTATGAACTCCACATTTTTAGACAGACGTCTGCAGCTTCCTGTTCATTGTTTCAATGTACCACTTCGTTATAACGGCGAAGATGTTCAGGAATATGCAGTTGATGAAATAAAAGCTCTTATTGAGTTTGTTGAAAAGCAGACAGGCGAAAAATTTGATTGGGATGCATTTTTCGCTGCAATGAATACTTTCAATAAACAAACAGAATACGAACTTCAAAAATGGGATGTAAATAAAACACCTTATCCTCAAATGACAGGTGCAGCTTTCTGGCTTTACAGAATTTATTACTTTAACCTTTCCGGCGGGGTGGATAAACGCTTCTTAAAGGTTGATGAAAAAGTAAATAAAATTATGATGAAAGCCTATAAAAAGAAAACCCCTGTATCTAAAGAAATGCGTCACCGCACAGTTGTTTGGTCTTGTCCTGCAAACTATTACACGAGTTTTGCCAACTGGCTTGAAAACTGTTGGGGTATGAACGTTGTTATGGATATGGAAACAATGATTTCATACCAGAAATTTAATACAGAAGATAAAGAAGAAGCGTTAAAAGACCTTGCTAAAACATATCAGCGTTCAATTATGCGTAAGCATACAAAGGGCGGTTACCGTAACGTTGTAGACGAACTTTGGAGAATTGTAGAAGAATACAATGCAGATACGGTTATTATGTATGACCAGATTTCCTGTAAAGGTATGGATGGTCTTACAGGTATATTTGATGACCAGGCAAGAGAACGCAAAGTGAACTTTATCTGGGTAAAACAGGACCTTATGGACCCACGAACCATTTCAAGACGTGATATGCGTGAACAGGTTAACAAATATATGCAAACAGTTCTTCAGGAAGAACCTCTTGACGAATCACTTCTTGATTTTGAAGATGATTTAGCCTGGTAAGAGTGAAAGGAGTTAAATGATATGAAATATTTTGGTGGCTGCGATGTAGGCTCTACATATACAAAATGTGTTATTCTTGATGAAAATGGTAAAATGGTAGCTAATGTTACCAACAGAAGCAAAATAAATCCTGTTGCAAGTGCAGAAATTGCTCTTAATGATGCAATTGCACAGGTTGATGGTTTGAATTCTGCGGAAGAACTTGCTTACCTTATCGGTACGGGCTACGGCAGAAACAAGGTTCCTTTCGCGGATGAAAATATTTCGGAAATCAGTTGTCACGCAATGGGTGTTCATGTAACAAACCCCGAGGTTAAGGCGATTATCGACATTGGCGGACAGGATGTTAAGGGTATTTCCATTGATACTGACGGTACGGTTAAAAACTTTGCTATGAATGATAAATGTGCCGCAGGTACAGGCAGATTTTACGAAGCTATGGCGAATGCTTTTGAAATGAGCCTTCCCGAGTTTTCAAAACTTTCACTTAATGCAAAAAATACAATTCCCATTACTGCACAGTGTACTGTTTTCGCTGAAAGCGAAGTTATTTCACTTGTAGGTGAGGGTAAACCTATGGATGAAATTGCCGCAGGTATTCAACTTGCAGTTGCAAAGCGTTGCTTTGTTATGGCTAAAAAAGCAGGTGCAACAGACAGCATTACCCTTACAGGCGGTTGCGCAAAAAATGACGGACTTAAAAAGGCAATAGAAAAAGTTCTTAAAATCAATGTAGTAGAGCTTTCTATTGATCCTCAGCTTATGGGTGCATTGGGTGCAGCGGAATATGCACGTCAAAAAGGCCTTGCTAAAGAGGACTGATAAGGAGAATTGGTATGGAGATATTTCTCATAATTTTAGCAGTTATAGTATGCTTGTTCATATTAACATTTATAATTTATTGGTTTAATCTTGATATGAAGCTTATCCGTTTCGTTTATGATAAACTTCAGAAGCACTATGACAATATGAAAAGGGATAAGAAGTTATAATGGAATTTTTTAATTCGTTAATAACAGAAGCTCTTTCACTAACTGATGGGCTTTGTAAAAAAAGTTTCGAGTATAACAAAAATATTGCTTGGTCGGATATTGGGTATAATGAGGTTATTCTACAAAGAGATACCGCATTTGAACTTGATGGTGTGGGATTTAACCTTATTACATCCCGGCATATTGACGATGAAATTATTGTTATAGGCGAAGATCTCCCTGAAATTAAAGAGAACCGAACCTTTGCGCGAGTTTGCGTTATAGAATTAGAGGATAATGAAGATCAACAAAAAACGTATAACCTTATAAGAAACGTTGAGTACACAAAGTATCACGTTTTTCCTGATGGTTATATGATAAGAACTTCTTCCCGTTCACATAAAGAAGCGGTACGCGTTTCTAAAAGTGCAGTTAAAAAGGGTATAGATTTTAAAAAAGTCGGTAGTTTACTTATAAAAAAATATAAAGAAAATGTGGCGGTAAAAGGTGTAAAGGTTATATTTATTACCGATACAAATGCCGATTTTAAAAGATTTGAAGATGTTGCCCGAAGAAATAATGATATTACGGAAACCCTTAATCATGTTATGAATAGCGTGAATTTTGATTGCGATACATGTAAATTAAAACCCATTTGCGATGAAGTTGAGGGGATGAAAGAACTTCACTTCAAAACATCAGGTAAGAAAGAAGAATAATATATGAAGAAACAGGAGATTATTTCTTTTTTCGATAAATGTGCTCCTGATTGGGACATGGAGCTTATCCGCAACGATGAAGTTATAGAAAAGATTTTAAACAACAGCGGAATAGAAAAAGGCGTTTCTGTTCTTGATGTTGCTTGTGGAACAGGTGTTTTGTTTCCTGATTATATAAAACGCGGAGCATTTGTTACAGGTATTGATATTTCGCCTGAAATGGTGAAAATTGCAAAAACAAAATTTCCTGATTTAAATATCGTTTGCGGTGATGTTGAGGAAACAGTTTTTACAGAAGAATTTGATGTGGTAATGGTGTATAATGCTTTCCCGCATTTTCCCAACCCTGAAAGACTGATAGAAAATCTTTCAAAGTTATTGCGAAAGGGCGGAAGACTCTCTGTTGCTCACGGAATGAGCCGAGAAGATTTATTGAAACTTCATAATGAAAGAGCAAGCAAGGTTTCAATTTCTTTACCCGACGAAAAAACTCTTGCTGAACTTTTAGAACCGTTTTTCAGCGTTGATATAATGATTTCAAATATTGAGATGTATCAGGTTTCAGGGATCAAGAAATAAATTAAAAATACTAACAAAAGGAGAATACTTATGTCCGAAAAAGTTATTCTTATACTCGTTGACGGTATGCGTCCCGACGGTATGATGCAATGCGGAAATCCTTTCGCACAAAAAATGGTGGAGAACAGTACATACTCACTTAAAGCGAGAACAGTAATGCCATCCGTTACACTTCCCTGTCATATGTCGCTTTTCCATAGCGTTGACCCGGAGCGTCATGGTATTTCTACTAATGGTTACGTACCTCAGGTTCGTCCTATAAAAGGTATGTTTGACAGGTTTGACGATTATGAGAAAAAATGCGCATTCTTCTATACTTGGGAAGAACTTCGCGATTTGGTAAGATTTGACCATCTCGATGTTTCTCTTTGTATAAATCAGCATAAACAGTCCGATACGGATAACAAAATTACCGATGCGGCTATTAAATATATAAACGAAGCTAACCCCGACTTCCTTTTCCTTTACTTAGGCGAAACTGACGAAGTGGGCGGTCACGATTGTGGTTGGATGAGCGAACAATATATGAAAAGTGTAAGTAAAGCGCTTTCCTGTGTTGAAAAATTGCAGAATAGTATTTCCGATGAATACACAATTGTTCTTCTTGCTGACCACGGTGGTCACGACCGTAGCCACGGTTGCGATATACCCGAGGATATGACAATACCGATTCTTTTCTGCGGTAAACCATTTGAAAAGGGTAAAGAAATTGAAGGCGAAGTATCTATTAAGGACGTTGCGGTAACTATTGCTAAACTTCTCGATGTTCCCCCGGCTAAAGAATGGGAAGGGAAGGCGCTCTGCGCCAACTAAGTTTACCTGACGGTAAGTGAGGTTACTGCGTAGTGAAGTTGTAAAGCAGTGAAGTTTGCTGCGCAAGTGAAATAAAGGTAAACTTAACTTCACTTTTATCAAAGATAAAATCTTCACTATGCTTTAGCATAACTTCACTTTTTGTGTAACAAAAAACTTCATTCAAAGTAGGAAATGGTGGGAGGCACCATCGTTTTGCTTGCGAAACATATCGAATTTTTGTTCCGCAAAATTCAATAAAACTTATAATAGGTGATATTATGAAGCTTTCTACAACAACAGGCAGATTTTATACAAAATTCGGTTTCCTGAAAGCAATTGATTATTTAGCGGAAGCCGGATATGATGCATTGGATTTTTCACAGTTCAATAAAGATGTTTATGAGGTTGGTTACGGCAAAGAATACTTCCTTGAAATAAGAAAATATGCAGAAGACAAAGGCCTTTCCTTTAATCAATCACACGCACCATATGGTTCTTCTTTTGAAGATGAAGAAAAAACAGCAAAAAGATTTGATGAAATCGTAACTGCTATAAAAAGAGCATCGTATTTAGGTGTGAAAAATATTATTGTTCATCCCTGTCAACATTTAAAGTATGATGTTGAAGGTAATCCCGAAAGACTTTTCGAGTATAATATGGAATTTTATAAAAAACTTATTCCCTATTGTGAGGAGTACAACATCAGAGTTGCTCTCGAAAATATGTGGCAACATACAGGAATGATAAATCATTCAACGTGTTCTCGCCCTGAGGAGTTCATAAGATATATTGATGAACTTAACAACGACTGTTTTGTTGCCTGTCTTGATATAGGCCACGCCGCATTAGTGAAAGAAGATATTGATGAATTTATAAAAAAACTCGGCAATAAAAGATTACAGTGCTTGCACGTTCACGATGTTGATGGCATTAATGATTCCCATACACTTCCGTTTTTCGGTGTGATTAATTGGGAAAAGGTTATGAAAGCTCTTGCGGAAATTGACTACAAAGGTGACCTTACTTTTGAAGCTGACTATTTTATGAATGACAAACCCGATGTTTTACTTCCTGATTGCGCTAAGCTTATGGCAAAAACAGGAAAACACTTAATTTCCGTATTCGATAGTTATAAATGATTGAAGTTTAAAAAGTTTTGTGATAGTATATAATGAAACAAGCCTAGAAAGGTTGATGAAAATGCAAAAGAAAATTGAAAAAATTATAGCCCTTATAAAAGAAAAAGGCATTAAAATGGTAGACTTTAAGATGGTTGACATCAACGGTCAATATCGTCACGTTACAATTCCTGCTGAGAATTTCTCTGAAGAAACTTTCAAGAGTGGTATTGGTTTTGATGCTTCCAACTACGGTTACGCTGTTGTTGAGAAGAGTGATATGGTCTTTATTCCGGACCCCGACACAGCTATCATTGATCCCTTCTGCACAATACCCACATTATCTATGACTGGTAATGCAATGATTATTGATTCACCTGCCAACAGACCCCTTGCTCAATATCCAAGAAACATTGTTCTTGCTGCTGAGCAATATATGAAGGATAGTGGTATTGCAGACACAATGCTCATTCTTCCTGAATTTGAATTCTATCTTTTTGACCAAGTGGGTTGGAATGTTTCGCCTGACAACATCAGTGCAGATGTTGATGCACAGCAGTCATACTGGAACAGTTCTGTTGCAGGTAATGGCGTTATTGTTCCCAAACAGAAGAATTACCATATAGCAAAGCCGTTTGATGTTACATATGAATGTCGTAGCGAAATGTGTATGCATATGGCAGATGCAGGTATCGAAATTAACTATCACCACCCGGAAGTTGCTGCATCAGGTCAGTTTGAGATTGAGCCTCAGCTCGGTCAGATGTCAAAGATGGCAGATAACACAATGTGGATTAAGTACATTATTCGCAATACTGCGCTCAAATATGGTAAAACTGCTACATTTATGCCCAAGCCTATCTATGGTGAAGCAGGTAGCGGTATGCATGTTCATATGCTTCTTCTTAAAGATGGCGAACCCGTATTCTCTGATGATAACGGCTATTCAAATCTTAGTGAAACTGCCCATTACTTTATAGGTGGTCTTTTAAAGCATATTTCTTCACTTTGTGCTATAACTAACCCCAGTACCAACTCCTTCAAGCGCCTTATTCCGGGCTTCGAGGCTCCTGTTACGGTTGGTTATGCTACATCTAACAGAAGTGCGGTTATCCGTATTCCTGCTTACGCAAAGGCACCTGATAAACGCCGTTTTGAACTTCGCAACCCCGATGCTACCTGCAACCCCTACTTCTGCTATGCAGCAATTCTTATGGCTGGTCTTGATGGTATCAAAAATAAAATTGACCCCCGTGCAAACGGTTGGGGACCCTACGACTTCAATCTTTTCAATCTTCCCGAGGAAGAAAAAGCAAAGCTTAAGGGCCTTCCCACTTCTCTTGATGCAGCACTCGATGCATTGGAAGCAGACTACGAATATCTTACTGCAGGTGGCGTATTCCCTGAAGTTCTTATTAAGAACTTTATCAAAACAAAGCGTGCAGAATGCAGTGAAATCGCTAAGATTCCTCATCCTGTTGAATTTGAAAAATATTATAATCTTTAATACAACTTTTAAAATGCAGTGCCTTGGCACTGCATTTTTTATATAAAATAAAAAAGCGGTCAATATCTTGTACATCTTTGAATATTATTAATGAAAGAAGACTGTACAAGGAGCGAATATAATGGAAAAAAATGGAAAAGAGAGAAACGCTGAACCGGGATTAACAAAAATTAAAGAAGATAATACTGACAAAAGCAATGATAATACAGAAGTTGAGCCGATAACAAAAACGCCGAAAAAAGAAGTTGAACGACTCACGACAACCGAAGCCGGAGATAAACTGAAATTCTGGCAGATTTTAATAATTATATTTACTGTTCTTATTTCTGTGGGAATAGTAATAACCTTTGTTTTATATATTGTGTTTTCAATAGGTGGAAATTTTGTAACTTTTGAGTTGTTTAATATCGAAAAAAAGAACACCGCAACAACAGCTACACAACCTCCAAGTTCGATTTCACAAATGTCTGATGATCCGTTTGATTTGGAAATAGTAATAAATAATACCTTTTACAAACTGCCTCTTACAGTAAGGGATCTGGAAGAAAATGGATGGTTGTTCGGCTCGGAAAACGAAGCCGACAGCATTATTGCACCGGGTGAAACCGCAGAAACTTATTTTGCATTAAAAGATAATATGTATTTGTTTGCGACACTCAAAAACTTTAGCGATGAAGAAATAACCCGGAAAAATGCGGATATAATCGGAATTAAAATTGATAAGGATTATATACCGGCAGACAATAAAATTATATTTATAAAAAACATCACTTTAGGCACATCTTCAAAAAAGGATGTAGAATCAGTTTTCGGTAAATGTACAGATATATTTGCAATTAATAAAGGTGTAATATTAACTTATAAAAAAGACGAAAAACAAGCCAAATTTGTTTTTGATAATTCCACAGGGATTCTTAAAGAAGTTGAATATATTAATGATAATGCTCACGAAAATTCAACTCAAACGGCGTTCGAACAATCTGATAAAGGAAGGTATAAACAACCCGGGAATTTAGGGAACAATCCTGTATCCGGAGTTCTGCAAGTTGATGGAGATTTATATAAGATTCCAATCAGTGTTACTGCTTTTATAAAAAATGGGTGGGAAATTTCTTTTAAGGATGAAAAAAACTATTTATTAGGCAATGAAAATGCTTATATATCTTTAGAAAAGGATGACATTATTATTCCGGATGTGGAAGTGTATAATTTTGATAATGTGAAGAGGGATATTGAGAAATGTTATGTAATAAGTGTGGATGTATCTTCTGAAAATGAAACAAAAATTTTATTGCCAAAGAATATTATGGTTGGAATGTCAGAGGACGAACTTCTGAAAGCTGTAAGCGGAATGAATTGTACTATTAAATCTGCTGAGTTTAATCAATACTCCTTTGCTGACGGAAAAATTATCTTAACAGTAGATGTAGATAAACAGGAAGACAAGGTGAAATATTGGATATTGCAGTATGATGTGAAATAGAACAAAAAATTCTCCCATAACCTTTCGGTTGTGGGAGAATGTGCGTATGGTTTTTTATTTATAAAGTGCGCCAAAGGCTTCGCATGCGCGGAAGTCTGCGCTCTCGAGTTCCTGTGTGCCGAATGCGTTCCAAACTGCGGGACGGAAGATTTTGTCTTCTGAAACGTTGTGCATTGAAACGGGGATTCTGAGCATTGAGCAAAGAGTGATGATATCAGCACCGATGTGACCGTAGGAGATTGCGCCGTGGTTTGCACCCCAGTGGTTCATAACTTCGTATGCAGAAGTGAATGCGCCTTTACCTGTAAGGATGGGTGTGAACCATGTGCAAGGCCATGTGTAGTCTGTTCTTGCCCAGATTTTGTGTGAAACTTCATCGGGAAGAGCAACTGTGTAACCTTCGCAAATCTGGATTGTTGGTCCAAGACCCTTAACAAGGTTAAGACGAATCATTGTAGCAGGCATTTCAGCACGTGTTAAGAAACGGCTTGAATATCCGCCGCCACGGAAGTAACCGTTATCGGCTGCACACCATTCTGTTGCTGCGTTAATTTTGTTAATATCGTCTTCAGTAACGTTGTACCATTCTTTGATGATGCCGTTTCCGTTTTCGTCTTTAACTTCACCGCAAGCATCGAGGCAGCAAGCACCTGAGTTAATAAGATGGATAAAGCCTTTACCTTCTTTTGCCTTGCCTTCAAGTTCATAACCTGTTGCTTTCTTAAGAGCTTCGGGGCTCCAGTAGGTACGAACGTCAGCAAACATCTGAGGTCTGTTTGTAAGAAGTTTCATGAAGAGCATGCTAATGCCGTTAAGAGTATCGTTTTCAGTAGCAAGGATGTAGGGCTCACGAGCACCGTTCCAGTCGAAACTTGTGTTGAGCATTGCTTCTGCGAAGTCAGCATTGGGATAGAAGTCTGTCCACTGTCTCTGACCCTGGAAACCTGCTGCAATAGCGTTATGACCAACCATTTCTTCCTCTCTGCCTTCAGGAAGATTTTTATTGCCGTTCATAAGGTCTTTGATGATGCACATCATCTTAACTGTGAATTCCCAATCTTTTTCTTTCTGTTCGTCACTCTTTCTTACGAAGTCGGGGTTCTTGTCGAAGCCTTCTTTGCAGTTCTCCTTAACCCATTTATATGCTCTCTGATATTCTTCTTCGTCGTAGATGCCTTCGGACATTCGACGGATAATTTCAACTTCATCAACAGATTCAACTCTCATACCGAGATAATCTTCAAAGAAATCTGTGTCGATTGAAGAACCTGCAATACCCATGCAGATTGAACCGATCTGAAGGTAGGATTTGCCTTTCATTGTTGCAGCTGCAACAGCGGCTCTACCGAAACGAAGAAGTTTTTCTTTAACGTCTTCAGGGATTTCTGTTTCGTCAGCATTCTGAACATCGTGACCGTAGATACCGAATGCGGGAAGACCTTTCTGTGCGTGAGCTGCAAGAACGGCTGCAAGGTAAACAGCGCCGGGACGTTCTGTGCCGTTGAAGCCCCAGACACCTTTAATGGTTGTGGGGTCCATATCCATTGTTTCGGAGCCGTAGCACCAGCAGGGTGTAACGGAAAGAGTGATGGAAACGCCTTCTTTGCGGAATTTATCTGCGCAAGCAGCGGTTTCGGCAACTCTACCGATAGTTGTGTCAGCGATAACAACTTTTACGGGTTCGCCGTTTGAGTATTTAAGATTTTCAGTAAAAAGTTTAGCGGCTGATTTAGCCATATTCATGGTCTGCTCTTCAAGAGATTCTCTTACTTTGAGAGGGCCGCGTCTGCCGTCAATAATGGGACGAATACCGATTACCGGATAATCGCCGATAAACCTGTTTTCTGCCATAGTTTAATCATCCTTTCATCTGTACAGTGTACAAATTATTTCATTTAATAGTATATCACAAAATTTCTTGTTTTCAATTGATTATAAGTAAAAAAATATCAGCATAATATGGGCAAAATGACAATGAAATAAACCGATAAAAGGAATAATGTGTGTTTTTGTGTTTTATGTTTAAATTTTTTGTCTAAAATGTGTGACAAATATGCATTGAAAAATCGAAACCCATAATGTACAATGAATTTAAATAAAAAAGGAGGTCAATTTTATGAAAAAGACGATAAGTGTATTGTTATCTGTTCTTATGGTGTTATCACTTTTCTCCTGTTTGAGTGTAACAACATTTGCAACAGAGGTTGAGCTTGAATCTGTTTCATTTGAACCGGCAGACACATTGGAAGCATACGAGTATACCTGCGGTTACTGGGATGTTTCGTATGACGAAGAAACAAAAGAGCAGGTCAACGTTTTTTATTACGATGAGGCTTTTGATTATTGGGCAGACGGAAACGTTATAACTCTCTGCTATTCTGACGGCACAAGCGTTGAGTATGTTTGTGAAGAGTTGTTTTATTATGACGAGTACGGTAATGAATTGGATGAAGATCCTTTGTATTTTTACGATACTCAGGATGATGAGCCGTGGGGAGTGGGCACCCATTATGTGGAAATAGAGTATGATGGGGTTTGCACACAAGTTCCGGTAGAGATTCTTCCTACCCCTGTAGATTCTGTTGAGTTTATCCCTGCAGAACCTATTAATATTTTACAGAATACCGAAGGCGAGACATTTGTCGCAGAAATCGGTCCCTATGAGGGTCAGGAGTATTTCCATTATTATTGTGATAACTTTTTTTATGTAGGAAATGAAATCGTAGTTACATATAAAAATGGCGAAGTTGAAACATTTGTATGTGATGGCGACGATTTTTACGATGAAGACGATTGTGCATTTGATTGGGATTGTTATACAGAATATGACGTTCAGGAAATTGCGCCTTGGACAGAGCTCGGATCTTATAGCTTACCGTTCTATTACAAAGGTTGCAAATCCGAAATACCTGTAACTATTACAGAAAATCCTGTTGCAACTATCGAATATGTTACAGACACAAAGGCTACACTTATTGAAAATTATGATGGTTATTACGACTATTGTGATTGCGATGAATGTGTTGGCAACGATAACGAATATTTCTATTATGATATAGAGTCATATTGGTATCCTGAACATGGCGATAAATTGATTGTTACTTATAAAGATGGTTCAAAATATGAGTACACGTTTACCTATGCGGAAGATTGGTTTTACGATGAAAACGGCGAACCTATGCCGTATAATATTGATATTGCAGACAACCAGGAAGATAGCCACTGGAGTTTAGGAACTCACAGTTTTGACCTTGTTTATATGGGACAAAAATGTGAGATACCTGTGGAAATTATTGAAAATCCTGTTAAAAGCATAAGTGTTTATTCTGAGTCTTCGTTTGATATTTATGAACTGACAAATGGTACATGGGATTATTACTATAACGAATACGGCGAAGAAGAAGAGTTCTACAAATATGATTGTCCCATTTATAAAGAAGGGGTTTCTATTGTTGTAGAGTACACAGACGGAAGTTCGGTAAGTTATTGGTATGACGAAGCTGAAGATTGGTTCTTTGCTGAAGACGGAACACAGTTGCCATATGATTTAGGGATTTCTTCCAATCAATACGATGAGCCTTGGGAAATTGGAGAACACGAGTTTGAAATTGACCATATGGGCGAATATTGCACTCTTTCTGTAAACATTGTAGAAAATCCTGTAGAAGGCATAGAGTTCATTCCTGCACAGCAGTTAGTGTTTGAATATGAGGTTGATGGCTGGTGGGATGAGTCTTATGACTATGAAAATGATGAATATTATGATATTTTCATTTACGATACCGAGCTTTATTCACCATATACTGACGGTAGCGAATTAAAAATAATGTACACAACAGGTGAAGAAGAAAGCTTTTTCTACAGTGAAGCTGAAGGCGAATTTTTAGATGCAGATGGTAATGCTATTCCCTTTACCGTAGATGTTATTTTTGATGATGCTCAATATATTTTCCCTTGGACTTTAGAGTCTGACACAAACTATGTAGTTGTAGAGTTTATGGGCGCATATACAGTTGTTAGGGCGATTCTTGATGATGGTCAAAGACCCGAAGCAGCAGAAATTACAGGACTCTATAATGGTGACGGTAATATAATCGTTGAATGGAGCCATGTTACAAACGCAACTGAATATATCGTTTATAAACGTATCGGTACAGGCAGCTGGAAAGCAATTGCAAGAACAACAGATTCATACTATTTTGATGAAGATGTAAAAGGTTTCCAGAAATATAGTTATTATATCCACACAACAAACTCATCAGAGCTTCAAAGCGCTTATGTTGGCAGCAAGGTAGCTCAAACACAATATATTCCTCCGTTGGAGAAATTCTCTGTTTATAACACAAGCGAGGGTGTACGCTTTAACTGTGCAATTTCCAATTATGAAAATGCATTTTTCCGTCAGGCTGAAGGACAGGAAGATTGGGATTATTTAGGCACAGCACCCGGTAATGAAAAATATCTTTGTGATACTGCTGTTGAAAGCGGTGTTAAATATACTTACGCTGCCATAAGGGTTTACGGTAACTATGAAAGTGCGGCTGTTTTCAGCAACACAATCATTTATTTAGCAACACCTAAAATGGCAAAGGTACAGAATGTTGCGAATGGTGTTCAGGTAAGATGGAACGAGGTAGAATGTGCCGAGAGTTACAATGTGTATCGCAAAACAGCAACATCCGGTTGGGTTCTTTTAGGAAAAGCAACAGGTAATTCCTATATTGATACTACCGCAAAAGCAGGTACAACATATACTTATACCGTAAGAGCAGTAGCCGAAAATTCTATGAGCGCTTATGAAAGCGGTCTTAGCATTAAACGTATAGCAACACCTAAGGTAACAGGCGTTTCTAACAGCAATAACGGCTTGTATGTTAAATGGAACAAGGTTGCAGATGCTACGGAATACAGGGTGTATCGTAAAACATTAAATTCAGGCTGGAAATATCTCGCAACTACCAAAAACACATATTATACAGACACTTCCATTAAGGATAAGTGTGGTTATTACTATGGATATACAGTAATTGCTGTAAGCGATGGAGTTTACAGTGGTTATGATAACACTGGTGTTATGATGCAGCGACTTTTTGCACCTAAGCTTAAAACAGCAAAGAATGTTAATGATGGTATTCAGTTTACTTGGGGCGCTGTAAGTGGTGCAAGAAGCTATTATGTATACCGCAAAACCGCAACAACGGGTTGGGTTCTTCTTGGTACAACAACCACCACAACTTACCTTGATAAAACTGCACAACCAGGTGTTAACTACACCTATACCGCAAGGGCTGCACATAATAAATATTTAAGCACCTATGAAAGCGGAATAAGTGTAACCCGCCTTGCAACACCTAAAATAACAGGTGTTTCTAACAGCGACAGCGGAATTTACGTTAAATGGGGTAAGGTTACAGGTGCAACGGAATACAGAGTTTACCGCAAAACATTAAATTCCGGTTGGACATATATCGGTACAACAAAGAATACTTATTACACAGATACCGCTATTAAAAACAAAGCCGGATATTACTATGGTTACACAATAATTGCTGTTAACGGTAAAACATACAGTGCGTATGACAACAACGGCGTTATGACAAAACGTCTTCTTACACCTGTTCTTAAAAGTGCTGTTAATGCAGATTCAGGTGTTCAGATTACCTGGGGCAGCGTATATGGTGCCGCAGGCTACAACGTTTACCGCAAGGCCGCAAATTCAGGTTGGGTGCTTATAGGTAAAACAAGCGGAACATCGTACGTTGATGAAACTGCAATACAGGATGTGGTATATACTTATACCGTAAGAGCTTATTATAATAACTATTTGAGTAATTATAATACTAAAGGTATTACAGCATAATTAACCCCAACCTAAACAGAGAACGCAACACGTCCTTCCGATACAGATGCACGATATGTTCTAAACACGGATTCAATGAAGTTCCATTATCCATCATGTCACTCAGCTGAAAAAATATCAGCAGAAAACTACGCTGAAAGTAATGACAGTAGAGAAACATTGATTAATCAAGGTTACTCACCTTGTGGAAATTGTAATCCGTAAAATTCACTTAAAACAAAAAATGCACCGTAAGGTTAATTCCTTACGGTGCATTTTTCATGTCATTTAAATTATTTATAAAGCGGATATTTGTCACAGATTTTTGAAACGCGTTCTCTGATAAGGTCTGCGCTGTTTTCAAAATCAGTTGCGGCAAGTTTAATAAACTCCGCAATGTCAATCATA
Organism: Acutalibacteraceae bacterium; assembly: GCA_045578985.1. Taxonomy (GTDB): domain Bacteria; phylum Bacillota; class Clostridia; order Oscillospirales; family Acutalibacteraceae; genus DTU089. The sequence goes on along the minus strand of JAZNLH010000031.1, from coordinate 28,824 downwards.
TCCTGTGCCTCGAAGCCTCTTGATGTAACTGCGGCAGTACCAATTCTTACACCGCTTGTAACAAAGGGTTTTTCGGGGTCTTTGGGAATAGCGTTTTTATTTACTGTGATGTAAACTTCGTCAAGGCGTTTTTCAAGTTCTTTACCTGTAATGCCGAGGCTTCTCAGGTCGAGAAGAAGAAGGTGGTTATCGGAACCGCCGGAAACCATATCAACACCCTGTGCTGCCAAACCGTTTTCAAGAGCTTTGCAGTTGGAAATAACCTTCTTTGCGTACTCTTTGAATTCGGGTTTAAGCGCTTCACCGAAGCAGATAGCTTTAGCAGCAATTATATGCATAAGGGGACCGCCCTGAATACCGGGGAAAATAGCCTTGTTGACTTTCTTTGCTATTTCTTCATCGTTAGTAAGGATAAGACCACCACGGGGACCGCGCAAGGTTTTGTGTGTAGTTGATGTTACAACGTGTGCGTAGGGGATGGGTGATGGATGACGATCAGCAGCAACAAGACCTGCAATATGCGCCATATCAACCATAAAGAGTGCGCCTACTGAATCAGCAACTTCGCGGATTCTTTTGAAATCGATAGTTCTTGGGTAAGCGGATGCACCGGCAACAATAAGCTTAGGTTTGCATTCCTTTGCTTTCTTTTCAAGGGCATCGTAATCAAGGTAGCCGTTGTCGTCAACGCCGTAACTCTCAAAATTAAAGTATGAACCGCTCACATTTACGGGTGAACCGTGTGTAAGGTGACCGCCGTCTGCAAGGCTCATACCGAGAACGGTATCACCGGGCTGAAGAAGTGCAAAATATACTGCAAAGTTAGCCTGTGAGCCTGAGTGGGGCTGTACGTTAGCGTATTCACAGCCGAAAAGCTTTTTTGCGCGTTCAATAGCAAGGCTTTCAGCAATATCAACATATTCGCAACCGCCGTAGTATCTGCGTGAGGGATAGCCCTCTGCGTATTTATTTGTGAGTATGCTACCACTTGCAGCCATAACCGCTGCTGAAGTATAGTTTTCGCTGGCGATAAGCTCAATGTTTCTGCTTTGACGAATTTGTTCTTTTTCAAATGCTTCAAAAAGCTCTGCATCAGCGCTTTGAAGAAGTTCAAAATCCTTTTCGAGATAGGAATTCATTTAAAGGACCCCCTACATTTATTTAAGATATATTATTTTAATGATACAATAAAAAAGATTTTATTTCAACAGAAACAGAGTAGTTAATTATTTAACACAAAAAGTTTGGAATAATAGACATAAATATGTACTTTGTCGGACGTATTTTTGAATTTTTTATATTGCCAATCCGCAAAATAGTGTTATAATTACTATGTGTGATAGTATGTCACAATAAAATAAAGGTGATTTTATGAATATAACTGAACTCAAAAATAAAATAATGAAAGCAAAAAAAGAGACAGGTACTGTGATACTTGCCCACACATATCAGGACCCTGATATAATTGATATTGCTGACGTTACCGGTGATAGCTTCTTCTTAAGTAAAAAAGCCGCAGAGCTTAAGGCAAAAAGGGTGGTTATGTGCGGCGTTCGTTTTATGGGCGAAAGCGTTAAAATTCTTTCACCTGAAACAGAAACCATACTTCCGGTACCATCGGCAACTTGTCCTATGGCAGAACAGATTTTGCCTGAAAGAGTTCGTGAATTTAAAAAAGAAAACCCCGAAACAGAGGTTGTTGCATATATTAATACCACCGCCGCATTAAAAGCGGAGTGTGATGTGTGTGTTACAAGTTCTTCGGCTATTAAAATTGTAGACAAACTTGAAGCGAAGGATATACTTTTTATTCCCGATCAGCATCTGGGCTCTTTTGTAAAGGAAAAACTGCCTCATAAAAATATTATTTTGTGGGATGGTTATTGTCCCGTTCACGCACAGCTTACAGTGGAAGATGTTTTGGAATGCAAAAAAGCACATCCCGATGCAGTTTTTGCAGTTCATCCCGAATCACCTGCGGAGGTTGTGGCTCTTGCAGATATGGTGGGGGCAACAAGTGAAATTATAAATTATGCGAAAGCACAAAGAGGCAAAGTTATAATAGGTACTGAACGCGGAGTTGTTGATTATCTTGCCATTCACGAGGAAAATGGTGAGCGTTTTATACAGCTTGCACCTGAAAAGCTTTGTTGTGAGGATATGAAAAAAATCACTCTTGAAGATGTATATAAAGCAGTTATTGGAGAGGGTGGAGAAAAAATAGAACTTCCTGAAGAATTAAGAAAAAATGCATTAATCAGTATAAACCGTATGTTGGAATTGGGGTAATAGAATGAACCTTTCCGAGTTAAAAAAACAGTATAGTGTTATAATCGTAGGCAGTGGTCTTGCCGGACTCTATGCAGCGCTTAACTTTCCCGAAGATATTGACATATTGATCTTGTCAAAAAAAGAGCGACATCAGTCTAACAGTTCTTTGGCACAGGGCGGAGTTGCTTGTGTTCTTGATCTTGAGAATGACAGTTATGAGCTTCATATTGAGGATACACTTATAGCCGGTGGCAGAGCTAATGATATTGACGCGGTAACCCAACTTGTTGAGGAGGGTCCCGGCGATGTTCTTAGAACTATTGATTATGGTGTTGAATATGACCGCGATGAAAACGGTGAACTTATAAAGACTCTTGAAGGCGGGCATTGTCGGAGAAGAATAGTACATCATAAAGACACCTCCGGTAAAGAAATGGTTGATAAGCTTGTTCTCGCCGTAGAAAAACTTCCTAACGTGACTATTGCGGATGAAACAATGGTTACATCTATGAGTCGTATAAAAAATGGCTTTAAAGTTGAAATTATGAGCGGCGATGAATTTAAGATAGTTTACAGCGATTATTGCCTTCTTGCATCCGGCGGTATTGGCAGAGTTTATAAATATACCACCAATCCGTCTGTTGCAACAGGTGATGGTATCCGTCTTGCATATGAAATGGGTGCAGCTATTAAAAATCTCAGTTATGTTCAGTTTCATCCGACCGCTTTTAATGGTGCTAATCGTGAACAGTTTCTTATAAGTGAGGCTGTGAGGGGTGAAGGTGCATATCTTTTAAACTGTAACAAAGAACGTTTTATGGATAGGTATGACGACCGCCTTGAGCTTGCACCGCGAGATGTTGTTTCCCGTTCCATCATTATGGAATCAAGGCGATTAGGCAGTAACAATTTCTATCTTGATATCCGGTATAAAGGCGAAGAATTTATAAAACACAGATTTCCGGGCATTTACGCAGGATGTCTTCAACAGGGTGTTGATATTTCCAAAGATTTAATTCCCGTATTTCCTTGTCAGCATTATCTTATGGGTGGTATCGAAGTTGACCTTAACGCAAGGACAACCCTTCCAAGGCTTTATGCGGCAGGCGAATGCTCTTGTACAGGCGTTCATGGTAAGAATCGCCTGGCAAGTAATTCGCTTCTTGAGGCACTTGTTTTCGGAAGAAAAGCCGCTGAGGATATTACAAAATGCATAAGAGCAGGCTTTTTTAAAGCAACTGTTCCTGCCGGTGAAAAAGAGCCGGACAGAAACGGAGCACCGCTTCCCAAAGGCACAAGAACGGAAATCCGTGATATATTACAAAGAGCTTATTTCGTTATTCCTGATGAGGGTGCAATCCATCAAGGAAAAAAACGAATCGAGAATATACTTAACAGACTTAAAAACGGCAAATTTGCCGTAACAGCAGACTATTGTGAAGCATTATCTCTTGCAACAATAGCTTATATAATACTTAAGGAGGTAGACAGATGATTTTGCCCCAGTTTTATGTTGATGATTTAATTAAAAATGCTATTAAGGAAGATATAAACTATATCGATGTGGCAACAGATTATCTTCTTGATGAAAATGAAGAAAGCGAAGCAGTGTTTATAGCAAAAGCAGATGGTGTTCTTTGCGGTATTGATGTTGCAATGAGAGTATTCCAACTTCTCGATGACAGTTTCACGTACGTTCTTCACAAAAAAGACGGCGATGAAATAAAAAAAGGTGATCTTATTGCTGAACTTAAAGGAAAAACCGTCAGACTTCTAAAGGGCGAAAGAACAGCGCTTAACCTTATACAGCATATGAGCGGTATTGCCACAATCACAAGTGAGTGCGTAAAAGAAACAATAGGAACTAATGCTACTATTGCTGATACCAGAAAAACTCTTCCCGGACTTCGTTCGTTACAAAAATATGCTGTCACTTGCGGTGGAGGAAGAAACCACAGATATAATCTTTCTGATTGTGCTATGCTTAAGGACAACCACATAGATGCAAAAGGCGGCATTACTCCTGCTGTAAAAGCCCTTCGTGAAAAAATAGGACATACAGTAAAGATTGAAGTTGAAACAAGAACTCTTGAAGAGGTAAAAGAGGCACTCAGTGCAGGCGCAGATATTATTATGCTTGATAATATGTCCAACGAAACTATGGCGGAAGCTGTAAAAATCGTTGATGGCAGAGCGTTACTTGAAGCATCCGGAAACCTCACAAAAGAAAGGCTTCGCAGTGTGGCAGAGTTGGGAGTGGATATTCTTTCAATCGGAGCGCTCACACATTCGGTAACAGCTTTCGATATTTCAATGAGGATGAAATAATTGTGGAAAATTAAGTATGGTTATGCTATACTGATTCAGGTGTATATATTTTTCGGAGGAAAGTTATGAAAAAAAAGCTTTTAAAATGGTTTAAAAGATCATCAATTTACAAATGGTTTATGTTTACATTGCCAAAACTCAGATATACTCACTATTTTAAGAAACTTAAAATTGATGACAAAGCAATTCTTTTAGAATCACAACACGGAACAGAAATCAGCGGTAATATGTTCTATCTTATAAAAGAACTTGCGGCTAATGAAGATTATAAATCATATAAAGTTTATGTAAGTTGTCGAGTCGGTAATAAAGTAAAAGTTCAAAACATTTTAGCAAAGTATGGCATAGAGGGCGTTACACCGGTAGTTTTGTCAACATTTAAATACATGAAGTTGTTGGCATCTGCAAAATACCTTTTCAATGACAATACTTTTTTGCCTTTCTATCTTAAGAAACCCGGACAGGTTTATCTTAACACATGGCACGGAACACCCCTTAAGACTTTAGGTAAGGGTATTCGTAATGCTATGCACGGCATAGGAAATGCACAGAAAAACTTTATTGCTGCAGATTATCTTCTTTATCCCAATACATATACCATGGAGCATATGATTGAAGATTATATGCTTGAAAATATTGCTTTGGGCAAAGCGGTTCTTGCAGGTTATCCCAGAAATACAGTGTTCTTTAATAAAAACAGAGGCCAGGAAATTATTGAGGAACTTGAACTCGAGGGTAAAAGGGTTTATGCATATATGCCTACATGGCGTGGTTCTGTAGGAAATATTGATGCAAAAGCTAATGCATATTTCCAATACTATCTTTATGAACTTGATAAAATTCTTTCTGATGATGAAATTGTTTACCTTAATCTCCATCCTATTGCTAAAAAAGATGTAGATTTCACAACCTTCAAGCATATACGTAATTTCCCCAGTGAATATGAAACATATGATTTCCTTAACTGTGCAGAATGCCTTGTAACAGATTATTCAAGTGTTTTCTATGATTATGCAGTTACAGGTAAAAAAATAATTCTCTTTACATTCGATGAAGAAGATTATTTTGCTGATCGCGGTGTTTACAGGTCTCTTTCCGAGTTGCCGTTTACTAAAGTTAAAACAGTAGAAGATTTGCTCCAGGCAATGCGTACACCTAAGGATTATGATGACAAGGATTTTCTTGAAGAATACTGCACATACGATTGTCCTGAAGCATCTAAAGCTCTTTTGGATTTCACTATTCTCGGCAAAAAGACAGATGCAGTCAAGGAAGTGGAAATTGCTAAAAACGGCAAGAAGAACATTCTTCTTTATCTCGGAAACCTTGACCAGAACGGCATTACAACTTCCGGCGTAAATCTTCTTAACAACCTTGACCCTACAGAATACAACTATTACGTTTCTTTCCCTGCAGAACGCGGTAAGCTTCACCAGGATACAATTGCGAATTTACCCGAAGGTGTGAATTATATTCCTGTTCAAGGCGTATTTAATCTCAGTTTGCTTAAAAAGAAAATGTGGATGAACTTCAATAGAAGAAAATTCCCATTTGCTCCTATGATGGCACTTATGAAAAAAGAGTGGCAGTATGAAATTCAGCGAATTTTTGGCGGAGCTCCTTTTGACAGTGCAATTCAGTTCAACGGCTATGAAACAAAGATGATTCTTTTGTTCTCTCAATTTAAATGCAATACAGGTATTTATGTCCACAGCGATATGGTTAAGGAAAGAGAACTTAAGGGTAATCAAAGAAAATCTGTTCTTAGCTATGCTTATAAAACTTATGACAAGGTTGCCCTTGTTACAGAAGATATTTTTGAATCTACCGCAACTTTCGTAAGAAAAACAGATAATTTTAAAATTGCTCATAATATTATTGCTTACGATGAAATTGTAAGAAAAGGCAAGGGCGAAATCGAATTTGATGAGGGCGTTACTCAGAGCAACAAATCCATCGATGAGGTTAAGGAAATTCTTGATAGTGATGCAAAGGTTCTTATCAGTGTAGGTAGATTTTCACCTGAGAAAGACCATAAACGTATGATCGATGCGTTTAATAATATCTGGCAGGAAAACAAAAACACATACTTCATAATTATCGGTGGTATTCAGCGCGATGGCATATACGATGAGCTTTGCGAGTATGTAAAAACTCTTCCTTGTGGTCAAAATGTTGTTCTTATTCTTTCAATGACAAATCCTTTACCCATAGTTAAAAAATGTGATGGATTTATTCTTGCATCACATTATGAAGGCTTTGGTCTTGTGCTTGTGGAAGCAGACATTCTTGGCTTGCCTGTTGTTTCTACAGATATTACAGGACCCAGAACATTTATGCAGAAGAATAACGGAACCCTTGTAGAAAACACACCGGAAGGTGTTGAAAAAGGTTTCAGACTTCTTATTGATGGAAAAGTACCGATGCTCACCTCCGATTATCAGGAATATAACAGACAGGCAATAGCCGAATTTAAAGCAATAATTGAGTAAAAGCAAAAAATCTCTTGCCGTCGGCAAGAGATTTTTTAATGTCAAAATATTTTGCATTTTATGATAGTTCGAATTGGCCTGTATAAAGTTTGTAGTATTTTCCTTGTTCTTCAAGTAAGGTTTCGTGATCGCCCTTTTCGATAATTTCTCCGTTTTCAAGTACCATAATGGCATTTGAGTTTCGAACGGTTGAAAGTCTGTGAGCAATAACGAAAACTGTTTTGCCTTCCATAAGTTTATCCATACCTTTTTCAATAAGGCGTTCTGTACGGGTATCAATAGAACTTGTTGCTTCATCGAGAATAAGAACCGGCGGGTCTGCAACAGCTGCACGTGCAATAGCGATAAGCTGTCGCTGTCCCTGCGAGAGATTGCTGCCGTCACCGGTGAGCATAGTGTTGTAGCCTTCCGGAAGTCTTGAAATGAAACTGTCTGCGTTGGCTATTTTTGCAGCTTTTACAATTTCTTCGTGGGTTGCATCAAGTTTGCCATAACGGATATTTTCTTCGACAGTACCTGTGAAAAGATGTGTATCCTGTAAAACCATTGCAAGTGAACGACGCAAATCATCTTTTTTAATCTTTTTAATATTAATGCCATCGTAGGTGATTTTTCCTTCTTGGATATCATAAAAACGATTAATAAGATTGGTTATAGTTGTTTTGCCTGCACCGGTGGATCCTACAAACGCAATTTTCTGACCTGGTTTTGCATAAAGAGAAATGTTCTTGAGAACCGTCTTTTTGCCGTCGTATGAGAAAGTAACGTTATGGAAACGAACATCGCCTTTGAGAAGTGTGTAAGTAACACTGCCATCAGCAGAATGGGGATGTTTCCAAGCCCATGTACCTGTGCGTTCTTCAGTTTCGGTAATGTTTCCGTCTTCATCGATTATTGCGTTAACAAGTGTGACGTAACCATCATCTTCTTCGGGTTCTGTGTCAATAATATCGAATATTCTTTCTGCACCTGCGAGGGCTGCAAGAACGTTGTTCATCTGTTGCGAAACTTGAGTTATGGGTGCTGAAAATTGTCTTGTATACTGTAAGAAAGAAGCAAGAGAACCGATGGTAAGCGCGCCTTGTAAACCACCTAAGAAGATTCCTGCTGCACCGGTTTGGTAACTGCTTAAATTAAGTATTATAAAAGCACCTGCCGCAGCAGAAAGGGTAAAGTTAATGTAAGAAATGTTACCCATAATAGGCATAAGGATACTTGCAAAAGTATGTGCGTTTGTTGAAGCTTTTCTGAATTCTTCATTTATACGAACAAAATCCTCTTTTGTTCTATTTTCTCTACAGAAAACCTTAACAACTTTAAGTCCTTCAATAAGTTCTTCAATATATCCGTTTACGCTACCAATAGCGGCTTGCTGTTTGCGGAAATAACGGGAACTCTTGCCACCGATAAATTTTATAATCACCAGCATTATTAAGAGCATACCGATTATAAGGCAGGTGAGAGCAGGGCTGATGTACAGCATCATAGCGAAAATACCGACAGCGGTAATGAAGGACGAAATAACCTGCACAAGACCCTGGCTGATTGCCTCGCGAACTGTATCAACATCGTTTGTGAAACGACTCATAAGTTCGCCGTGGGTATGTGTATCAAAATATTTGATAGATAAATCTTGTAAGTGATCAAAAAGGTCGCGTCTTAAAAGGTTTAAAGTGTTTTGTGATACGGTGAGCATAAGACGGGCGTATATATACTGTGCGGCAGCTCCTGCGACGTATAAAATGGCCAGTAAGATAAGAAGTTTTATAACAATGCTCATATCGTTTGAGCCTGTATCAAGTAAAACACCGATTTCATTTATAATAGGTGCAAGTAAATACGTTCCGGCGATGTTTGCAAAAGATGAAAAAAGAACTAATACTACAACTAATGCTAGTAATCCTTTGCTTTTTGCAACGTAAGATAGCAGTCTTCCAATTGTCTTACCGGCGTTTTTCGGTTTTTGGAAATTTCCTTTTGGACCCGGACCGTTGGGTTTTTTTGCGTTTTTGTCAGCCAATTAAAACACTCCTTTCTTATTGTTCCATTTTGCTTTCTTGTTGGGAAATATAAACATCTTTGTATATTTCATTACGTGAAAGCAATTCATCGTGAGTTCCGATGTCATCAATTTTTCCGTCATCAAGAACAATTATTTTATCCGCATATTGTATCGAGTTGATACGTTGTGCAATTATTATTTTTGTTGTTTCGGGAAGAAGGGTTTTCATACCTTCTCTGATTCGTCCGTCTGTTGCTGTATCAACGGCGCTCGTTGAGTCATCGAGTATAAGTATATGCGGTTTCTTGAGAATTGCACGGGCAATACAAAGTCTTTGTTTCTGACCTCCGGAAACATTGACACCGCCTTGACCTAAATCAGTGCTGTATCCGTCAGGGAAACTCATAATAAAGTCATCCGCCTGAGCTATTTTTGCAGCTGCACGGATTTCGTCAAGAGAGGCTTCTTCATTGCCCCAACGTAAGTTTTCTTCAATAGTACCCGAAAAAAGAAGATTTGTCTGAAGAACCATAGAAACACTGTCGCGCAGCGTGTGGAGTTTATAATCTTTTACATTTCTGCCACCAACAAGAACTTCTCCTTCAGTGGCATCGTAGAGACGAGGGATAAGCTGCACAAGAGAGGTTTTTGCACTACCGGTACCGCCAAGAATACCTATAGTTTCACCGGCTTCAATTGTTAGGTTTATATCTTTAAGAACATTCTTTTCGGCTGTTTTGCTGTATTTGAAGCAAACATTTTTAAATTCAATGCTACCGTCACTGATTACTGCGGTTTCATCAGCATTATCATCATTGATGTCAGGTTTCTCTTCTAAAACTTCGCCTATACGATTAATAGCGGTTTTAGCCATAACCGACATAACAAATATCATGGAAATTATCATCAATGACATAAAAATCTGCTGAATGTATGTTATGAAACTCATAAGGTCACCGAGATACATATCTCCGCCCAAGACAAGTTTTGAACCGATCCAGAGTATGAGTATTATACAAGCATATACAGACAAAGACATTATAGGATTGTTAAGGATGATAAGTTTTTCTGCAAAGATTGACGCATCCTTGAGTTCGTCATTGGATATACGGAATTTATCTTTCTCGTGTTTGGCTCTTACAAAAGCTTTAACTACGCGTGCTGCAATGAGATTTTCTTGTATAGAATTGTTGAGTTGGTCATATTTTTTAAATAATTTTGTGAAACGTTTATGTGCTGCCCATCCAATCAACAGGATGAGGGTAAACATAATTGGTGCTATACAAAGGAAAACAAGCGCCAGTCTTTTATTTATGCTGAATGCCATAGAGATTGCCATCACAAACATAAGAGGAGAACGTATAAGCATCCTCAAAGCCATCATAAAGCCCATTTGAACAGTATTGATATCAGTGGTCATACGTGTTATAAGAGAGCCTGTTGAGAACTTATCAATGTTCGCAAAAGAAAAATCCTGAATTTTATTAAATATTCCTTTTCTTAATTCTGCGCCAAAACCCATACCTGCTTTTGAAGCAAAATATGCTGCACTTGCACCACAGGCGAGAGAAATTAAAGAAATGCCAAGCATGAGGGCGCCTGTTGCGAGTATAAGGTCAGTACCGGTTAATTTATCAAAACCAAAGGAAATGAGGATATTGGCAATAAAGCTATCTTTCTCATAAAGCGATTGTCCGCTGATTCCGCAGTCAACTATTACCGACATCAAAAGAGGGATAATAACTTCAATAAGAACCTCAAAGATAATAGCCAGAGGGGAGAGTATGGCAAATAACCTGTATTTTTTTGCGTAAGGTAAAATTTTTCTGAGCATTATTTTTGCGCTCCTTTCGTTGGCGTGGATTGGGTTAAGAGTTCATTTATTTCTTCTCTCGTGAGGTTTTCCGAATCAAGATTTTTGTGAAGTCGGACGAGAAGATTGTGGAGTGTTTCTCTTTCTTCAAGGGAAAAATCCCGGAACATATCCTCATCGGTAGCATCGCAAATTTCACGGAACTCTTTAAGGGCTTTTTTGCCTTTTTCTGTAACAGATATATGATTTTTTCTTGAATCATTTTCGTCTGTTATTCTTACTATGAGTCCGGCTTTTTCTATTCTTTTCAAAGTTACAGCGGCGCTGGCAGGAGAAATATGCATCGCTTTTGCAATTTCTTTCTGTGTACAGGAATCATGTTCAATAACATATTCCAAAATCATAGGTTGCCCGAAGTAAAGTCCTACTTTAAGTGCTGATTTTGTTATTCTGCACCTATGGATAACGGATATTGAGATCAGTTCATGAACGAGTTTTCTCAGTTCCATTTTATCACCTTTCAAAAATAGTTAAACGTTTAATTTTAATCTCATATATAGTACCACTTTTTTGGTTTTTATTTTTACAATTTAGAAAAATAAAATGGTTTTTTTCGAGTTTACAAAAATTTAAAAAACCAAAATCATTGTGAAAATCGACTTTTGGGGCGAAAAAATGGGTTGTTTCTACACAAACACACCACTTATTTGTGCAAAAATACCAAACGAACAGGTGTAAATTTAACTTCAGTTTGAACAAAATATATTAAAAAGTCTTGAAAATAAAAAATGAATTTGATATTATTAAATTGATGTATCATAAAAATTTTGACGGTGGTGGAAGAAGTGAAAAAAAAGATCGAAGCAACCGATTATAAAGACTTTCCCTTGTTCGTATTTCATGAGGGACGTAATTTTAAGGCTCAGGAGTTTCTGGGTGCGCATAAAGTTGAAGCAGAGAAATATGTTTTCAGAGTGTGGGCACCTCATGCAACTGCAGTTTACGTTGTGGGCGATTTTAATGGCTGGAATGAAGAATGTTCACCTATGTCACAACTCAACGATGCGGGTGTTTGGGAGACGTACGTTGACGGAGTTCATAATTTCGATGCATACAAATTTTTAATATACTCTGCCGACGGAAGAAAACATTATAAAGCTGACCCTTATGCATTTCATGCAGAAACACGTCCCGGAACTGCATCAAAAATTTTTGAAGGCAACTATAAATGGCGTGACGGAGGCTGGCTTAAAAAGAGAAAAGAAAATTCCATATACAGTTCACCTGTTAATATTTACGAAGTTCATTTAGGTTCCTGGCGCATTTATGAAGACGGAAATACTTTAAGTTACCGTGATTTGGCAAAAGAACTTGTTGAATACGTAAAGAAGATGGGATATACGCATATAGAGGTTATGCCCGTTGCGGAGCATCCTTTTGACGGTTCTTGGGGTTATCAGGTTACAGGTTATTTTGCGGTAACATCAAGGTACGGAACACCCGATGATTTTAAATATTTTGTAGACGAATGTCACAAAGCAGGTATCGGTGTTATAGTTGACTGGGTACCGGCGCATTTCCCGAAAGATGCACACGGTCTTTCTTTATTTGATGGCGAACCCTGTTACGAGTATGCAGATGCAAAAAAAGGCGAGCATCTTCAATGGGGCACAAAAGTATTTGATTACGGTAGAAACGAAGTTAAAAGTTTTCTTATTTCCAATGCTTGTTTTTGGTTTGATGAATACCATATCGATGGGTTAAGAGTTGATGCGGTAGCATCAATGCTTTATCTGGACTACGGCAGAGAAGACGGTCAGTGGATACCCAACGCAAATGGTGGCAACGAAAATCTGGAAGCAGTTGCTTTTATGAAAGAACTTAACGAAACCGTGTTCAGAGAACATGGCGATGTTATGATGATTGCCGAAGAAAGTACGTCTTGGCCGATGGTTTCAAAACCGGCGTATATGGGCGGTCTTGGATATAACTTCAAATGGAATATGGGTTGGATGAACGATATTCTTCGTTACTTCTCCCTTGACGGCATTTACAGAAAATACAATCACGATCTTATAACGTTCTCTTTCTTCTATGCGTTCAGCGAGAATTTTGTGTTACCTATTTCCCATGATGAAGTCGTTCATGGAAAATGTTCGCTTATAAATAAAATGCCCGGTAATTATAATGAAAAATTTGCCGGAGTAAGAGCGTTCTTAGGATATATGTATGCTCATCCCGGTAAAAAGCTTCTTTTTATGGGCACGGAGTTCGGTCAGTTTATTGAATGGGATTACAAGAAGGGGCTTGATTGGATTCTTCTTGACTACGATATGCACGTTCTTTTACAGGATTACGCAAGAGAACTGAATAAATTTTATAAAAAGAATTCTCCCATGTGGCAGATAGATTATAGTTGGGAAGGCTTTAATTGGATAGTCAGCGATGATAATTCAAATTCTGTAATTGCTTTCGTAAGAAGTAACGAAGAAAATGAAAAAATAGTTGCGGTGTGTAACTTTACGCCGGTTATCAGGGAAAACTATAAAATAGGCATTCCGGAAGCAGATGGCTACGAAATCGTTTTCAACTCCGATGCAGCTAAATTTGGTGGCACAGGCGAACGACTAAAAAGGAGTTATCAGGTCAAAGAGGGTGCAATGCACGGCTATGATAACTACATAGAGTTAAAGTTACCGCCTATGACAACGATCTATTTAAAACAGAAAAAAAACGAAAACAAACCTTTGGCTAAAACTAAAAAAACACAGAAAAAGCAAAAAAATTAACTTTATATAAATCGAAAGGAAAGTGACAACAATGGCAAAAAAGACAGAATGTATTGCAATGCTTCTTGCAGGCGGTCAGGGTTCAAGACTGGGCGTTCTTACAAAAAACATTGCCAAACCTGCTGTACCTTACGGCGGTAAGTACAGAATTATCGACTTCCCGCTTTCAAACTGTGTAAACTCAGGTATTTATACGGTAGGTGTTCTCACACAGTATCAGCCCCTTGAACTTAACGATTATATCGGTAATGGCGGTCCTTGGGATCTTGACCGAGCAAATGGCGGCGTTCATATCCTTTCACCATATCAGCAGATTGAAGGTACTGAATGGTACAAAGGAACTGCTAACGCAATTTATCAGAATATTCAGTTTATTGATAGATACAATCCTGAATATGTGGCAGTTCTTTCGGGCGACCACATCTATAAGATGGATTATGCAAAAATGCTTCAGTTCCATAAAGAGAAAGATGCAGCTTGTACAATAGCAATGCTTGAAGTGCCGTGGGAAGAAGCATCACGTTTCGGACTTATGTTTACAGACGATGATGGCAGAATCACCGCATTTGAAGAAAAACCCAAGAATCCCAAGAGCAACAAGGCTTCAATGGGTGTTTATATGTTCACATGGGAAAAACTTCGTCAGTATCTTATTGATGATGAAAATAATCCTGAATCTTCAAATGACTTCGGTAAAAACGTTATTCCTGCAATGCACGAAGCAGGCGAAAGACTTTTCGCTTATGGTTTCGAAGGTTATTGGAAAGACGTTGGAACTATCGACTCTCTCTGGGAGGCTAACTTAGACCTTCTTAATCCTAAGGCAAATATAGACCTCAGCGATTCAACTTGGAAAATTTACGGCAGAGGATCAGCAACGGCTCCTCAGTATGTTTCCGACAAGGCAGTAATCGAAAATTCTATCGCTGCAGGCGGATGCGAAATTGAAGGTAAAATTGATTATTCCGTTCTTTTCTCTGACGTTACGGTTGAAGAAGGCGCGTTTGTTGATTATTCAATTGTTATGCCAGGTGCGGTTATTAAAAAAGGCGCAGTTGTTCAGTATGCTATGGTTGCTGAAAATGCAGTTATTGAAGAAGGCGCAGTAGTGGGCGAAAACCCCGAAAAATGTGAGGACCTTGATAAATGGGGCGTTGCGGTTGTTGGCGCAGGTGTCAACGTTGGTAAAAACGCAAAAGTAAAAGCCCAGTCAATGATTTCAGAAGATGTTAAGGAGGGTGAAACAGTATGATGCCGAAAAATGTTCTCGGAATTGTTTATTCAAATTCCTATGATTCAAGTCTTGGAGCTCTCACTGCAAGACGCACAATGGGTTCAGTGCCATTTGGTGGTAGATACAGACTTATAGATTTCCCGCTTTCAAACCTTGTAAACTGCGGTGTAACAAAAGTCGGCGTTATTGCAAACAGTAATTTCCGTTCACTTATGGACCATGTGGGCAGTGGCAGACCTTGGGACCTTTCAAGAAAAGTTGATGGTCTTACAATGCTTCCTCCTTTTACACCCACAGTAGGTGATGGAAATAACAGAATAGATTCTTTAAGCAGAATTATGGAATTTATTTCTCACTCAAAACAAGAATATGTTCTTCTTATGGATTCAAATTTTATTTGCAATATGGATTGTTCAAAGCTTTTTGATTTCCATTCCAGAAAAAATGCAGATATCACTATCGCATATTGCACAGGAACACTTCCTAAATTACAAAATCAAGCTGTTCTTGAAGTTAACGAAGATTCAAAAGTTACTACTATCGGTATTGATTTAAAAACAAGTTCCGATGTAAATTATTCTGCTAACGTAATTCTTATCAGAAAAGCTCTTCTTGAAAGACTTATCGGTGATGCTCAGAGTTATGCATATACAAGTTTTGAAAAAGATATTCTTCAGAAAAACGTTTCCACACTTAATATCTATGGTTACAAGGTCGAAGAATGGAATTGCACTATTGACAGCATGAACGCTTATTTTGAAGCAAATATGGCACTTCTCAGTAAAGAATGCAGAAAAGAACTCTTCGCAGGAGATGCACCCATCTTTACAAAAGTTCGTAATGATATGCCCGTAATTTACGGTATTACTTCACAGTGCAAAAATTCCCTTGTTGCAGATGGTTGCCAGATAGAAGGTACTGTTAAAAACAGTATTATTTTCCGTGGAGCAAGAGTTGGAAAAGGTGCAGTAGTTGAAAATTCTATTCTTATGCAGGATGCCTTTGTGGGTGAGGATGCAAAACTCAACTGCGTAATTATGGATAAAAATGCAGTTGTAACGCCCAAAAAAGTTCTTTCAGGTGATAAGAGTTATCCCTTATTTGTAGGAAAAGAAATAGTTATCTGATACGATAATAATTAAAGGAGAAAACAAAATGAAGGTTTTATATGCCGCAAGTGAAGCATTGCCGTTTATAGCAAGCGGTGGTTTAGCTGATGTTGCAGGGTCTTTGCCACAGGCTTTAAGGAAGAGGCTTATAGGTTGTCGTGTTGTTATGCCTCTTTATGACAACATCAAGCAAGAACTCAAAGATACAATGAAATTTATAACAAATATTTCTGTTCCTGTTGCTTGGCGCAGACAGTATTGCGGAATATTTGAAGCAAGAGCAGGCGGAGTTATTTATTATCTTCTTGATAACCAGTATTACTTCAAGAGGGATGCTCTTTACGGATTTTATGATGATGCAGAGCGTTTCGCATTTTTCTCAAGAGCTATTCTCGAAATAATTCCTCATATAGGTTTTAAACCTGATATAATTCATTGTAACGATTGGCAGACTGCTCTTACACCGGTTTACTACAGCACAATGTATGCTAACCAGCCCGGTTACGAAAACATAAAAACAGTATTCACAATTCACAATATTCAGTATCAAGGTGTTTATGGCGAAGAACTTCTTGATAATGTTGTAGGAATTAATCATGCCAATAAGAATATTCTTGAGTATGATGGAACAGTTAACCTTATGAAAGGTGCTATTGAGTGTGCTAATGCTGTTACAACGGTTAGCCCCTCATATGCAAGAGAAATTCTTGACCCGTGGTATTCACATGGTCTTGATATTATTCTTAAAGAGCGTAGCTTTAAACTCAGAGGTATACTTAACGGTATTGATGTTGTTAACTATAACCCCGAAACCGATAAAGATATTTTCAAAAACTACTCTGCAGAAAATATTCGCGGGAAATATGCAAATAAAACAGAACTCCAGAAGCTGTTAGGTCTTCCGGAGAAAAGTGATACTCCCGTTATGGGTATGGTTACAAGACTTGTATCTCATAAAGGTCTTGACCTTTGCAAAGCTGTTCTTGATGAACTTCTTGCAACAACGGATATCCAGCTTGTGGTGCTTGGTTCAGGTGATTATCAGTACGAAGAATTCTTCCGCGGTCTTGCTGCGCGTTATCCTGAGCAGGTTGGTTTGTGCTTAGGCTTTGTTCCTGACCTTGCAAGAAAAATCTATGCAGGCAGCGATTTGTTCCTTATGCCCTCAAAGAGTGAGCCTTGCGGTCTTTCTCAGATGGTGGCTTTGCGTTACGGTAGTATTCCGATTGTACGTGAAACAGGCGGTCTCAGGGATTCTGTTCGTGACAGCGGTGATGGTGAAGGAAACGGCTTTGTTTTCTCAAGTTACAATGCTCACGATATGCTCCATGCAATCAGACGTGCGTGTGAAGGTTACCAGGATAAAGAAGGTTGGCAGATATTGGTTAAACGCGCTATGGATAGCGATAACAGTTGGGGCAAGTCTGCAAACGAATATATAAGAATGTACAAGGAAGTACTTAAAGGCTGAAAAGCTTTTTAAATATTGTCTGAATATTTCCTGATAATACTTTCAATACCTTTTATGACGGCCTCGATGCTTTTAGGTTCGGGGCCGCCGTATCGTCTTGCGTTGACTGTTTTTTCAGGGAAATCGTTAAAATATGTTTCTGCAATGGCGAGAGCGGCGGGTTGAGCGTATTTTGGTTGAATACTGAACCAACGTTTAGGGATATAGCCTTTCTGTGCAGCAGAAAAAAGAACACGATACAAGGTAATCGCATATAAAATATCTGCGTATTCACCGGCTTGTGCGGAGCCTGCGTTCATTCTTTCGTGGGTCATGATAGCTGCGCGATATATGGAGCGGGTATTAAAGATAGAATCTTCTTCTCTGTCTTCAAGCTCTGTTGAGTTAAGACCTGAACGGCTTTGAGTCCTGCCTAATATGTAATCGGTGGTTACTCCGTAGTAGTTTGCAATACGACATAAAAAGTCCATGTTGAATTCGCGAATACCTTTTTCGTAGTGGGATAAAAGCGCCTGTGAAATTCCTAAATCTACAGCAGCCGCTTTCTGGCTTATGCCTTTTTCTGTTCTGAGCTCAATAAGACGTTCTGAATATGATGCCATGATTTTACACCTCATTATACAATATGTATAATATATTACACTATCTTTCAGGAGAATGCAATGAAAACTTATACCGTTCATTTAATACGTCACGCACTGACTAAAGGAAACATAGAAGGTCGTTATATCGGTCAAACTGATGAAGAACTCTGTAAAGAAGGGATAGAGCAGCTGGAAAAAATGAAAGAGGATTATGATTATCCTTATCCTGATGTAGTTTTTTCAAGCACTCTTAAACGTTGTCTGCAGACCTCAAAAATACTTTATCCCGATAAAACACCGATAGAGATGCGTGGTTTTGAAGAATGTGATTTTGGAGAGTTTGAAGGTCATACAGCCGATGAACTGAAGCCATATGAGGAGTTTTCCGATTGGCTTGCAGGCGGTGAAGATGCAAGACCATTAAACGGAGAAAGCAACAGTGAATTTGCTACAAGGGTTTGCGATTGCTTTATTAAAACAATTGACGGAATGATAAAAACAGGGACCGAAAGTGCCGCTGTTATTACACACGGCGGTGTTATAATGTCCATACTTGCGGCATTCGGATTACCTGAATTGCCTATGACAGAATGGCTTTGCCCATCTGCCTGTGGTTATACAATTCGTATAACTCCATCACTTTGGAGCAGAATAAAGAAGTTTGAAGTAATAAACGAAGTTCCGGCTGAGCCTCTTACTGCAGAGCAGGAAGAGCGCCTTTGGGATTACTACGGAGAACTTCCTGAAGACGATTTTTGGGATGAGGAAGGGGACTTTAATGTCTGATTATAAAATTTTTGCAAACCATTCACATCTTTTTCCCAAAAACACTAAGCCGGATGCAGATATCGATAATCTGAAAGCATTGCTTGATGCTTGTGAAATAGAAAAAGCAGTTTGTTTTGCTCCGTTTTCCGATCAGTTAGAGCGGTATGGCATAACGGAAAATCCGCGCAGATGGTTAGCGCAGGAAATAAAAAACGAACCTCGGTTTGTAGGGTTCGGAACAATTGATTTTGACAAGAATAATCTTAAAGACCAAGTTAAAGAAACTGCGGATTCAGGTCTTTTAGGACTTAAGATACACCCTGCGGCGCAGGAATTAAAAATAGATTCACCCCGGCTTTTTGAAGTTTATGAAGAGGCTGAGAAACAAGGGTTGTTCATTTCATTCCATACGGGTCTACATTGGCACCGCATAGCAGATTATCAAATGCTTCTTTTTGATGAAGTCGCCTATAAATTTCCCAAACTTCGCTTTAGTATGGAACACATAGGCGGTTACAGTTTCTTTAAGGAAGCACTCCTTGTTATGAATAATAATTCCAGAGATGAAATTCAGCACGTTTTTGCAGGCTGGACAAGTATCGCTATGGAAAAAGATGATTTCGGAAATGAAAGACAGGGGGCGTGGTCATTAACAGACGACGAACTTTGCACCCTTATTCATCAGACAGGGCCAAAACGCAGTATTTTCGGTTTGGATTTCCCGTATAAAGATATTGAATATACTAAAAAAGCAATAGAAAGAATAAAAAATCTCCCAATTACCGAAGAAGCAAAACGGGGTATTTTAGGAGAAAATTTAAGAGAAATACTTTTCGGATAAAAAAATCGCCGTTTATCAACGGCGGTTTTGTTTTTTATATTGAATTTTTTAAAAAACAGTATTATCATTCTAAAATAAGTTAAAATAATTAAAAAGCCTAAGAGGTGAAAAAGAAAAATGACAATAGATTTTCACACCCATGCCTTTCCTGAAAAAATAGCAAAGCAAGCAATTGAAAAATTAAGTTTTACTTCCGGCGGGTTAATCCCACAAACAGACGGCACAATGGAAAGTCTGAAATATTTAATGAAAAAAGACGGAATTAGTAAAAGTGTTGTACTTGCAATTGCCACTAATGCAAAACAGCAAACTGCCGTAAACAATTTTATAAAATCACAGGAAGGGAAAGAAACAATACCATTTGGCTCTGTATATCCTCACGCAGAAAATGCATTAGAAGAACTTGAGAGAATACATTCAATGGGTTTAAAGGGTATTAAACTTCATCCCGAGTATCAGCAATTT
Source organism: Acutalibacteraceae bacterium (assembly GCA_045578985.1). Classification (GTDB taxonomy): domain Bacteria; phylum Bacillota; class Clostridia; order Oscillospirales; family Acutalibacteraceae; genus DTU089. The sequence goes on along the minus strand of JAZNLH010000031.1, from coordinate 8,657 downwards.
TTTGTAGATGATGAAAAAATGAAACCGATTTATAAAAAAATATCAGAATTGGGGTTAATAGTTCTTTTTCATGCAGGTGAAGATTTTGGTTATCCTGCACCTTACCATGCAACACCGGAAAGATTAAGAAAAGCTGCAAAATGGATAGATGCACCTATGGTTTGTGCCCATTGGGGCGCAGCGGGTATGGGTGAAGATGTTTTAAAATATCTGTGTGATATACCTGTTTATTTTGACACTGCTTTCGGATATGGCACAATGCCTAAAGAACGTGCACAGCGCATACTCGACAAAAAGGGTGTTGATTTAATGCTTTTCGGTTCGGATTGTCCGTGGCACGCACCATCTTGGGATATAAGAATGATAGAAACTCTTGAATTGACAGATGATGAGAAGGAGAATATCTATCATTTAAATGCAGAAAAATTGTTAAATATATAATCTGCGTTAGCCCGAAATTCCTGATTCCTTATTCCTCATTCCTGATTATTTTGTAAACCAAAGGTTCTTCAGTGGGTTTTGTTTGGCAAAATTCCAAAGCTGAAAGGAATTTTTCTTCCGAAGAAGCAAAACTGTTTTCATTACAGGAATAAAGGGTTGCAATAACGTCACCCTTATTTACTTTATCACCTGTTTTCTTGCTAAGGATGATACCGGCGCTCATGTCGATGGTATCGTCCTTTTTTTCACGTCCTGCACCGAGGATTACAGCGGAAATGCCTATTTTTTCAGCATCAGTTTTAACAATATACCCGTCAACTGATGATTTTATTTCGTGTTTGTGAGTTGCTTTTTTGAAAACGGGCATATCTTTCTTTGCACCCTGAGAAACAATCCACTCTTTGAATTTCTTGAGTGCTTTACCGGAGTTAAGAGCGTCTTCCGTAAGTTTTCTTGCTTCGGTCTCAGAAATATTCTTCGAAAGAGCCACAATTTGTGTTGCAAGAGTAAGGCACACTTCTCTTAAATCTTCGGGGCCGTTGCCGGTTAAAACATCAATAGCCTCCATCACTTCGAGAGAATTGCCGATGTTATTTCCCAAAGGTCTATTCATATTTGTAATAACTGCTGCGGTGTTTCTGCCGCAATTGTTACCGATTTTTACCATTTCTCTTGCGAGATTTTCGGCATCTTCAGGAGTTTTCATAAAAGCACCGGAGCCGCATTTAACATCAAGAACAATTGTATGTGCACCTGCTGCAAGTTTTTTTGACATAATACTTGATGCGATAAGCGGCATACTGTCAACAGTTGCCGTAACATCACGAAGAGCGTAAAGCTTTTTATCTGCAGGGGTTAAATTTCCGGTCTGACCTACAACGGCAATACCTGTTTTTTCAACTTGTTTAAAAAAATCTTCAGGTGAAAGGGCAGTATTAAAGCCGTCAATAGACTCAAGTTTATCAATAGTTCCGCCTGTATGACCTAAGCCTCTACCACTCATTTTTGCCATAATACAACCTAAAGATGCGGCGATAGGCGCAACGATGAGCGTAGTTTTATCACCGACACCGCCGGTACTGTGTTTGTCGGCGGTAAGGTTTCCGAAACGGGAAAGGTCAACTGTATCTCCCGAATGTGCCATTGCGAGAGTAAGGTCGGCAGTTTCTTTTTCTGTCATACCTGTGTAAAATACAGCCATACAAAAAGCAGATGCTTGATAATCCGGAATTGAACCATCAACATAGCCTTTAATAAAAAATTCTATTTCTTCTTGTGACAGTTCACCGCCATCACGTTTTTTCTTTATAATATCGTACATTCTCATAAAGTTATTACCTCACATTATCAGGGGAGAAAGAAAATGGTAAAAGTTCTTTAAGAGTAATTTTTGTAAAGTCGCTTTCTGTTTCTCCAAGAATTATAGAAAAATCATCGTTGCAAAATTCTCTCATAACCTGACGGCATACACCGCAAGGGGCAAAAATGCCGTTAATTATACCATCTTTTCCGCCAACAACCGCAATTTTTAAAAATTCAGTTTCTCCTTCGGAAACTGCTTTAAAAATCGCAACTCTTTCCGCGCATATTGTAGGGGAAAAAGCGGCATTTTCAATATTAGTTCCCGTAAAAACCTTGCCGTTTTTACAAAGGAGTGCCGCACCGACTTTGCAATTTGAATAAGGGGAGTATGATTTTTCCATAGCGGTAACTGCTAAAGAAAGTAATTCTTTATCTGTCATAATATCACCCTAAAAGTTTTTTTACACAATCCGAAACATAGGTGTAACCATCAATTGTACCTAAGTTTTCGGGTGTTATATTTTTATTATAAAGTATAAACGGAACATATTCTCTTGTATGGTCGGTGCCGGGGAATCCCGGATCGCAACCGTGGTCAGCAGTAATTATAAGTGTATCGTTGTCTTGCATACCATCAATAAAGGTCTTCAACCATTTATCAAAATCAGTAAAGGCTTTCGCATAGCCATCTATATCATTTCTGTGACCATAAACCATATCAAAATCAACGAGGTTTATAAAACAAAGACCGTTAAAATCTTTTTTCTGATATTCAAGGGTCTTTTCCATACCATCTGTGTTGTTTTGCGTATAAACATATTCGGTAATGCCTTGCCCTGCAAAAATATCATTGATTTTTCCGACACCGATAACGTCAAAACCACGTGCTTTAAGTTGATCAAGCAAAGTTTCTTTCGGCGGTTCAAGGGAAAAATCGTGACGACGAGAAGTTCTTTTAAATGGGGGTTGACCTTCAAAAGGTCGTGCGATAACTCTGCCTACACCTAAATCGCCAATGAGTATTTCACGCGCAATTTCACAGTAACGGTAAAGTTCTTCAGGTGGAACAATATCTTCGTGCGCGGCAATTTGAAAAACACTGTCAGCGGAAGTGTAGACTATAAGTGCACCTGTTTTAAGATGTTCCTCGCCGTAGTCCTTAATAACTTCTGTACCGGAATAAGTTTTATTACAAATGATTTTTCGTCCCGTTTTCTTTGAGAATTCAGCAATTAAATCTTTGGGGAATCCGTTGGGAAAGGTGGGAAGAGGTCTTTCCGATATAATCCCTGCAATTTCCCAATGACCTATGGTTGTGTCTTTCCCTTGTGAAAGTTCTTTGAGCCTTGCAACCTGTGAATTAAGTTCACCGTCACCTAAAAATGAAAGTCCGTCAATTTTCGTGTAACCCAAAGAGCGCAAGGTATCTATATTAAATTCGGGAGATTTCGAAATAGAGCGTATGGTACTGCAACCTTTGTCACCGAATTTCTCTGAATCAGGCGCTTCACCTATACCGCAACTGTCGAGAACAATAAGAAAAATTCTTTTAGTATCACTCATTATAATTTAACCGCCGTTTCAAGTGAAAGTGTCATCATATCTGTAAAGGAGTTCTGTCTTTCTTCTGCAGAAAGGCTTTCACCTGTTAAAAGGTGGTCAGAAACAGTCAGGATTGCAAGAGCTGATTTTCCTGAGCGGGCAGCATTCATATAAAGTGCAGCAGCTTCCATTTCCACACCTAAAACCCCCATTTTACCCCAAAGGGCAGTAGGAGTCATATTTTCTTCAACATCCTCAAGGTCGTTGTAAAAAGCGTCGGTAGAAAGAATATTTCCTACGGAATATTCCAACGAGAGTTCGTCGGCAGTGTTAACCGCAGTTTTTAAGAGATTGAAATCGGCGATGGGAGCGAAAGTGCCGGGGAGACGGAATGTGTGAACATAGCGAGAATCAGTGCAGGCACCTTGAGCGATTATGATATCACGTAAGTTTATGCTTTTAGTCATACCGCCTGCAGAGCCTACACGGATGATGTTATCTATATCAAAAAAGTTGAAAAGTTCATAACTGTAAATACCTATAGAGGGCATACCCATACCGGAAGCCATAACGGAAACAGGTTTTCCTTTGTAGGTGCCCGTGTAACCCTGAATACCGCGAACATTATTTATAAGCTTTGCATCGGTAAAAAAGTTTTCTGCAATGAATTTTGCACGTAACGGATCACCGGGCATAAGAACTGTTTTTGCAAAATCTTCGGGTTTTGCATTAATATGGGGAGTGGGGTAGTTGTTCATAAAGTTATCTCCTTAAAGTCGGTACATAGTATACATACTCGCATATATACCATTTTTTTCCGTAAGTTCCTGATGTGAACCGCTTTCTGCGATACCGTCTTTTGTAATAACAAGAATCTTATCGGCATTTTTGATTGTTGTGAGTCTGTGGGCAACGGTTATGGTTGTTCTGCCCTTTGAAAGTCGTTCGAGTGATTGTTGGACAAGGTATTCGCTTTCGTTATCCAGTGCGCTTGTTGCCTCGTCAAGTATAAGTATTTTCGGATTTTTAAGAAATACTCGCGCAATGCTGATACGTTGTTTCTGACCACCCGAGAGTTTAACACCGCGTTCGCCTACATAAGTGTCGAAACCGTCAGGGAGATTATCAATAAAATCTTCTGCACCTGCAAGACGTGCTGCTTCGCGGATTTCTTCATCGGTAGCACCGGGTCTGCCGTATTCGATATTTTCTCTGACAGTACCCGAGAAAAGATAAACATCCTGCTGAACTACACCAATATTTTCTCGAAGAGAGTTAAGGGTAACATCGCGGATATCGGTGCCGTCGATTTTTATGCTACCGCCTGTGATTTCATAAAATCTTGGTATGAGGTTGCAAATGGTTGTTTTTCCGCCGCCGGAAGGTCCCACAAGAGCAAAGCTTTCACCACTTCCGATGTGAAGGTTTATGTGGTTGAGAATTTCTTCGGAATCTTCAGCATATTTGAAAGTAACATTGTCAAATTCGATTTTTCCTTCTGTAACTTTAAGGTCAACAGCGTTTTCTTTGTCTTTGATAGCAGGTTCAATATCCATAATTTCAGCAAAACGCTCAATACCTGTCATTCCGCGTTGAAACTGTTCAACGAAATCGACTAATTTTCTTATTGCCGTGAGGAGCATAGACGCGTACATAAGATATGCGACGTAGTCTGATGCTTGAATTTTTTTATCTACTAAAAAGAATGCTCCGATAACTGCAACTACTATATACATTACGCCCTCAAAAACTCTGTTGATAGAACTATAAGAACCCATGTATTTATACATAACGGATTTTATTTTCAGAAACTTTTCGTTGCCACCCTTAAATTTATCCTGTTCAATATCTTCGTTAGCAAAGGATTTAACAACCCTTACGCCTAACAGGCTATCCTCAACTTGCGCGTTCAATTCGCCCAAAGTGACTCTTGATTCACGCATACTTTCTTTCATTCTGTGCTTAAAATATCTCAGGCACACAGCCATTAAAGGAATAACCGCAAACATTATAAGGGTCAGATGAATATTCATAAACGAAAGGATGACAAACGATACTAAAATTTTGATACCCGCAATAAAAAATTCTTCAGGACAGTGATGCGCAAACTCGGTAACATCGAAAAGGTCACTTGTGAATCGGGACATAATTGTTCCTACTTTTGTTTCATCGTAGTAGGAGTAGGGGAGTTTATGCAAATGCTCAAACATATCTTTTCGCATAAGGGTTTCCATCTTTGTACCCATTATGTGACCAACGGATGCCATATAGTAGTTGGCGAGTGCATCGATTATTCTGAGAACAATGTAAATACCGCCTATTGAAAGTATGGTTTTAGTGGTTAAAAGTGAAATATCTTCAATAGCAGCGTCGGTTATGTATCGCACGAACATAGGCAAAACCAATTCGCATACAGTTGTAAGTGCGGCGCAGAAAAGGTCAAAAATAAGTGTTTTTAAATGAGGTTTATAATACGGCAAAAAACGTCTTATGAGTTTGGCGTTTCCGTTTTTATTTTCTTTACTCATAAATCCTCCCAGGATGTTAAAATATTATATCTTATTTTATCATAATTATGTTTAAAACAAAAGATAAAAGAAGAAAAAACATATAATAATTGTATTTAAGGTGAGATTAGTTTATAATATGCTAAATAAAAACTCCGAGGTGTGTAATGAAAAAGTTTCTTAAATGTTTTTCACTTGTGTTTCTTGCTCTCATTCTTGCTTTTACCGCAAGTTTTGTGTGGTATTATCCCCATTATAGAAACAACAAAGAGCAAGTCAGCATACAGATTGAAAACACTGAAAATATTAAAATGATGAGTTATAATTTAAGATGCATCAGCCCTACTGATTTCGGTAAAAAAAGTTGGTTTTATCGTGCTGATTTGATTATCGATGATATCGAAAACGAAAAGCCTGGTATCATTGGTTTTCAGGAGGCTACAAAATGGCACTATGCCTACCTTACAGAAACTTTGAGAGAGTATGATTCAGTAATAACATACCGTGATGAAGAGTTTAATTCAGAAGGTTGTCCGATTTTTTATAATAAAACTCTTTATAAATTAGTTGATAAAGGCTCTTTCTGGCTTTCAGAAACTCCAGAAGTTATGAGTAAATCCTGGGGCGCTCAATTTAACCGTGTTTGCAGTTATGTAATTTTAACGGATAACAGTACAGGCAAAGATTTTGTTGTGTTTAATACACACCTTAGCCATGTCAGTGACCAGGCAAGGATTAACGGTATAAATGTGGTTCTTGATAAAATAGCCGAGTTTGGCTCACTTCCTGCAGTAATTATGGGCGACTTTAATGCTTTGGAAGGTTCCGAAACATACATTAAAGTAACAGAGAATTTCTCAGATGCACGTTACGAAACAGAAAACACATCCGATTCTCATACGTATCAGGGTTGGGGTAATCCCGAAAAATATAAACGAATTGACTATTTTATGATTTCTAAAACAGGTTTTAAGGTGAACAGTTATAACGTTGTTTCTGGACTTCACGATGGTGTGTATTCAAGCGACCATTGTCCCATAGTTTTAGAAGTTCAGTTGGAAGATTAAAATGGATAAGGGGTATTCAAATGATAGGAGAAATCATTGCATCGCTTAATGATGCATTGTACAGTTACATTTTAATTATAGTTCTTGTTTTAGGTGGTATTTATTTTACATTCAGAACAAGGTTTGTTCAGTTCAGACTTTTCAAGGAGCAGATACGTTGCGTTACAGAAAAACCTGCAGACGGAAAAGGCGTTTCGTCTTTTCAAGCGCTTATGGTTTCTACCGCTTCCCGAGTAGGCACAGGTAACATTGTAGGCGTTTCAACTGCATTGTGCTTGGGCGGTTTCGGCTCCGTTTTTTGGATGTGGATTATTGCTATTATCGGTAGCGCCTCTGCTTTTGTTGAAAGTACACTCGCTCAGATTTATAAAAAGAAAACTGACGACGGAAGCTGTGGTGGACCTGCATATTATATTCAGACGGCTTTTCGCAATAAACCCCTTGCAATAGTTTTTACCGTTTTTCTTATTCTTACATATGGTTTTGGCTTTAATATGTTGGCTTCTTACAATTTACAGTCGACATTTTCTTCTTACAGTTTTTATAATCCCGAAATATCACCCTGGATTATCGGACTAATTCTGGCAGTTATTGTTGGTTACTGTTTAATGGGCGGTGGCTCAAGAGTTATTAAGGTTACAAGTTTTCTTGTTCCGGTTATGGGTATTGCGTATATACTTGTAGCACTTCTTATTGTAGTTCTTAATATTAAAACTTTACCAAGTGTGTTCAGTACAATTTTTTCAGAAGCTTTTAACTTTGAAGCAATTTTTGGCGGTTTCAGCGGTTCTTGCGTAATGTACGGTATCAAGCGCGGTCTTTTCAGTAACGAAGCCGGTGTAGGCTCTGCGCCTAATGCTTCTGCTTCGGCAGAAGTTGCACACCCTGTAAAACAGGGACTTGTTCAGGTGCTTTCTGTTTTCATTGATACTATTCTTGTTTGCAGTGCAACTGCATTTATGTGTATGTGTTCAGGTGTTGAACCCAGCACAGAACTTTCCGGTGCGCCTTATGTACAGGCTGCGTTGAGCAGCACTCTGGGTGAGTTCGGACCCATATTTATTACAGTTGCAATGATTTTGTTTGCATTTACCACACTTCTCGGAAACCTTTATTATGTTGATAAATGTATTATTTTCATTATTGGTAAGGTGCCGAGCAAGACATTTATGCGAGTTTACTATGTAATTGCTTCCCTTGTAATTTTTGTAGGTGCAGGTTTAAGTGCCGATTTGCTTTGGAATATTGCGGACCTTACAATGGGTGGTATGACTATTATAAATATGCCCGTTATACTTATATTAAGCAAATATGCTTTCCGCGCTCTTAAAGATTATGATAAACAACATAAAGAGGGTAAAATCCCGGTATTTAAAGCGAAGAATATAGATCTTCCTCATGAAGTAGACTATTGGAATTAATAAAGCAAAAGGACTTCAGCGAAAAATGAACTGCCCCAAATTGTGCGGACAGTACAAAAAGAGACCTTTACGGTAGATAAAATTAAATTTTAAGCAACAAACTGATTTCGTTTTTCAAGCGGAGTCAGTTTTGTTTTTAGTTGAATTCTTTCATTGTTGTAGAAATGGATGTATTGACCTATGAGGAGGCGAGCCTCCTCATAGGTTCGCAACTTTGTCCGATAAATACATTCTGTTTTAAGAATCGAAAAGAAATTTTCAGCCATAGCGTTGTCATAAGGGTTGCCCTTTCTTGACATTGAAGGCGTAATATTGTAAGATTTTGTTAGCTTGAAATACTGATTGGATGCGTATTGAAAGCCTTGGTCACTGTGGAG
>JAZNLH010000030.1:0-3108 GCA_045578985.1 Acutalibacteraceae bacterium | reverse complement strand
TTGAGTTATCAATTTTTATATAATTCGGGAATGTTATTTCACCATCATAACTTTCTGTACGATATTTTTCATCGGTATCAAGCAAATCCTTCCTTGCAAAATCAAGGTTACGTTTTGATGGTTTATTATTAAGTCGGTTTTCGGTTGAGTTTCGCTCTAACCTGATTTCCTGAGTAGCAACAAGTTCAACATAATAAACTTCTGCACCTTGCTCTTTGAACAAATCAGAAACATATTTTATGTAATCCCAATCACCTTTATGGTCAAGCGCCCATACATAAGTGAATATCATTCCGTAATTGTTGCTCTTTGAAAACTCTTCAAAGAAAACCTGTCGTAATCTATTGACTGTCTTTCCCTCGTAATATCCGAATATTTCTATTACTGGTTCTATAGTCATATGATTATGAAACAATTTAAGGTCGGTAATTTTTGCAAGTTCTTGTCCGACAGTCATTTTCCCAACTGCCAAATTACCGAATATTATAACTAATTTCATAGTATCAAGTCCTTTTAAAACTAAATTTATCCCCTTGTTATTACATCTATTTCATCTTCACTCGGTACTTCAAATATTGAAGCGAATTTATCAGCAAGGTTATCATCAATATAATAAGCGTTTGTTTTTTCGGCTAATATTGCACTGTTTCTTTTCTTTAAGCGTGCTTTCCAAGTGTCATCGCTGATATTAATATAATGAAATTCACACTCTATATTTCGGCTATTATAGAACTCACGGGCATAATCCCTTTCTTCCTTCAGCCAAAAGCCCCAATCAAGAATAACATTGATTCCAACCTCAATAAGCTCCAATGATTTATTGAATAAGTAGTTTTGTGTTCTTTCCACATAATCATCGTGCTTATCACCACAATGCTGACCAAACAAAGCAAGGGTTATTTCATCTGTAGAGAGCAACACAGCATTATTCTGAATACGTAACTGCTCAGCATATGTACTTTTTCCGCTGCAGATTTTACCGCAGATTAAATATACTTTTGCCATAATTTCTCCTTAATTAAAATATTCTTTAATTACCGACCACGCGTCAACAAGTTTTTCCACACTCCATCCGGCATTTGCGGGTGAGGTTGAGGGCAGACAAATAGCTTCTCTGCCGATAGTGTTACGAATGTACTTATTGTAATACTTTTCAGCGGTTTTGCCGTTAACGAAAATCTGCCTTATATCAGCATTTTTAAATATGTCTGTAAGGTCATTTGCTACTACATTTTTAATCGAACTATCAGAACTGCCTGTTATATCACAAGAGGCAATCACATCCCATAAAGCGATATGATTTTCGTGCAAAAAGTTGCTTTTTTCTTCAATAGTAACAGGCGTATCAGTATCCATAACAGCAGAAACGACCTTCCAAAATCTGTTCTGTGGATGACCATAGAAAAAGTTTTGCTCACGGGATTTTACAGAAGGGAAACTACCGAGTATAAGCGCTTTTGAATTTTCATCATATAGTGGTGGGAATGGATGATGCAGCATTTATATACTCCTCATAAATTCTTCTACCTGCTGTTTTGTTTTCAGAACAACAGTTTTATTCTTATACTTTTCCGCTATTTCGGTATAATAATTTCGTCTTTTCTTATTTCTGCATCCGTATAAGGCGAATTTAAAAAACCACCAATTCATATCGTTGGCGTAACCGTCTTGTCTACGGCTCTTTGTCCGTTTAACAGCACGAAAAAAGCAAGTTGTTCTCGGAAGCTGAAGCAAAACTATTTTATCTGCCTTTTGCAGTCGCTCATCTATCATCAGGAATGTATAATATCCGTCAATAATCCAATTTTCTTGCACCATAAAGTCCGCAACTTTGGGTAGTACAACAGAATCATCAATCGGTTTCCAATCCTTGTCCCACTTGATATCATCAAGGTGAAGGACAGGGATGTTTTTCTTTCCAGCTATATAGTCGGACAGATATGTCTTACCGCTTCCGGCATAACCTAAAACTGCGATTTTCATTTTCCTTCACCTCTAAATTAAATTTGGTTCAACTATGTTGATTTTCATCTGTAACAATATGCAATATTTCCGTACTTTTATTTCTCAAATATTCTTTTAAAAATGTAGGATACACAGTATGATTATCAAGTTCATCAATAGGTATCCATACCATATTTTCTCTTACGCCTTGAGTATAGCTGTCGCTGTTTAAATCTTGGTTACCTTTAACTTTCATAAGGAAATATAATGCTATTTCATGGCAGCTCAGATCCTTGAAAAACTCATTTGAATCAGTGAAAAAGTTTTCGTGAATAACTGCTAAACGGTCAACCTCATAATGAACTCCCGTTTCTTCAAAAACCTCACGAACAACAGCATCCTCTGCTTTTTCACCCATTTGTACTCCGCCACCGACAGAGTAGAAATAATCAACCTTATCATTAGTTGCAAGCAATACACAACCGTTTTCAACAATAATTGCAGCCGCACGGTATCTGAACCAATTATTTTCTTTTGTAAATCCGCAATCGAACATGTTTTATTTCTCACTTCCAAGCATTTTTCATTATCCACTTCACAGACTGTTTCAATCCGTCAATAGTTTTTGTTTCTAAAACCACACGGCAGTTTTGCTCTTTTGCTAAGTTAATATATTTTTTAATGTCCATTTCACCTGTACCGAGTGCAAGGTGATTTTTTCTGCCCTCGGCATCATGCAGATGAATGTGGTGCAGACGGTCTTTATGTTTCATAATGAATTCTTCATCTGTACCTTCAATGCCGTGATTATGTCCGACATCAAAGGTTAATGCAAATGCATCACTTTTTAAAAGCAGTTCAATTGCTTCTTTTTGAAAATCCTCATATCCGTCACAGTTTTCAATGCATATTTTTATATCATCATCACCAATAGCGTTTTCGCACATATTTTTGAAATCAACAATACTTTCAAGGTATCGGTCTTTATATTCTGAAAACAGCAACACCTTTCTGTCAGGCAGGGTAAAATACACACCTTTTGCCATGTGCATATTCAGAACTCTGACATTAAGAAGTTTTGCAATTCTTATGGCATCTGCTACAGTCTTTTTGTAAGCGTCTGCAACATAGGCATTAAAATCACAGACATTCAGATTTTCATCA
>JAZNLH010000029.1:0-195926 GCA_045578985.1 Acutalibacteraceae bacterium | reverse complement strand
AGGTGTGTATATCATCAATTTCGCAGAAATTGCATATCACCAAAGCAACGCTTTGTATATCATCATTGCGAAAGTATTATACAGACTGCGTCTGATGATATACGCCTTTGGCGATGATATACACACTAAAGTGTGATGATATACCATTGCTTTCGCAATGGATAAAAAAAGACAGTCCGCAGACTGTCTTTTTTGGAGCTGGTGACGGGAATCGAACCTGCAACCTGCTCATTACGAATGAGCTGCTCTGCCATTGAGCCACACCAGCGGATATTGAGTTTTGATTTGTCGGGATGGTGAGGGAAAAGGTGATATCCTTAAATACAACCTGCGACCTGCTCATTACGAATGAGCTGCTCTACCAACTGAGCTATTCCAGCAAATTTTATTATGCAGATAGTATTATATATAATTATTCAAAGATTTTCAAGGAAAATTTTAAAAATGCAAATTTTGGAATGATGCGCATTACGAATTACGCATTAAATTTGTCATCTTACCTATATAGCTTTATCTGATTTTGGGTTTTTTGTTTATTCTTCTAAAAACAAAAATAACTTTAATTTTATCGCATTTTACTGTTGACTTTAACGCTTTAGCGTGCTACTATATGAACACGATTTTTTATAAAGCGGAGTATCAGGAAAGGAGCAACACTTTAAGTGTTGCGTGTGAATTATGACACCTTTTAAAAATAGTTACGTTGATGAACTTTACGATGCAATTTTAAGTCTTGAGAACAAAGACGAATGTCGTGATTTTTTTGAAGATCTTTTCACTATAAATGAAATAATATCTCTTTCTCAGCGTTTGAGCGTTGCTAAAAAGCTTGATGAAGGAAAGACTTTTTCTGTTATTACAGCCGAAACGGGCGCCAGCTCTGCGACTATCGGCAGGGTTAATAAATGCCTTTCTTACGGCACCGGTGGTTACAGAAAAGTTATTGACAGGTTGAAGAGTGAAGGTGGCGACAAAAAATGAGTATCGATTTATCAGTTCTTAATAATTCCGAAAAAATAATATTTGAACTTCGCAGTCTTTATTCCAAATATGGTTATAAGCCGTTTAAGATGAGCAAGTTTGAGGAGTATGACCTTTACGGAAGCAACAAGGATTTCCTTGTCAGCGGTAACTGCATCACATTCACCGATTCCGACGGCAGACTTCTTGCTTTAAAGCCTGACGTTACATTTTCGATTATAAAAAATCTTGACGATTCTGCCGAGGGTGTTCAAAAGGTTTATTATAATGAGAACGTTTACCGTGTAACTAAAAAAGCGGGTGGCTTCAGTGAGATTATGCAGACCGGTATTGAGTGCATGGGTGATATAGGCTCTGCCGAAGTCTGCGAGGTTATAACGCTTGCTGCACGCAGTCTTTATGCTATCAGCGAAAACTATGTTCTCGATATTTCTCATATGGGTATTCTCAGCGGTCTTTTTACCGCTATGGATTTATCCGAAGGTAACAAGGCGGAACTTCTTTCTGCGGTTGCAGAGAAAAACAGCGGTGTTATTTTAAATCTTTGTGAATCATACGGAGTAGGCGAGGCTCTCAGCAACAAACTGATTGAACTTCTTAATGCATACGGTGAGCCTTGCGCTACACTTAAAAAAATCAGTGCTTTGGTAGTTAATGCCGAAATGCAAAACGCCTATAACGAGCTTTGTGAGGTTTGCAAAAAGCTTACTGATATGGGCTACGAAAAGAATATTAACATAGATTGTTCTGTTGTTAACGATATGAGCTATTACAACGGAATTGTTTTCAAAGGCTTTATTCATAATGTCCCTTCAAGCGTGCTTTCCGGTGGCAGATACGACAGACTTATGGAGCGTGTCAATAAAAAAGCAGGAGCAATTGGTTTTGCGGTTTATCTTGATGAGGTGGACAGGATTTTAGATTCCAAAGAAACAACCGAAGCTACCGAAGATGATGGTTATCTTAATATCGCACTTCCAAAGGGCAGACTGGGCGAAAAGGTTTACGCTATGTTCGAGCAGGCAGGTTTTGAGTGCCCTCAGATACACGAAAAAAACCGCAGACTTATCTTTGAAAATCCCGAAAAGAAGGTCCGCTATTTCTGGGTAAAACCTTCGGACGTTGCTATTTACGTTGAACGCGGTGCAGCGGATATAGGTGTTGCGGGTAAGGATATTCTTTTAGAATATTCGCCGGATATTTACGAACTTCTTGATTTGGATATGGGTAAATGCCGTATGTGCGTTGCAGGTAAAAAAGAGTTTACCGACGATGGCACAAGCACATTACGTGTTGCAACAAAGTTCGAAAATATAGCCAAAAGATATTATGCGGATAAATGCCGTGATATTGATATAATTAAACTTAACGGTTCTATTGAAATTGCGCCTATACTGGGACTTTCCGATGTTATTGTTGATATAGTTGAAACAGGCGCCACACTTCTTGAAAATGGTCTTGAACCTAAAGAAACTATTGTTAATATCAGTGCAAGGCTTATTTCAAACAAAGCTTCCTACAAATTTAAATCTGAACTTGTTGACAGACTTAAGGATGCACTTTCTACGATTGTGAGGGAAAAACAGTGATAAAAATATATAACCGCAACGAAATCTCAATTGATCAGATTCTTGAAAGAAGCGAACAGACAATTGATGTTGAGGGAATCGTTGCTGATATTATAAAAAATGTTAAAGAAAACGGCGACAAGGCTCTTGTTGAATACTGCAAAAAGTTCGATGGCGCAGTTGATGATGTTATAGAAGTTACCGAAGAGGAAATTGAACAAGCATTTAAAGAGGTTGATGATGAACTTATCAACATTCTTGAAGAAGCTAAAGAAAATATAACAGCTTTCCACTCCAGACAGGTTCGCAATTCTTTTATTATTAATGAAAAAGATGGCGTTATTATCGGTCAGAAAGTTTTACCTATTGAAAAGGTAGGTCTTTATGTTCCCGGTGGCACAGCATCTTATCCGTCATCAGTTCTTATGAACTGCGTTCCTGCAAAAATCGCAGGATGCAGTGAAATTGTTATGGTAACACCAGCAAAAGCAGGTAAGGTGAAACCCGTAATTCTTGCAGCGGCAAAAATCGCAGGAGTTGACAAAATTTTTAAAATAGGCGGTGCGCAGGCTGTTGCAGCTCTTGCATACGGTACTGAAAGTGTACCGAAAGTTGATAAAATCGTAGGTCCGGGTAACGCATTCGTTGCAGAGGCAAAAAAGCAGGTTTTCGGTATGGTTGATATCGATATGATAGCAGGACCCAGTGAAATTCTTGTTGTTGCCGATTCTACCAATAATCCGGAACACATTGCAGCCGATTTACTTTCACAGGCTGAACACGATAAAATGGCTACTGCAGTTCTCATTACCGACAGTATGACTTTTGCTGAAAGTGTAAGCGCAGAGCTTGAAAAACAGATTCCTATGTTACCCAGAGCAGAAATAGCACGTTGCTCAATAGATACTAATGGTAAAATTATTGTTACCGACGACCTTGTTGAAGCTATGAATGTTTCAAATATTCTTGCACCCGAGCATCTTGAAATCTGCGTTGACAATCCTTTTGAGTATTTGGGATATGTAAAAAATGCAGGTTCAGTGTTCCTGGGCAAAAATTGCCCCGAGGCATTGGGTGACTATTTTGCCGGACCTAACCACACTCTTCCCACAAGCGGTACTGCACGTTTTTCGAGCCCTCTTTCTGTTGATGATTTTGTTAAGAAAACACAGTTTTCATATTTCAGCCGTGAGGCTCTTTGCGACGTTTCCGAAAAGGTAGTACGCTTTGCAAATGAAGAAGGTCTTCAGGCACACGCTAAGAGCGTAAGTATCAGAACGGAGAAATAATAATGAGTAAATTCCTTGATGAGCGTTATAGTTCTCTTGTGGCATATGTGCCCGGTGAACAACCTCAGGATAAAAAGTATATTAAACTTAATACAAATGAATCACCATATCCGCCAAGTCCCGAAACTCTGGCGGCGGTGAATGTAAGTGAAGCTCAAAACT
Source organism: Acutalibacteraceae bacterium (assembly GCA_045578985.1). Taxonomy (GTDB): domain Bacteria; phylum Bacillota; class Clostridia; order Oscillospirales; family Acutalibacteraceae; genus DTU089. The sequence goes on along the minus strand of JAZNLH010000029.1, from coordinate 191,926 downwards.
TAAGGCTTTATCCCGATCCCGATGGCAGAATTTTAACTAAAAAAATTGCCGACCTTTACGGAGTGAAAAGCGAAAATGTTTTTCTTGCAAACGGCTCGGATGATATATTGAATTTTGCATTTATGGCGTACTGTGCAAATGGCAGGAAATCATACTTCGCTGATATTACCTATGGCTTTTATAGTGTTTTTGCAAATCTTCATAATTCAGATTATGCTGAAATTCCTCTTGAAGAAGATTTTACTATTGATGCCGATAAATTCTGCGGTGTTGATGGCGGTGTGTTTATTGCAAATCCCAATGCACCCACAGGACTTGCTTTAAGTCTTGCTCAGGTGGAAAAAATTGTTGCATCCAATCCCGAAAATGTTGTGGTTATAGACGAAGCATACGTTGATTTTGGTGCAGAAAGTGCTGTAAAGCTTGTGGAAAAATACAACAATCTTCTTGTGGTACAAACTTTCTCAAAATCCCGTTCAATGGCAGGTGCACGTTTAGGCTTTGCAATAGGTAATAAGGATATAATTGATGATTTGCACAGGTTGAGATATTCAACTAACCCCTATAATATAAACCGACTCACTCTTGCAGCAGGTGCAGCTTGCATTGATTCCCAGAGTTATTATGATGAAAATTGCAAGCGTATTATGGCTACAAGAGAATATACAAAAAATGAACTGGAAAAACTCGGTTTTTCAGTTTTGCCCTCAAAGGCTAATTTTATTTTTGCACAGTCACCGGATATTGGCGGCGGCGACTTGTATTTAAAACTTAAAGAAAAGGGTATTCTTATCCGCCACTTTACAAGTGAAAGAATCAAAAATTTCAACCGCATTACTATCGGTACTCCCGAAGAAATGCAGATATTTATAGAAAAAGTAAAAGAAATTATGGAGGAAAACTGAATGCGTACTTCTGAAATTTCAAGAAAAACAGCGGAAACTGATGTATATATAAAACTCAATCTTGACGGCAAGGGCGAGTGTGAAATTGATACGGGAATAGGTTTCCTCGACCATATGTTAGTTTTATTCGCAAAACACGGAAGATTTGATCTTGTTGCAAAATGCAATGGGGATATTGAAGTGGATGGTCACCACACAACAGAGGATATAGGCATTGCTCTCGGTCAGGCGTTTAAAGAGGCATTAGGTGATAAACGCGGTATAAAACGTTACGGAAGTACCATTCTTCCTATGGACGAGGCACTTATACTTACTGCGGTTGATATTTCCGGCAGACCATACCTCAGATACAGAATGAAAATCCCGGCACCTATGGTAGGTGATTTTGATACAGAGCTTTTAAGAGAGTTTGTTATAGCCTTCGCCTTTAATGCAGGTATAACACTTCACATCCGTCGGCTTGACGGTGTGAACAGCCATCATATAATTGAGGGCACTTTCAAATCCCTTGCAAGAACTCTCAAAAAGGCAGTGGAAATCGATGAAAGGGCAAAGGACGAAATACCGTCCACTAAAGGTGTTTTGTAATGCTTGCAGTTATAGATTATGGTGTCGGTAATTTGTTTTCTTTACAGTGCTCGTTAAAGAAAATAGGTGCAGAAGCAGTCGTTACTGACGATGAAAATATTATAAGAAGCGCTGACAGGATAATTCTTCCGGGTGTAGGCGCATTCGGTGATGCAGTTAAAAAGCTTCGTGAAAGCGGTTTGTTTGATGTTGTTATTGACGAAGCAAAAAAGGGGAAGCCACTTATGGGTATTTGCCTTGGAATGCAGATGCTTTTTGATAAAAGCTATGAATATGGCGAATACGATGGTTTAGGTCTTATTGAGGGCGAAATAGTGCCTCTTAAGGGTGAAATTCCTCAAGAGCTTGATATACCTCATATGGGCTGGAATGCTTTGAAATTTCATAATGGAAAAAGCGAAATTTTCAAGTATATAAATGAGGGCGATTGCGTTTATTTTGTCCATTCTTTTTTTGGCGTGGGATGTGAAAATTCGTTGATTGCTACTGCTGAATATGGTATAGATGTTACGGCAGCTGTGGCAAAGGGCAATATTTATGGTTGTCAGTTCCATCCCGAGAAAAGCGGCGATGTAGGTCTTAAAATATTAAAAGCATTTTGTGAAATCGGAGATTAAAATGAAAATTTTTCCTGCAATAGATTTATATGAAGGTAAGGCGGTGCGCCTTTTAAAGGGTAATTATAATGATCTTACTGTTTATTCCGAAAATCCAATAGAAATAGCACAAGATTTTGAAAGTCAAGGAGCAACGGAGCTTCATACAGTTGACCTTGAGGGTGCACGTGATGGCGGCACACCTAATATTGATATAATCAAAAGCTTTGTTGAAAACACATCCCTTAATGTTGAGGTGGGTGGCGGTATTCGATCAATGGATACGGTCAAAGCGTATCTTGATGCAGGTGTTACAAGAGTTATTCTCGGTACAGCTGCAGTAACCGACGAAGAATTTTTGAAAGAGGCAGTCAGACTTTACGGCGAAAAAATCGCAGTTGGTGCAGATATTAAAGACGGAAAAGTTGCTATTAAAGGCTGGGTAGAAAAATCCGAATACGGCACATTTGAATTTTTTGAAAAATTAGAAAAAATCGGTGTTTCCACCGTTATATGTACAGATATTTCAAAAGATGGCGCCATGCAAGGAACAAACAGAGAACTTTATAAAGAATTATCCGAAAAATTTTCTGTTGATATTATTGCATCCGGTGGAGTGTCTTCGCTTGATGATGTTAAAGCGCTCAATGAAATGAATCTTTATGGCGCTATTATCGGTAAGGCTTATTACACAGGCGCCATTAAAATCAATGAGGCATTGGAGGTTACAAAATGATAACCAAAAGAATTATTCCTTGCCTTGATGTGCGAAACGGAACAGTGGTAAAAGGCACTAATTTTGAGAATCTTAATGAGATTTCATCACCCGTTCAACTTGCGGAGTATTACAGCTCTCACGGTGCAGATGAACTTGTTTTCTACGATATTACTGCTTCATCTGACGGAAGAAAACTGTTCACCGATATTCTGACCGAAACCGCATCAAAGGTTTTTATTCCCCTTACAGTAGGTGGCGGTATAAATAGTCTTGATGATTTTGACAGAGTTTTGAAATGCGGTGCAGATAAGGTCAGCGTTAATTCAGGTGCTATCAGAAACCCCGATTTAATACACGCAGCGGCAGAGAAGTATGGCGACCAGTGTGTGGTTCTTTCGGTTGATGTTAAACGCGTTGACGGCAAATTTTGCGTATTCGCAAAAGGCGGTCGAGAGAACACAGGAATAGAGGCTTTAGAGTGGATAAAACGCGGTGTAAATAATGGCGCAGGTGAAATTGTTGTAAATTCAATAGATACGGATGGCGTTAAAAAAGGTTTCGATATCGAAATGCTCAAAGCTGTTTGTGACATTGTCAATGTGCCCGTTATTGCTTCAGGTGGTGCAGGCTGTAAGCAGGATTTTGTGGATTTGTTTAATTCTGTTCCCGACGTGAGTGCAGGTCTTGCGGCATCAATTTTCCATTATGGTGAAGTAACCATTGACGATTTAAAGAAGACTTTAAATGAAAATAACATTACTGTGAGGTTATAATATGTTTGATATAGAAAAACTCAAATTTGATGAAAAGGGTCTTATCCCTGCTATTGTTGTTGATGATGAAACAGGGGATGTCCTGACACTGGCTTATATGAATAAAGAGAGCCTTCAGATTTCTCTTGAAAAAAAGCTTACTTGCTTCTGGAGCCGTTCAAGACAGGAAATTTGGCTCAAAGGTGAAACAAGTGGCAATTATCAGCATATCGTAAGCATTACAGCTGATTGCGATATGGATGCATTGACAGTTCGAGTTAAAAAGGATGGCCCTGCTTGTCATACCGGTGAAAACAGTTGCTTCTTCAATAAAGTGATGGAAAATGATGAAATCGCACCCTCGTTCTCCGTTGCAGGTCTTGTTGAAATGCTCGAAGGCAGAAAATCTAATCCCAAAGAGGGCTCTTACACAACTTATCTTTTTGAGAAAGGTATTGATAAGATTCTCAAAAAAGTAGGTGAGGAGTGTACCGAGGTTATCATAGCAGGGAAAGCGGACGACAAAGCGGAAACAATTTATGAAATATCAGACCTTATGTATCACGTTCTCGTGCTTATGATAGAAATGGGCATTTCCGTTGATGATATTTTGAAAGAACTCGCTTCTCGTCACGTTATTGACCACAAGGTGAAACAAGAAAAAATGACCAACTAAGAAAACCTCCGTCTGCAAAAGTAGGCGGAGGTTTTATAATTAGGAGTTAGGAATTAGGAAATTCGGGGCTAACGCCGATTATATATCGCTTCGCGTAGGGTGACCAACCGACGTAGGGTACGCATCTATGCGTACCGAAGAACTCCGTCTTGACAAATACTACGCTTTAGAATAGAATAAGAATGTAAAAATATGCGTGTTGAAATAATGCGGTGGAGCTATGAAATTATTGATAATCAAGGTGTTTGTTCTGTTTATCAGAATACTTTATGCACCTATGAAATTACAAAAAACCAAGAATAAAATTGTTTGGCTTTCCCGTCAGTCTGATGAGAAATCATCGGATATGATTATGCTTGAAAAGGCCATCAACGAACTTTCACCCGAAACAAAACAAGTTTTCAGACTTCGCAGACTTAAGGATGAAAGTGCTTTATCCATTTCGTATATTTTTTCTATATTCGGTGATATGTGGGAAATGGCATCTGCTAAAGTTGTTATAGTGGATACTTATTCTATTCCCGTTTCCTGCCTTAACCATAAAAAAGCTCTAAAAACTGTTCAGATATGGCATGCTTTAGGCGCTGTCAAAAAATTCAGTTTACAATCTGCAGGTAAAGCCCAAGGGCGCGATTTAGGTGTTTCAAAGGCGATGCATATGCACGAAAATTACGATTATGTAATTGCACCGTCACAAAAAACTGCCGGGTTTTACTGCGAGGCTTTCGGTTGCCAAAAAGAAAATATAAAAATTTTATCGTTACCCAGGGTGGATGTGCTTCTTGATGGTGTGTCAAGGCGTGATGAATTTATAAGACTGAATCCCGGATACAGCGGTAAAAAAATAGTGGCATATATCCCCACATTCCGCGAGAATGACGAAAAATATGCAGATTGTATTTTTGACGAATTCCAAAATTGCGATGGTTATAAACTCGTGATTTCTGCTCACCCTTTGAGCAAAACTACGGAAAACGGCAAATATAAATTCAATGGTGACTTCATAAGCCGTGATTTGATGAAACTTGCGGATATTGTCATTACCGATTATTCCGCTTGCGCTTTTGAAGCATCTGTTATTAATAAACCTTTGTATTTTTATATTCCGGATTACGAGATTTATAAAAGTGAACAAGGTCTTAATGTAGATATAAAAAATGAAATGCCTTTATACAGCTTTGAGTCCTGCAAGGATTTAATTGCTGCAATAGAAGGTGATAATTACAGCTTTAACACACTTTCGCTGTTCAGCGATATGTATGTTGAAAATAAAGGAACAAATAACACAGAGCGTATGGCAGAATTTATATGCTCTTTGTTAAATAATTAAACGAGGTTTTAGTTATGAAAAGAATTTTAACTTACGGTACATTCGATTTACTCCACTATGGTCACATCCGCATTCTTCAGCGTGCGAAGGAAATGGGCGATTATCTTGTAGTTGCTCTTTCAACTGATGAATTCAATGCAACTAAAGGTAAAAAAGCTTATCACAGCTACGAAACACGTAAAAAAATGCTTGAAGCAATCAGATACGTTGACCTTGTTATTCCTGAAAACAACTGGGAACAGAAAGTTCAGGATATTAAAGATTATAAAATTGATGTTTGCGTTATGGGCTCTGACTGGGCAGGTAGCGACAAATTTGATTATCTTAAAGAGTATTGTGAAGTAGTATTCCTTGAAAGAACACCCGGTGTTTCTACAACACAGATTAAAAATGATCTTCAACTTCAGGAAACTGTTGAAGGTGTTGACCAGGTACCGCGTACATAATTTTTTTATTTCGCAAGTAGGTGACGGTGCCATGTTCAAGAAAATATTGAACACAATTAAAAAGGTTAAATCAAGCAGTAAGCCCGATTATATCGCTTACTGCGATTTACCTATTGACGAAAATTTAGTTCTTTTAGAGGGCGGTCAAGGCTCAAATATTAACGGTAATATGTTCGCTATGCTCAAAGAGTTGCGTGAAAATCCACGTTGGGCGGATTATAAAACTGTTTTTGTTGTGACTTCTGCCACTCTTGAGAAAGCAAAGGCGAGAATGGCATTTTACGGTTATCGTGATGTCATTCTTTCTGTTCGTGATTCAAAATCATATTTAAAATATCTTGCAACTGCAAAGTATTTGATGACAGATAATACATTTCCGCCGTATTTTAACAAACGCGAGGGACAAGTATACCTTAACACCTGGCACGGAACTCCCTTGAAAACTCTCGGTAAATCAAATAAGTCCAGCCTTGCTTCACTTGCAAACGTTCAAAAAAACTATCTTTCAAGTGATTATGCGCTTTTCCCCAATGAATTCACAAAGAATGTTTTTATGGCTGATTATGACCTGGCACCTGTTTTTAAAAATCACAGCTTTATTGGCAATTATCCGAGGAACTACATTTTTTACGATGCACAGGCAGGGGAGCAAATAAAAGAAAAACTCGGTTTGAATGGTAAAAAAGTGTTTGCATATATGCCTACCTGGCGTGATGCCGACACACCTAAAGAAAAAACGGCTCAGCTTAAGAAGATGGAAGAAATACTGGATTCTTTCGAGGCACTTCTTGATGATTCAACCGTTCTTCTGGTGAATCTTCATTTTCTTCTTTCTTCCGAGATTGATTGTGATAAATATAAACATATCAGATATTTTTCTTCTGATTATGATACATACGAAATTCTCAACGCCTGTGATGGTCTTATAACAGACTATTCAAGTGTTTTCTTCGATTTTGCCGTAACAGGTAAAAAAATTATACTTTTCGCCTACGATAAGGCGGAATATCTGAGTAACCGCGGACTTTATATACCTTTTGAAAGCTTGCCGTTTCCGATTGTAGAAACAGTAAACGAGGTGGTTGAACTTTTCGGAAGTGAAACCAAAGTACCTGAAGAATTTATTTCAGAGTATTGCTCAAATGGCGGTAAAGATACCTGTGAACGTATTTTTGAAATGATGGTAACAGGTGAAACGGATAGCTATGAATTAGTTAAAAACGAAACACAGAATGAAGAAATTACACTTTTGTATGGTGGAAATCTTACAGGTAACTGTAGTGGTGCAATAAAGGCTTATATTGATGAAAACCCTGACGGAAAATATGTTATAGCATACCGCCGTGCACTTACCCAAACAAAAAAAGATGCACTGTCTGAAATTGGCGGCAACGTTTCGCTTTATGGTCTTTTAAGTGCTTATCAGTTTAAACTCAAAGAAATTTTTCTGTATATTTTGTCGGTCCTTTCAGGTATGTTTAAATCAAAAACCTTAAGAGAGTTTTTTGAACGTGAAAATGAACGTCTTTTCCCTACATTCACACCTTCTAAGGTTATCGATTTTACACGAAACAGCGGTTTTATGGCGGGTATAATTTCTGCTTTCAAGTGCGATAAAAGCTATGTTTTGCATGGCGGTTTCTATAGTGGCAAAGTCAGCAGATTTGCACGTAAACTTGAAATTAAATCCGGCTTCAAGTGTATTGATAACAGCGAAATTGAAAATAATAATGTTTTAAATTCCGAAAATGCAGAAGAAAAACTCGCTTTATTTAAAACATTTTCTAAAATGAATAATAAATTGCCTTTGTATTATAATTCAGGCAATAAAATGAAAATCTTTTCAAGGTTTACTTTAAAAACACCGGTTGATATTAAACTTGCTGATTGTACTGTTTTAATAGGCGAAAAAGAATACAAACCGAAGTTTAAATGTAAAACTGAAAGCGGTAGATTTTTTAAAGGCTCATATTCATTGTCTGTTCCCGTTGAAGATTTACTTGATCTGCCGTCAAAAACACCTGTTAAGTTGTGCTACGAATACGATGGTTTAACGGTTCAATGTGCAATAAAATATTTTTCGTTATTGAGAAATATATTCATCGGTCTGAGAGGACCTATGAATGTTCATAAGGCTTCAAATACTGTTGCTATTTTCAGACAATCAACGGATAATGAACTTATAACCTATGTTCGTTCCGTTAACGTTACGGATAGTTTCAAACACAGGTTTAAACAACTTGTAGCCTTTGGTTTTTCGCTTTTATGGCACTCAAAAAAAACGAAAAAACTTGTTGTGCTTTATGAGAAAAATGCTGCAAAGTACGAGGAAAGCGCAAGTGTTCTTTTTGAAAAGTTAATAGATAGTGGCTATAAATATGCTTATTTTATTGTAGATAAAAACTACGAGTATTTAGATAGAATTCCCGAGAAATACAGAAAAAATATTGTTTATAAATATACTTTCAAACATTACTTATATTTCTTCAGAACAAAAACTTTTATCGGTACCGAGGCTATTGCCCATGCTATTGATTTAAAGACATTTAATCTTGTTGCATTGTTTAAAGTTGCGAGCAAAAATATTAACTATGTTTTCTTACAACACGGCGTAATGTATATGGTTTCGTTGGATTCCGAGTCCCGCGAAATGTTTAAACGTAAAAAACTTAAAGGTAAGTATAGGGTTATTGTATCTTCAAGGGCTGAGGCAGACCATTTTGTTACGTTGGGACGTCATCTGGAAGAAGATATTTATATTTCAGGTCTTCCGAAATTTGATCGTAACACATTGAATGATGATGCTGATAAAATAGTTATTATGCCAACCTGGCGCCCTTGGGAAATTAACACGGCCCGAACTGATTTTTCGGAAACACCGTATTTTAAAATGCTTATGAAACTCTATAACAGTGTTCCCGATGATTTGAAGGACAAAGTTGTTATTCTTCCTCATCCGCTTATTGTTAACGAGTTGAGCAAGGCATCGCCGTCGGTTGTGGATAAAATTGTTTTGGGTGCAAGGTACGATGATATTCTGAAACAGGCAAGAGTGCTTATAACAGACTATTCTTCCATAGCCTTTGATGCTTTTTACAGAGGCACAAGAGTGATTTTCTATTGGGAGGAAAAAGATTACTGTATGATGCAGTACGGACCTTCCACAAAATTAATGCTCAATGAAGAAAATGTTTATGGTGATTATTTCTATTCCGAGGCTGGACTTTCGGAAGCTATAAGAAAGAATTATGATAATCCTCAAACAGAAGAATATATAGAAAAGTATTCGAAACTTGTTGATTTCCATGACGGTCAGAATACAGCTCGTCTTATAGAATTTTTAAAGAACGACGGTATTATATAAAAATAAATGTCGAGGTGAAAATATGAAAGAAAATCCTATAGTAACCAAAGAACGTGATGCTTGGTTTGACAATATTAAGGGCGTTTTAATGATATGCGTTGTTGTGGGGCATTTTGTTGGTGCGTATATTAACCGATATCCTACGTTTAATTTCCTTTACAATTTTATCTATACCTTCCATATGCCTGCGTTTGCTATAGTGTCAGGCTACTTTATGAAAAGGCGAGTTGAAAAAAAAGATTATGTATCTGTAATCAACAAAACTCTTGTGCCATATATGTTTGCGCAGGTTCTGGTTTTTCTCATCGGTTATATTATTCCCAGCGCACGCAAGAGCCTCCAGTTGAATATTTTTGATGTTAATGGTGAGTTTTCTTTCTTTTTTCCCTTGTATCAGTTATGGTATTTTGCAGCGGTAATTTTTGCATTCGTGTATTGTGTGGCGATTAAAGCCGATAAAAAGCCGTTCAGAGCTCTTGCGGTTTCGGTGGTTTTAAGCGTTGCTTCAGGTGCGTTTACTTACGTTCAGCTTTTCAAATTGTCAAAATCCATGGCTTTCCTTCCATTCTTCGTTATAGGCTTTGTGTGTACCTCAAACGCAATGGACTTTGTAAAGAAGAAAAGGTTACTTGCGATACCGTCTGTGCTTGTGTTTGGTGCAACAGCACTCTGTATGTGGCTGATAAGACACAAAGAAACACCTATTCCCATTTTCTCGCTTATCTCAAGACTTAATAACTTTGCTTATGATCTCCCGTTTGGGTATGCGGTGCTTGTGTGGCTCGGTTTTATTCTGGGTGGCACTATAATAAGCTTTGCTCTGTTTTCACTGTGTCCCCGAAAGAAAACACCATTGGCAATATTAGGTCAGCGAAGCAGCTATGTTTTCGTTCTTCACGCATTCTTTGTTGCGCTTTTGAAAGATTTTTATCTTCAAAAAGTCCTTGTATACAACCTGGAAGGTCCTATTGAAAAAGCAATATTGTTGTTGGTAGCGGTAGCAGTTTGCTATTTGCTTGTTTCGAAACCCATTGTTACAATATTCAAGCCTGTTATAGAACCCGGTTTCGATATAAGAAAAATCAGAGAATATTTAAAAATTGATTAATATTAAGTTGAATTAATCCCATAACACCGAAAACTTTCATGTTTTCGGTGTTATTTTTTTATTCGCCTCAAAGCGACAGTTTTTTTATCGGTCACAATGTAAAATTAAGTGAAAATAAAAGATTATGCATCAGGAGGAACATATATGCCCGTAACTTTGAAAAATAAAAATAATGTTTTATATGCATTTTTAAAAGGCGAAATTGACCATCATACAGTTCCCGAACTTCGTGAAAGTATTGATAGCGCCATAATTTTTAATGAGGCACCGCAACTCGTTGTTCTTGATTTTGGCGGAATAACTTTTATGGACAGTTCCGGGGTCGGTCTTGTGATGGGACGATACCGTCTTGCTTCCTCTAAAGGTAAAAAACTTAGGGTGGACAACTTAAGTGAACGCGACTATAAAATTATGAAAATGTCCGGTATAGAAAAATTAGCGGAAATAAATAAAAGAATTGATTGAGAAAATCTGGAGGAAGTTTTATGAAAAAAATAAATGAATTAAAAATGGTGTTTGACAGCAGATCTGTTAACGAGAGTTTTTCACGTGTGGCGGTTGCTGCATTTTCTTCTCAACTTGATATGACAGTAGAGGAATTGGGTGATATTAAAACCGTTGTGAGCGAAGCGGTAACAAATTGCATTGTTCACGCATACAGGGATACTATCGGCAAAATATACATAACGTGCACTGTTTTTGATGAGGGGGTTATCAGAGTCAGTGTCAGGGATAGAGGTTGTGGCATAGAGAATATAAAACAGGCTCGAGAACCTTTGTACACAAGCCTTGGCGGCGATCGTTCAGGCTTGGGATTTTCGGTTATGGAAAGTTTTTCGGATAAACTGAAAGTAAAATCGAAAGTCGGCGTAGGCACAACGGTTACAATGGATAAAAAAATAAAGGGTAAAGCATAATGACCGAAAGAGATAAAATGATAAAAAATAATCTCGGTCTTGTTCATTCCTGTGCCCAGAAGTTTAAAAACAGAGGTGTCGAGTACGATGATTTGTTTCAGGCGGGATGCGTAGGTCTGGTTAAAGCCGTTGACGGATTTGACGAAAGCCTGGGATTCGTTTTCTCTACTTATGCGGTGCCTGCAATACTCGGTGAAATCAAACGTATTTTTCGTGATGGCGGTTCGGTTAAAGTCAGCAGAAGCATTAAAGAACGTTCACGTATGATATGGCAACAAAAAGAACAGTTTTCTGAAGAAAAGGGCAGGGAACCTACGGTTTCTGAATTAGCGGAATATGTGGGACTGAGTGTTTATGAAACAAGCCAACTTCTTTTAGCAACACAACCGGTTATATCTCTGACTGTTTCCGAGGATGAATCGGACAAACAGTTTGATATTCCCATAGAAGGTGAGGAGGAGCGCATAGATGAAAAAATGTGCCTTGATGAATGTCTTGCAAATCTTTCGGAGAACGACAGAAAAATAATAGATTTACGATATTACAAATCAAAAACCCAAACAGTTGTGGCAAAAGAATTAGGTATGTCACAAGTGCAGGTTTCAAGAAGAGAAAAGAAAATATTGAAAGAAATTCGGCAAAAAATGTCTGTTTAAAGTAATTCACAAAAAAGCGCGGTTTAGTGGGTGAAAGAATGTTGAAAATGATAGGTCAAAAAATATTAAATATACTTGAAAAAAGACGTCAGTTGTTATAAAATATATTCGGTAAAAAATTAACAAACAAAAGGAGTTATAAAAATGGGTCTTTTAAACAAAAAAACAGTTGATGACATCATCGCAAAAGGCAAAAAAGTTCTCGTTCGTTGTGACTTTAATGTGCCTCTTAAAGATGGCGTTATTACAGACGAAAACCGTATAACAGCAGCACTCCCCACAATTAAAAAACTTATCGCTGACGGCGCACAGGTTATCCTTTGCTCACACCTTGGTAAAGTTAAAAACGGCCCCAACGAGAAGGAATCTCTTGCTCCTGTAGCAAAAAGACTTTCTGAGCTTCTCGGTCAGGAAGTAGTTTTTGCAGCAGATGACGTTGTTGTTGGTGAAAATGCTAAAAAAGCAGTTGCAGCAATGAAAGATGGCGATGTAGTTCTTCTTCAGAACACACGTTTCCGTCCCGAAGAAACAAAGAATGGCGAAGCATTCTCAAAAGAACTTGCTTCACTTTGCGATATTTATGTAAACGATGCTTTCGGTGCAGCTCACAGAGCACACTGCTCAACAGTAGGTGTTGCATCTTTCGTTGAAGAAGCAGCAGTTGGTTACCTTATGGGTAAAGAACTTCAGTACCTTGGTAATGCTGTTGAAGATCCTCAGAGACCTTTCGTTACAATCCTTGGCGGTGCAAAGGTTGCAGACAAGCTTAACGTTATTGAAAATCTTCTTAATAAGGCTGATACACTTATCATCGGTGGCGGTATGGCTTACACATTCCTTGCTGCAAAGGGTTACAGTGTAGGTACTTCTCTCCTTGACGAAACAAAAATCGACTACTGCAAAGATATGCTCAAAAAGGCAGAAGAAAAAGGCGTTAAGATTCTTCTTCCTATCGACGTTACAATTACAAAAGATTTCCCCGATCCTATCGATGCTGAAATCGAAGTTCAGGTTTGCGATGCAGATAAGATTCCTGCAGATATGATGAGCCTTGACATCGGCCCCAAAACAGCTGAACTTTATGCTGAAGCAGTTAAATCAGCTAAGACAGTTGTTTGGAACGGACCTATGGGCGTATTTGAAAATCCCATCCTTGCAAAGGGTACAATCGCAGTTGCTAAATCACTTGCTGAAACAGATGCTACAACAATTATCGGTGGTGGCGACTCTGCAGCTGCAGTTAACACTCTCGGCTTTGGCTCAAAGATGACTCACATCTCCACAGGTGGCGGTGCTTCTCTTGAATTCCTTGAGGGTAAGGCTCTTCCCGGCATCGAAGCAGTCAACGATAAATAATATAGCGCACGTATTTGTCGAGTTACCGCCCCAAACTCGCGTATCTTCATACGCTTCGGGGTCGCTAACTCACCAACTACGCACACTTTATTATTTATCCATTATCACAGGGTTGGTGTATGAGGTTTAGTTCGGTTTTGCAATAGCGTTATAATTGGCGCTTTGCGCCCCGAAACGCCTCACTCCTAATTCCTAACTCCTAATTGAACGAAAGGTGAAAATTATGAACAAATCACTTCGTAAAGCAGTTATCGCAGGTAACTGGAAAATGAATAAAACTCCCGATGAAGCTAAGGCTATCATCAGCGAAATGAAACCCCTTGTTGCAAATGCTGATTGTGACGTAGTTCTTTGCGTTCCTTATATCGATATTTTTGCAGCACAGGAAGCAGCAGCCGGTTCAAATATCAAAATCGGTGCTGAAAACTGCCACTGGGCAGAAAGCGGTGCTTTCACAGGTGAGGTTTCTGCTCCCATGCTTAAGGCAATTGGCGTTGAATATGTTATTATCGGTCACTCTGAAAGAAGACAGTATTTCGGCGAAACTGATGAAACAGTTAACAAACGTGTTCGCGCAGCACTTGATAGCGGTCTTACCGTTATCCTTTGTGTAGGTGAACTTCTTGACGAGCGTAAAAAAGGCGTAACAATGGAAGTTGTACGTTCACAGACAAAGATCGCTCTTCAGGGTGTTTCCAACGAAGAACTTGACAGAATCATCATCGCTTACGAACCTGTTTGGGCTATCGGTACAGGCGAAACAGCAACAGCAGAGCAGGCTAATGAAGTTAACCACGCTATCCGCGAGGTTCTCGGCGAAATCTACTGCCCCAAATGCGCAAGCCGTGTAACAATTCAGTACGGCGGTTCTATGAATGCAAAGAATGCAGCAGAATTACTTGCTCAGGAGGATGTTGACGGCGGTCTTATCGGCGGTGCTTCACTTAAGGCAGAGGATTTCTCTGTTATAGTTAAAGCAGCATCTATCTAACTTAAAAATTCAACGGGCAGACTACTGTCTGCCCTAAATTTCTGTAAGGAGAAAAATATATGTCTGAAAAAGTACTTCTCGTCGTAATGGACGGTATCGGTTTTTCAAAAACAGGCTTAGGCGATGCTGTTACACTCGCAAACACACCTGTTCTTGATAGACTTTTCAAAGAATGTCCCAATACTCGCCTTAAAGCTCACGGCTCTGCAGTTGGTCTTCCTTCTGATGACGATATGGGTAACAGCGAGGTTGGTCATAATGCTCTTGGTTGCGGTCAGATTTATTCACAGGGTGCAAAGCTCGTTAATGAATCAATCGAATCAGGCAAAATTTACGCTTCAAGCGCTTGGAAAGAAGTTGCAGGTAACTGCGTAGAAAAAGATTCAACTCTTCATTTTATCGGTCTTCTTTCTGATGGTAATGTCCACTCAAACATTTCACACCTTATTGAAATGGTTAAAAAAGCAAAGGCTGAAGGCATAAAGAATGTACGTGCTCACGTGCTTCTTGATGGTCGTGATGTTCCTGCAACATCAGGTCTTGTTTATGTTGAACAACTTGAAAATGCATTTAACGAGCTTAATGACGGTACTTTCTGCGGTAAAATCGCATCAGGCGGCGGCAGAATGGTTGTTACAATGGACCGCTACCAGGCTAACTGGAATATGGTTAAACTCGGTTGGGATACTCACGTAAAGGGTATTGGCAGACAGTTTGCAACAGCCACAGAGGCTATTGAAACATATCGTTCAGAAAATGAGGGTATCATTGACCAGGATCTTCCTCCCTTTGTTATTGCAGAGGACGGTAAACCTGTAGGTACAATCAACGACGGCGACAGCGTGGTTCTTTTCAACTTCCGTGGCGACCGTGCAATAGAGCTTAGTATGGCATTCGATAATGACGAGTTTACATACTTCGACAGAGGTGCAAAACCCGATGTTGTGTATGCAGGTATGCTTCAGTATGACGGCGACCTTAAACTCCCTGAACGTTATCTTGTTAATCCCCCTGAAATCAAAGATACTCTTTCAGAACTTCTTGTTTCAAAGGGTATGAATCAGTTCGCAGTTTCTGAAACACAGAAATACGGCCACGTAACATATTTCTGGAACGGTAATAAAAGCGATAAATTCTCTGAAGAACTTGAAACATTTATGGAGATTCCCTCTGATAAAGTTTCATTTGATGAAAGACCCTGGATGAAATCTGCTGAAGTTACAGATGCAGTTATCGAAGCAATGGAAAGCGGCAAATATGACTTCATTCGTTGCAACTATCCCAACGGTGATATGGTAGGCCACACAGGTAATCTTGATGCAACTATCACAGCCGTTGAGGCAGTTGACCTTGGTCTTGCAAGAGTTCTCAAAGTTGCCGATAAATGCGGTGTAACAGTTCTTATTACTGCTGACCACGGTAACGCTGATGAAATGCTTGAAAAGAACAAAAAAGGTAATGTTGCAGTAAGAACTGCACATTCACTTAACGAAGTTCCTTTCATCATTTACAGCAAGAATTCTTATGAAATTAAAGAAGGCAGTTTCGGCCTTGCTAACGTTGCACCCACAGTTGCTTCAATTTTTGGCATTGATGCATACGACAGCTGGGAAGAATCAATGATTAAATAATTGAGTTATTGATAAAATTAACTCCTATCCATTAAGGTGGATAGGAGTTTTTCTTCTTATTTTTGATTTTTAATTAATTCAAATTCACCGCTTTTAAGTATTCTTATTAAATCATCGTTTGTTTTAATAGGTTCTTTTGTAATTATACCGCCTAAGGCTACGCCTGTTTCTCTGTGGCAGTCACTTCCGCTTGTTTTAATGGTTGCATTTATTTCATTTGCCCATTTTTCTGAGTGTTCATTTGCCTCTTTGGTGGCTTTTCCGTTAAATACCTCAACACCGTCAAGATGTTTCGGGTCTGCACGGGTTATAAGTTTTCTGAATGGATGTGCCTGAAGAAATAAGCAACCGCGATTTCTTAATATTTTACTTGCTTTTTTAATATAAAGTGGAAGTAAAAAGGGGAGTTCGTAAAGCATTTCTTCGGTTATGCCGTAAACAAGGTAATCGTTAACGGTGGCATAAAATCTTAACTCCATACCGAGAAGTACGGTGAAATTATCATCGTTATATTTTTTTGCAATGCGGTATGCTCTTAAATAATGATCAATAGCCTTTTTCTTACTGAAAAAGTCGGGTAAATCAAAGGTCATAGGGGAGTAGTGGTCGGTTAAAACGATTCCCGAATACCCTGCATCTTTATATTTTTGTATGAGTTCTTCCACATCTAACTGTCCACATCTGCTGACATTTTTAGTGTGGCAGTGTATCTCGTATTTGTATTCCATAAAATCACCGTTTATCATTATATAATATTGTTGACCGATTATCAAATTTTTTTTGTTTTTTTCACAGAATGTTAATAGTGTCTTGAAAAAATCAGGTTTTTATTGTATTATCAATCCAAGGAGTGATAAATAATGGCATTATTTGAAAGCCTTTGGGCATTTTTAGTAGCAATTTGTATGGTCTTTACAGGTATTATGGATTATGGTACACCTTCATCAACTAAAGAAGTTGAACTGATCGCAGAAGAAAAAATGGTTCTTGATGCCGCTATGTATGCAGGTCAGGGGATTACAACTGATGGGGAGTATTATTACACATCCGGCTCTTTGACTGCGTTTGGTGTGGCAGGACTCGCTAAATGGGATGCTGAAACTTTTGAACAAGTTGCAGTGAATACAAAAGCTATTCCTGAAGAATACACTTATCTTGTTGATTCGGACCACATTGGTGGAATCAGTTACTATAACGGAAAAATCTATGCAGCTGTTGAGAATGAAGCTGAAGATTATTCGCTTGTAATTACTTATGATACAAAGAGTTTAGAACCTATTGATATTTATGAAATGCCTAACGAATATTTACCCGACGGAATTCCGTGGTGCGCAGTAGATGCTGATAACGGCTATCTTTATTGTTCACCTTTTAACGATGTTGAATATATCCTTGCTTGTGACCTTGAAACTATGGAGTTTTCACATGTTATAGAACTTTCTGAAAAAGTTACACGTATTCAGGGTGGAGAAGTTTATGAAGGTGTTCTTTATTTATCTCACGATGCCGAAGGCAGCAATAAGGATAAAATTCTTACAGTTGATATAAGTACAGGCGAAGTGCAAGAACTTTGTACACGTTCACTTCCTTCGTTGGCAGGTAACGAGGCAGAGGGGTTAACAGTTTATCCTATGGCAGACGGCTCACTTATTCACGTGCTTGATTACGATAAAACCGTTGGTGTTTATGTAAGGCATTACGCAGTAAAGTAAAGAATAAAAGTTCCACCTTATATAGGTGGAACTTTTTATTTTTACACGTTAAATCTAAACAATACAATATCTCCATCTTGCATAACGTACTCTTTACCTTCTGAGCGAACAAGACCTTTTTCTTTTGCTACCTGCATTGAACCGCATTCCATAAGAACATCGAAAGAAACAACTTCTGCACGAATGAAACCTCTTTCAAAGTCAGAGTGAATTTTACCGGCTGCCTGAGGTGCTTTTGTGCCTTTTTTTATTGTCCATGCCCTTACTTCGGGTTGACCTGCAGTAAGGTAACTCATAAGACCGAGAAGGTCATAACTGCGCTCAATAAGCAAATCAAGACCGCCTGTTTCAATGCCGAGTTCACCGAGGAACATTTCTTTTTCGTCTTTGTCAAGTTCTGCGATCTGCGCTTCAAGTTCTGCGCAAATGGGGAGCACCTGGCTGCCTTCTTCAGCGGCAAGAGCCTTAACTGCGTTGTAACGGGCATTGGCTTCGATATTTGTTGAAAAATCTTCTTCGCTCATATTACAAGCGTAAATAACAGGCTTTGAAGTGAGCAATGCAACTGTGTCGATTACTTCTTTTTCGTCCTCTGTTAATTCAACTGCTCTTGCGCAAATACCGTTATCGAGAGCCTCACGGACTTTTTCGAGTATTGCAAGTTCAGCAGCTAAAGATTTGTCACCTTTCATAGCTTTTGTGGTTCTGTCAATTCTTCTCTGAAGAATTTCGGCATCCGAAAGTATAAGTTCAAGGTTAATTGTTTCAATATCGCGCTGAGGGCCAACCCAGCCGTCAACGTGCATAATATCGTCGTTATCAAAGCAACGAACAACGTGGATAATTGCATCAACCTCGCGGATATGTGAAAGGAATTTGTTTCCTAAACCTTCGCCCTGCGATGCGCCTTTTACAAGACCTGCAATATCAACAAATTCAATTGTTGCAGGGGTGACCTTAACGGGGTTATACATTTCGCAAAGTGCATCAAGACGTTTATCGGGAACTGCAACAACGCCAACATTAGGCTCGATTGTGCAGAATGCGTAGTTAGCCGCCTGAGCGCCTGCGTTTGTGAGTGCGTTAAAAAGTGTGCTTTTGCCAACATTGGGCAAACCTACTATACCAAGTTTCATATAATAACTTCCTTTTGCAAAATTACAAATAATTTTAACATATTATAAATTGTATTTCAATAATTTTACATTATAAATATTTATTTGCATAGGTTCATTCACCTAAGAAATACTAATTTTGAGGTGATTTTATTGGATTTCAGAACAGATCTTGCACTTGAACGCAAGGAAATGATAAAAAAAGAACTTGATGGTGTTAATGTAAAGGAATTTAAAAATGACGAATGCAAAACCACTGTTATTGATATCACTACTGAAGAAGCTGCTGAAAAACTCGGTAAGGGTATAGGAAGATATATAACCATCGAAATGAACGCTTTTTCCGATGAAGCTGCAGTTTCTGATGGTAGGCTTAATGCGTTGATTGAGAGCATTAAGCAACTTATTCCTAAAGGGAATGGTGCTGTGCTGGTAGCAGGAGTAGGAAATTCAGATATGACTTCCGATGCATTGGGTCCTATGACTGCATCAAGAATTTTTGCTACACGTCATATCAGCGATGAAGTCAGAAAATTGGCGGGTTTTTCTGAAAAGCTTCGTCCCGTTTCGGCTGTTTCTACCGGTGTTTTAGGACAAACCGGCATTGAATCCGGCGAATATATAAAAAGTATCTGCGAGGCAATAAAGCCCGAGTGCATTATTACTGTGGATGCTCTTGCGGCAGGAAGTGTTTCAAGGCTTGGCACTACTGTTCAGATGTCTGATACCGGTATTGCACCCGGTTCGGGTATAGGTAACGCGAGAAAAAGAATTGATGAAGATTTTTTAGGTGTTCCTGTAATTGCAATTGGTGTTCCTACGGTAGTTGATGCGGTGTCACTTGCTGCGGAGATTTCGGGAGTGAAAGCGGATGAGTTTAATAATACAGGTTTGGAAACAGGAGCAAGGCTTATTGTTGCACCTAAAGATATAGATTTAATGGTTAAAAACGCGTCATATCTTCTGGCTCTTTCTCTTAACTGCGCTTTGCAACCAACTCTTACACCTAAGGAACTTTATGCGTTGATGTAATATGTAATAAACCCTTTTCATATTTTAAATAGGGAGGAGGGTTTTGATGAACGGTAAAATAAGTGGTTTTCAAAGTTTGTTTTGTTTCGTTTTGTGTGTCGCTTTGATTGGCGGCAGTCTTTTTATCGGTGATTATGCGGCTGTTTGTGCACAAAGTGTTTTTAATAAATATACCGAAATTAAGGGGGACAATGGTTATATTTTAACGGCAAACAAAAATTTTGCTGCTAATAATGATGAAAGTTTTTCAATAGTAGGTTACGGCGGCGGTAACTATGTCGCTAGTGCCGTCAGCAATACTCCGACTGATATCGAAACATTAAAAGCACAGGCGGAGATAGCTTTTAAAAACTATAAAAAAAGCGGCGATATAGATGAAAAGCAAATGGGCGCTACTTCAAAAACCTTGAAATATGGCGTTGTTAAGGTCGATAATAAAACTTCGGAAAATATTTCTATAAAAACTTTACTGTCCCAAAAACCCTCATACAATACAGTTACAAAGGATAAGCCGTATATCCTTATTTACCATACCCATTCTACCGAAGGATATGAAATGCTTGATTTGGGTTGGTATTCTAATGATTATAATTCCCGTACTTCCGATAAATCCAAGAATATGGTCAGGGTAGGTGATGAACTTACCAGGGCACTTGAGGAGGCGGGATACGGTGTAATTCACGATAGAAATATATATGATACTTCGTATAACGGCGCATATGCCCGTTCAAGAGTAAGCGTTGAAAAATATCTTGAACAATATCCGTCCATAGTTATCACTCTGGACGTTCATCGTGATGCTATTCATTACGAAAGTGGTACAAAGTGTAAACCTACGGCTGTTATCAACGGTAAAAAAGCCGCACAGGTTATGATAATATCAGGCTGTGAAGGAGATGGAGTGGAGGGTTTTCCCTTATGGAAACAAAATCTGGTGTTTGCCCTTAATTTACAAAGTAAAGTGGAAGAGTCAAATCAGGGACTTATGCGACCGGTTTTCTTCTGCAACAGAAAATATAATATGGATGTAACACCTTGTTCTCTGCTTTTAGAATTCGGTACAGATGCAAACACCCTTGAAGAGGCTGTGTATTCTGCTCAATTAGTGGGGGATGCTCTGGCGGAAATGCTGGATAAACAGATTAAGTAAATGAAAGGAAATCAAAATGGAATTTAACAGGATTTTTAATCTTTTTACAGTTTCGGCAATTGTTATAATGCTCTTGACCACATTTGTTTCGGTTTGCTTTGCTATTTCAAGCCGCGCAAACAGTAATTTAGGAGTTGCCATAATCACCGAAAATGAGAAAAATAACCAACTAACTACCGAAAGATTTTAACAAAACGTAAAAAAACTATGTTTTTTTGTTAAAGTGTAAAAATTGTATTGAAATAATCAATTGTTTATTGTAAAATATTAGCAAAGAATAGTACACTTTGAAGGTGTAATATTCTCGGCTTAAACCCATAGGAGATGAACCAATGTCAGTAAAACTTAACACCCGTTACCTTGAGGGCTTCGTTGACGAAAACGATGTTAACGCTATAGCACCTGAGGTGTCAGCGGCGGTTGATCTTCTCAATTCCCGTACAGGCGCAGGAAGCGATTTCCTCGGCTGGTTGGACCTTCCCGTAGATTACGATAAGGAAGAATTTGAGAGAATCAAAAAAGCGGCTGAAAAAATCAGAAACGATAGCGATGTTTTGGTAGTTATCGGTATCGGCGGCTCTTATTTAGGAGCAAGAGCAGCTATTGAATTCTGCAAATCGCAGAATCGCAATTTATTCGAAAAACCGCAAATCATTTTTGCCGGTAATACTCTTTCTTCAGCGGCGCTTGCGGAAGCAGTTGCACTTTGCGAAGGAAAAGATTTTTCAGTAAACGTTATTTCAAAATCAGGCACTACCACAGAGCCTACAATCGCTTTCCGTGTTTTCAAGGATTTACTCGAAAAGAAATACGGCAAGGAAGAAGCAGCTAAAAGAATTTATGCTACTACCGACAAAGCTCGCGGTACACTTAAAGAACTTTCAAATCGTGAAGGTTATGAAACATTTGTTATTCCGGATGATGTCGGTGGCAGATATTCCGTTCTTACCGCAGTAGGGCTTTTACCCATAGCGGTTGCAGGTATTGATATTGACCTTATGATGAAAGGTGCGCAAGATGCACGCGAGGCTTTCGCAGAAGGCGATGTGAACACAAATGATTGCTACAAATATGCAGCAATGAGAAACATTCTTTACCGTAAAGGCAAATCCGTAGAGATGATGATATCTTACGAGCCGGATTACACTCTTATGAATGAGTGGTTTAAACAGCTTTTCGGTGAAAGCGAAGGTAAAGACGGCAAAGGTATTTATCCTTCATCAGCAATTTTCTCAACAGATCTTCATTCTCTCGGACAATACGTTCAAGAGGGCGAACGAATAATGTTCGAAACTGTGGTTATGTTTAATAAACCTAAGCAAGAACTTATTATAGGTCTTGACCCCGAAAATGGCGACGGATTTAATTTCGTAGCAGGTAAGAGTGTTGATTATGTTAATAAAAAAGCATTCCTCGGTACTGTACTTGCTCATACAGATGGTCAGGTTCCCAATATGATTCTCGAGATGGACGAGATGAACGAATACGAATTCGGTTATCTTGTGTACTTCCTTGAAAAAGCTTGTGCTGTTTCCGGTTATATTCTCGGCATCAATCCTTTCGACCAGCCCGGAGTTGAAAGTTATAAAAAGAATATGTTTGCTCTTCTTGGTAAACCGGGTTATGAAGAACACAAAAAAGCACTTGAACAAAGGCTTTAATAACACAGAAATAACGCCGAAAGGCGAAAAATAAACAACGGAGGTAAATCATTATGGTTTCACTTATTATAGGCAACAAAGGTTCCGGTAAAACAAAAAAACTTATTGCTCTCATCAACGAGGCAGTAGCAAATACTGACGGAACAGTAGTTTGCATTGAAAAATCCCCGTTACTTACTTATGAGGTAACCCACAAAGCAAGACTTATCGAAACAGAAAGATTCGATATCCAGGGCTGTGACGCTTTCTACGGAATGGTATGCGGCGTTATCGCACAGGACCACGACTTAACTGAAATTTTTGTTGACGCTACATTCAAAATCGTCGGCAGAGATTATGACGAGTTCGCAGCTCTTATAAATAAAATCTGTAAGGTGTCCGAAGAAGCAAAAGTTGATTTTGTATTCACAGTTTCAGAAGATCAGGATAAACTTCCTGCAGCTCTCTTTGAAAATGTAAAGGTTATCTGATAACAAAAACAAAAACCTTGTATTCGATTGAATACAAGGTTTTATTTTTTTATTACCATTTATTTTCAACGTACTCACAGAAAGCGTACATATCTTTGATTTCCAGTTTGGTGCCATCATCAAGAATTACGTTACCGTTCCATTTGCCGTGAACCTGATGTGAGTGCATTCGCATAACCTTAACATTAAGGTCGGTATGGTAATCGAAGAATGGTGTCATTGTAAGATTAAATCTACCATCTTCTGAAATGAATTTCCAGGGCTCCATATATTTATCGGGCTTGGGGAAGGTTTCAACATCAACTGCACCGATTTTGTGTGCTTTTCCGTCATAGAAAAGGCAGGTTTCGGTAGCATTGCTTTCATCACCTATTGCCCACGTGATTTCAAAACCGAATATGTGTTTTTCGCCATTTTCGTCGTAAATGTAAGTAGAGCCGTTACCCCAGTACCAAACCATTTCGTAGGGTGTGTTAACTCTGCCCCAGTCTAAATAACCGAAAGTATCGTCTTTTGTAAATTCAAAAACTTCATCACCGTATTTGAAGGTACCCTCACAAGGCATACTGTTCTGCTTAGTGGTCATAAAGTATTTGGTGGGTAAATTTGGGAAAGGTAAAACTGTTGTAATGTTTTCAAGACCGGGCATAATATCCATAGTGAAGTCACATTCAACAATTTTGTCTTTAAGAGGCATTTTAAAGTATAGTGTTCTGGATGTTTTTTTTGTATCGAACACACATTCAGCCTTACCAACTTTAGCCTTGAAAAAGTTAGGTGTATCACCCTTTGCCGGGAGTATGTATTTGTTGTCACCACCAAGAAAAACCTGCATTGCTTCTACGATTTGTTTTTGGTTAATCAAATCAACAATTTTTGCAGAAACATAACCACCTATGGAAATATTGGCAAAACTAATCTGAACCATATACTTTCCGTTGGAAATCTGGTAGAAGTCCCATTCTTTTTTTCTCTTAATGGGTTTTGAGAATGAGCGTTCATAATCGAAAACGTTTCTTCTTGCCCATCCTTTAGCCAACAGCGTTCCGTCGGAAGCCAAAAGTGGTGTTTTTTCAGTGTATTCGGTCTGTTTGGATTTTTCTTTCCATTCTGTGAAGTTTTTGTACGTTCTTTTTGTTTCACCGGCCATAAAAACACTCCCTACATATAATTGATTGTTATTGTATATTTTAACAGATTTATCGCTGTCTTTGCAATAGTTTTGTGATAACATTTTTTGAAAAATATTGTTGACAAATAATGAATTAAATAATATAATATTCGAGTATGTTGAGAGGTAATGTATATGGTTATCGAACTTGAATCAATTTTCAATACAGATGGTATGAAAGTACCCTTTGATTACGAGCTTTCGCTTGCTTCTGTGGAAGTTTCTGGTTATGCACCTATTGCGGACCCTGTAAAGGTGAGTGGCTGTATCGAAAACAAAGCCGGTATCGTTAATCTTATGGCAAAAGCTGAATTGGTTTATGAGGCTCCTTGTGACCGCTGTGCGCAGGAAGTAAAACGCAATTTTACTATTCCTGTTGAGCATACTCTTGTAGTTGCTCTTGAGAGCGGTGACAACGATGATTTCCTTGAGGTGCCAAATATGCGCCTTGACCTTGATGAGCTTGTTGAGGAAGATGTCAATCTCGCTCTTCCTACAAAATACCTTTGCGACGAAGAATGTAAAGGTCTTTGTCCCACTTGTGGCAAGAACCTGAACGAAACCCAATGCGACTGTAAAGCACCTATTGATCCGAGAATGGAAGTGCTTTTGCAGCTTTTGGAAGAGTAAGTAATTTAAATATTATATAGGAGGTAGTACTCATGGCAGTACCTAAGAGAAGAGTATCTAAGGCAAGAAGAGATAAGAGAAGATCCAACGTTTGGAAAATGGATGCAGCAGCACTTGTTAAGTGCCCCAACTGTGGCGATTTCAAAAGACCTCACAGACTTTGCACAGCATGTGGCTACTACAACGGCAAACAGGTTATTTCAGTAGACTAATCTGTAATATTTGCAACTCAGATTTCAGAGGGCGGTGAGAGGATATTCTCCCCGCCCTGTTGGACTGTTATTTGGTTTTTGGGAGGGATAGTGTGTCCGTTAAAATTGAAAGTGTGTGCGAAGATTCTTACGGAATTAAAGCCGGTATTTTGAGTGGCGATGAACTGGTCAGTATAAACGGTCACGAGATTTTTGATGTTCTTGACTATCGCTTCTATATTCAGTCCAAAAAACTCACTGTTGTTCTTTTGAGAAACGGTGAAGAAATAAAAACCAATATCCGCAAAAGCGACGAATATGCCGATATAGGCCTTGAATTCGGTACTTATTTGATGGATAAACAACATTGTTGCAAAAATAAATGCGTTTTTTGCTTTGTGGATCAAATGCCGAAAGGTATGCGCGAAACTCTTTATTTTAAAGATGACGATTCACGTATGTCGTTCCTGTTTGGTAACTATATAACACTTACGGGACTTTGTGAAAGAGAAGTACAGCGCATAATTGATATGCATATTTCTCCGGTGAATATTTCGGTTCACACAATGAATCCGGATTTACGTGTGGAGATGATGAAAAATCCCCATGCAGGTGAAGTGCTTGGTATTTTGGATAGGTTTTCCGAAAACGGAATAGATATGAATACCCAACTTGTGCTTTGTCCGGGAATTAATGATGGTGACGAATTAAGATACTCTTTAGAAGAACTTTCAAAGCTTTACCCGTCTGTTAAGAGTATAGCAGCAGTTCCTGTTGGGCTTACAAAGTATCGTGACGGTCTTTATCCCTTAAGAACTTATACAAAGGAAGAGGCTGCGGAAGTTATTGATATTATTGACGAGTTTAATGCTCATTTTTCATATTATAACGGCGGTCAGATTCTTGCATATGCTTCAGATGAATTTTATCTTATAGCGGAGCGAGATCTTCCCGAAGCAGATTATTACGGTGAGTTTTCGCAGCTTGATAACGGCGTGGGAATATGCGCTTTATTAAAAGATGAGTTTTTAGACGCACTTCAGCAGGAAACTTCAAGAGAAGTTAAAAAGCACATAACCATAGCTACAGGCTATGCAGCTTTCGACTTGCTTCTGGAGCTTTCTCAAAAAGCAGAAGAAAAGTTTCCGGGACTTACTGTAAACGTAATTAAAATAAAAAATGAGTTTTTCGGCGATACTGTTACTGTCGCAGGACTTATTACCGGTGCTGATTTTAAAGCTCAGTTAAAAGACGTTGATTCAGGAGAAAAAATTCTTATTCCTCGTGTTTCCCTTCGTAACGAGGGTGATAGATTCCTTGATGACGTAACATTGGATGAGCTTTCCGAATATTTAGGAAAAGACGTTATCCCTGTCGAAAACGACGGATACAAACTATTGGAAATGATAATTAACGATTAAACGGAGGTGTTTAATATGGCAAGACCTGTTGTTGCTATTGTTGGTAGACCTAACGTAGGTAAATCAACTCTTTTCAATAAACTTACAGGCACGCGCCTTGCAATTGTAGATAACACACCCGGTGTTACCCGTGACCGACTTTTCGGTGATTGCGAGTGGCTCGGTCATAATATGTTGCTTGTTGATACAGGCGGTATAGAACCTTATTCAAACGATGTTATTCTTTCTCAGATGCGCCGTCAGGCACAACTCGCAATAGACAGCGCTAATGTAATAATACTTGTAACAGATGTCCGTGATGGTGTGGTAGCAACTGATGCAGAAGTTGTCGCAATGCTTCAAAAAAGCGGCAAACCCATTGTTCTTGCGGTTAATAAGTGCGACTCTTTAGGTGCACCGCCTCCGGAACTTTATGAATTTTATAATTTAGGTTTAGGCGATCCTATACCGGTTTCTTCCGTTCACGGCCATGGTACAGGCGATTTGTTGGACGAGGTGTTGAAACACCTTCCTGAAGAATATCTTGCCGAGGAAACCGATGAGGATGACTATATAAAGGTTGCTGTTATCGGTAAACCCAATGTCGGAAAATCATCGCTTGTTAATAAAATAATCGGCGAGGACAGAATGATTGTTTCAAATATCGCAGGTACTACACGAGATGCAACCGATAGTTTTGTTGAAAATGATTACGGCAAGTTTATGTTTATTGATACTGCCGGACTTCGCCGCAAATCAAAGGTTGAGGATGCGGTCGAAAAATACAGCGTACTCAGAACTGATATGGCTATTGAAAGAGCCAATGTCTGCGTTATTATGATTGATGCCCTTGAAGGCTTCACCGAGCAGGACAGCAAGGTTGCCGGCAGAGCCCTTGAGCAGGGGAAAGGCTGTATTATAGCGGTTAATAAATGGGACGCATACGACAAAGACGGTAAGACAATGGATTCTTATCGTAAACAGTTGATGAAAGATTTCTCGTTTATGTCTTTTGCACCGATTATATTTATTTCTGCAAAAACAGGTCAACGTGTTGACAGACTTTATGAGCTTATAAAGTTTGTTGATACACAGAATGCTATGCGAATCAAAACAGGTCAGCTCAATGAAATCCTCGCAGCGGCAACACTTCGCGTTCAGCCACCAACAGACAGAGGCAAGCGTCTTAAAATTTTCTATATGACTCAGGCATCAACAAGACCGCCAACGTTCGTTTGCTTCGTTAACAGCGCAGAGCTTTTCCATTATAGTTATCAGCGTTATATCGAAAATCAGATTCGTGAAGTTTACGGACTTGAGGGTACACCCGTAAGATTTGTAATCCGCGAACGAGATGAAAAAAGTAAACACTAAAATAAAAACGGATTGAGTTTTGTACTCAATCCGTTTTTTGTTTAGGTTCTGAAAATGTAAAAATATAACACAGTTCAAGCAATTTTATTATTTATTTTCTGCTACGTTTTTTGCTGCATTACCTATGTTCAACATAGGATAACTGTATTGTATGTCATCGATTGTCGCAACAGCTGTAACTTGGGCTGAATCAATAAGAATTTCACGAACCTCTGCTGCAGTAAGCTCGGGATTAAGTGACCAGATGAATGCCACGCTGGCTGTAACCATGGGAGCAGCCATTGAGGTGCCATCAAACACTTCGTACAAACCGTAGTTTTCTGTTACAGTACTGAAAATCGATGTTCCCGGTGCACAGATATCAACTGTTTCACCATAGTTGGAGAAAGTTGACATTGCGTAGTTGCCGTTTTCGTCTCTGGTTTTTTCTGCAGCACCAACTATTAGAATATGTTCATCAATTGTTTTATAGTCAATGTTTACGGAACTGAGTTTTTTAGCTAATGATGAGTCAAGTTCGTTGAAAACCGATTCAGTAATAGCACAGAAAAATCCGTTTGTTCTTACATCTGCAGGCTTATCCGGACCTGAATAACCATTTCCGGCAGAAACTACAAAAATTATATCGTCATTCCCGGAAGCAATTATCTGGCTTATCATAACCAAGGTTGCTTCTGCGGTTGTGATTAAATCATTGTCTACACGTTGGTTGCACCATTGTTTATATTCTTTTCCTGCGAAAAGCATACAAAAAGGATAAAAAGCACCGTATTTCTCTTTTAAATATGTAGTTTTATTCGGGATATAACAACCCCAGGAATTGTTTATGACCTTTACATCCAGTTCTATCATATAGTTTACAACAGCTAAATATTCGGTTAACGTGTGGTAGGAAACAGAACTATTTGTTTTCCATACGTCTGCACAGTAAAGGTTTGCGGTATCTGCAATACCTCTTAAGCCTACATCGTTGTTGAGTGCGCCTATAATTCCGGCAACGTGTGTGCCGTGCAAAGAAGATGTATTAGTAGAAGAATCCGAAACAAGAGTAATTTGACCTTTTAAATCCTCGTGTTCGGTTTCAAATCCGTCGTCTACAATACCTACATTAATTTCTTGGCACAAATCTGTATATTCCCATGCTGTGTATGCTCCGATGGCTTCTGCCCACCAATCAAAGCCGTCAGGGGAATTTTCATTTCCTAAATCGATTTCTTTTTCATCGGGTGAGAAACTCCACGGGTTATTGTCCGGTTGATTTCCCATTATCTGCACCGGATAATCGCTGCAAGCATACATAACATTTTTTTCTTGCATTAATTTTTCGGCGTAGCTTTCTAATTCCGCTAATGTGGATTTTTCAACCTGTAATTGCAAAGCGTGAATTGCACCGCTTACTTTTCCTACTGTTTTACCGTTGATTAATTTTTCGATAACTTTAATTTCGGGGTCAGTTAAATCGTAATCGGTGAAAACTACAAGAAGGTTGTCGTAGTAGTAAATGGTTCTGTCATCGTCAATTACGGAGTGTTCAGATTCCGGTGTGTAATAACTATCGCCGTTAGCCAGTGTTACGGTGAGTGCTTGGGCGTTTTCGGCAATTTTAAAATCATTCTCAGGATATAGCGCATTTTTTGATGTTAAAGCGCCAATGGCAAAGGTTGAAACGAATATTGAAATAACAACAATTACTGCAATAATGGCAGGAAGACGTCTTTTTTTGTTTTTTGCATTTACTGAATCATTCATTTTTACCTCTCCTTTATTATAAAAATGATTTTTTATATCAGAGAATGATTAGGTGTCTCGCGCATTGCAAACTATAAATGCCGACCGGTTACGAAACTCATGACTCCTGATTCCTAACTCGATTATCAGTTCTGTTTCCTTACTATTCTGTATTCGTCGTCTGCCCGGAAATAGGGGCAGGCATCGTTTGACGATGTTAAAAACTTAAGATACTCATCCTCATCTAATTCTATATCGCAGAAGTATTCTTCTAAATCTTCGTCGTATCTGTAATTTTCACACATATCGCACATTGCCATAGTAAAACCTCATTTGTGATACTTTCCGTTAGTGTTGATTTGAAATGCCCTGTAAATCTGCTCAAGGAGCATAACCCGCATAAGTTGGTGGGGGAATGTCATGGGCGAAAAAGAAAGTCTGGAATCAGACATTTTTTTGATTTCGGGTGATAAACCGAATGAACTGCCTATAATAAAAACGATGTTGCTTTTGCCGTTAAGGGTTACGTCTTGAATGGTTTTTGCAAGTTCTTCGCTTGATTTTTGCTTACCTTCAACACAAAGTGAGAACACATAACTTCCGTTAGGAATTTTCTTTTTTATTTCCTCCGCTTCCTTTGTAAGAGCGTTGTCAATTTCCGTCTGTGAAGGGGAGTCGGAAAGTCTTGCGGGAGTAAGTTCGATAATATCAAGTTTTCCGTAAGCGCTTATTCTTTTTGAATATTCGCTTATGGCATCCTTAAGATACTTTTCTTTTAATTTTCCTAATGCAATAACTGTAATATTCATTATTCTAAACCTAAATACGGCGCAGGATTGAGCCTGTTACCGTTTACTCTTACTTCAAAGTGGAGGTGAGCACCGAAAGAGTAACCTGTATTACCTACTCTGCCGATGGTCTGACCTTTTTGAACTACATCGCCAACACTTACCATAAGTGAGTTGTCGAGCATATGAGCATAAAGGGTTTCAACGCCGTTGCCGTGATCGATTTTAACGTAGTTGCCGTAACCGCCTGTGCTCCAACCGGCTTCTGTTACGGTACCTGCCGCACCTGCAACAACAAGGGAGCCGGAAGCGTTAGCACCGGATATATCAATACCTCTGTGGTAACCGAGGCTTCTGTGACCGAAGGGAGATGTAACAGTATAAAGATTAACTGCAGGCCAACAGAAAATACCTGTTGTCTGAATAACTGTGTATGAACCCATTGAGAGGCTTTCAGCTCGTATACCACGTTCTACAATCTGTGAAACCGGTTCTTTTATAGAAACACTCATAAGGTGTTCCGAAAGAACTTTTTGGTCACCAACATATGTAACAAGATTAATTGAATATTCAGAACCATTCTGACCGGCACGGCGAACGCGTGTATCGCCAACGAAAAGAGTGTTGGTCTGGATTTCAACAGTATCGT
The DNA here is from genome assembly GCA_045578985.1 of Acutalibacteraceae bacterium. Classification (GTDB taxonomy): domain Bacteria; phylum Bacillota; class Clostridia; order Oscillospirales; family Acutalibacteraceae; genus DTU089. Next base: position 160,821 of record JAZNLH010000029.1, on the reverse strand, counting down.
AATCGGTGAAAGAAACATTTTCTTCACATTCGGTGTGGCGTATGGTGAGAATTTCGTTGTTTTTTAAAACGTTTTCGAGCTGTGCTGCTGTAAAAATCTTTTTGTTATCGGGTGCGTAGTAGGTGGGTTTTATTGTGATTTTTTCTGCAAACGAAACAGATGAATTGGGGTAAATCTTTTTCGCCAAATCAAGTTTTTTGTTAATGGTGTCTCTGGCTGACTGCAGATCTTTAACTGCGCAAAGCAGTTCACCGTCTATGTAAATTTCGTTAACTTCGGTAAGACCTTCTGAAAGCTTTTCTATGATAATATTGGATAGTGCATCAGCACTTTTTATATCACAGGCATCTATCCGCACTTCTTTATTTACAATCTTTTTTGAGTTTGTTTGCCCTAAAATTTCTATAGCAAGGGTTTCTGCTGAATCAGCTTCGTTCTGAGAAGTTGCATAACCTATAACTTCACCATCGATTTCTAAAGAAACAGCTTTTATTTTGTTGCTGTTAGAATATGCTACGTAAACAACAGAACCTAAAATTGCCATAATAACGATTGAGATTACAGCTCTTTTGAAAAAAACTTTTGCAGAAGAAAAAGAAGCTTTATTAAAGTGGAAAAGTTTCTTAAAAAATCTTCCGATTTTTTTGAAAAAACCGCCAATTATTTTTCCGGAAATTAAACCGAGATTATAGATGCAGTTGTAAAGACCATTGAAAAATTTTTCCATAATTCCTCGCCTTTATAATGAGTGTATTGAACAATATTTAAAATAAATTCATTTTAAAATACATTAATAAATAGATACTATAAATATATCATAATTAAGAGTATTAAACAAGAGCAAAATAATGAATAAACTTAAAAAAATAAACAGTCTGCAAACGCAAACTGTTTATAAATAAATTTATGCACCGAAAATATCTGATTCGATGTAGTCAACACCAAAAGCGCGGCAATAGTTTAAAGCAAAAATGTTGTTGGCGGTCCAAGCACCTACTTTAAGTCCGCGGCTGTGGAAATCATCAACCATTTTTTTGCTTAAGGTTTTATAATCAACATCAATGTCAAAGCCATATTCAAGGCACTGTGAATAATCCATACCTTTACCGTATGTAAGCATTATTTGTAAATCTGGGAAAGCATTGTGTGCTTTAACGAGGTTTTCAAATTCAAAAGACTGTAAAGAGCACATTTTTAAATCATAAATTTCGCTTGCCATAGTGAAAACTTGGTTGATTTGTTCATCGGTGTATTCACCTTTAAGCTCAATAAAGCATATCAGGTTGTTATCACGGCAAATTTCAAGATATCGTTCAAAAGTGCAGATGTACACATCATCTTCTGTTTTGTCATTTTTTATTGGTTTTGCTGTGAGCTCAGCAAGTGTGGCTTCTGCAACAAGAAGGCTTGTGCCGTCTTTGAAAACAACGTCATCGTTATGGTTTGCAACAAAAAAGCCATCCTTTGTTATTCTTATATCTGTTTCAATACCACCTGAGCCGTTTTTAACTGCGCTGAGGAAAGCGGGTTCGGTGTTACCGGGATGTTTTGCACTATGACCGCGGTGAGCAATCATACAAATATCTTTGTGCATCTGTTTGTTTATTGCGCAAAATGCAACACCTGCACCAACGACACCGGTTGCCACAGCAATAGCGGTCTTAAGAATTTTTGACATTGATAAACACTCCTAAATATTTTATGGTGTAATTTTACAACTTTTACTAAGTGTTGTCAACAAATGAAAATTCTTTTAAATTATAAGTAAGTATTGAGTATTTTAATAAAATGTGGTATTATATGGTATATTTATATAATTATGTCTTGAATCAGGCGAGTATTGAGTGATATTATGACTAAAAAAAGTGATGGTATTGATTATTACAGAACTTATGCTGCTGTGGATCTTGATGCCATAGAGCATAATCTGGATCAATTAAAAACCAAAATAAAACCCAAAGTACTTTCTCTTGCTATTGTTAAAGCGGATGCTTACGGGCATGGTGCAGTTGGTGTTGCAAAGGCGATACAGGATAAAGTCGATTATTTCGGTATTGCGGAGTTGGGTGAAGCGGTTGAACTGCGTGAAGCCGGTGTTGAAAAGCCTATTCTTGTGCTTTCCTACACTTCGCCATATCAGTATGAAACTCTTATAAAAAATGAATTAACACAGACCATTTTTAACTATGACGATGCAGTTGCATTATCAAAATCGGCTGTGAACCTTAAGAAAATTGCAAGGGTTCATATTGCTGTTGATACAGGCATGTCGCGTATTGGTTTTTTCTGTAATTCTGAAAGCGTAGAAACCGTAAAAAGAATTAACGATCTACCCAATATTTACATTGAAGGCATTTTCAGCCACTATGCGTGTGCAGATTGTATAGATCGCACAACTACAGATAAACAAACCGAAATATTCAAGAATTTTATTAAAGAGCTTGAAAATAAGGGGATGTATATCCCAATTAAACATCTTTGTAACAGTGCGGGTCTTTTGACTGTGGATGATCAGTTTAATATGGTTCGATTGGGAATAGTTCTTTACGGACTTTATCCGGATGAATGTGTTAACGATGGATCAATTGAGCTTAAACCTGCAATGAAAATAGTCAGCCATGTGGTTCATGTGAAAGAGGTACCTGCAGGCAGCGGTGTAAGTTATGGCCACACCTTTTTTACAGATAAAACAACCCGTATAGCTACTGTGTGTATAGGTTATGCCGATGGTTATTCCCGTACACTCTCCAATAAAGGCAGGGTTATTATAAATGGTGAATATGCTCCTGTTATCGGCAGAGTTTGTATGGACCAGCTTATGGTGGATGTTACTGACCTTTCGGATGTTTGTGTAGGGGATGAGGTTACTATTCTTGGTTCTGACGATGGTGTAACCATTACTGCTGAAGAAATAGCAAAACTCACAAACACCATAAATTACGAAGTGGTTTGTCAGTTCCAGAAACGAGTTACAATTCTCCACTATAAGAACGGCGAAAGAATTATTTGAGGTGATTTTTTGAAAAATCAAGAAATAAATATCCGTGATCCTTTTGTGCTTGTTCACGAAGACAAGTATTATATGTACGGTACAAGGGCAGATAATTTCGGTCAGAAAACAGGTGGTTTTGATGTATATATTGGAACCGATCTTGAAAATTGGTCTGAACCCAAAGAAGTTTTTAATTCCGAAAAACATGGTATGAATACATGGGTGAATTGGGCGCCTGAAGTGCATTTTTACAAAGGAGCATTTTATTTGCTCGCAACATTCACCAAAACAAATGGCTTAAGAGGAACATATATCCTCAAAAGCGATACTCCTGATGGTGAGTTTGTACCCCATTCCGATGGTGCTATTACCCCTTGGGAGTGGGAGTGTCTTGACGGAACTTTATATTTTGAAAGCGAAAAAATTTATTGCGTTTTTTGCCACGAACATACACAGATTTTAGACGGAACAATTTGTTATGTAGAGTTAAGTCCCGATTTAACTCACGCGGTAACAGAGCCTGTTGAGCTTTTTGCTGCAAGTTCTTTTTTGAAAAGAGAAGCGACCGAAGAATCACACAACGTTACAGATGGTCCGTTTTTATATCGTAAAAAAGACGGAAAACTTCTTATGATATGGTCAACCTGCGATGACGGCTACAAACAATGCGTAGCGCAGTCCGATAACGGCTCCGTTTGTGGTAAATGGTCGCATCTTCATAATTTGTTTGATGACGATGGCGGACACGGAATGATATTTAAAGATTTAAACGGAAATCTTAAACTTACACTTCACTGTCCTAATATAAGTTTACAGGAAAAACCTGTGTTCTTTGATTTGAAGGAAACAGATAATTCCTTAGAAATTATAAAGTGATTATCGGGGAGGTATTCTTGTGAACAAAATAAAAGAGTTTTTTATGAGTTACATAAATATTTTTGTTCTTAACATCAGAGAACATATAGAAAATGTGCCTCAGATTTTTAAATTATCAATTGCTGACCTTAAAAAGACCTATACAGGCGCAGCTTTGGGCTGGGCATGGGCAATTATAAAACCCGTTGTAACAATTTTTGTTTATTGGTTTGCTATTGCTATCGGTTTGCGTCAGGGTGGCGATGTTGCAGGTGTTCCGTATATTTTATGGTTAATATGCGGTATCATTTCCTGGTTCTATATGGGTGAATCAATAAATGGTGGTACAGATTGTATAAGACGTTATAGTTACCTCGTTACAAAAATGAAATATCCTATAACAACGATACCAACACACACTAATCTTTCAAGATTTTTTGTTCATGCGATTATCACTGTTATAGTTGTTATTATTTTCTGGATTGGCGGCTATCCACCAACAATTTATCTTTTACAGCTTCCTATTTATATGATTTTGATGTTCTTATTCTTTAATGCGTGGTCACTATTTGCAGGACTTGTTTCTGCCATGAGCAGGGACTTTTCAAACCTCGTTAAATCATTTAACGTATCTGTGTTCTGGCTTTCCGGCGTGCTCTGGAACATAGAAAATGTAAAAGATAGCGAAATCGTATACAGCATATTAATGTTAAATCCCGTTACATTTATTTGCTACGGATACAGAAACTGTTTCGTAAATCATATTTGGTTCTTTGAACAACCGAAAAGATTATTGTATTTCCTTTGTTGGTATGCACTTCTCGTATTTATGTCACTTTGGGCATATAAAAAATTACGTAAAGAAATACCGGACGTTCTTATATAAGATTTGAAAGGATTGTTATAATGAAAGATACAGTAATCAGTTTTGACAATGTCAGCAAAACTTATAAATTATATTCAAGCACAAAGAAACGTTTGTTAGGCGTTTTTATAAAAAAGATTCCTTATAAAAAGAAAAAGGCAGTTGACAATGTAAGCTTTAATATTGAGCGTGGTGAGTCTGTTGCACTTTTTGGTAAAAATGGTGCAGGTAAATCCACAATACTTAAAATGATTACAGGCGTTGCCTTTCCAACGGAAGGAACTATCACCGTAAATGGTAGGGTAAGTGCTTTGTTAGAGCTTACAAGTGGCTTTGACTTGGAGTTTACAGGAAGAGAGAATATTTACCTTAAAGGCCATATTTTGGGTCTTAAAGACGATGAAATAAAAGCTCTTGAAGATACAATTATTGAGTTTTCAGAGCTTAATGATTACATAGATCAGCCTGTAAGAACATATTCAAGCGGTATGAAAGCTCGTTTGGGTTTTGCTATTAACGTTAATATTAAGCCCGAGATACTTATTGTTGACGAGGCGTTGAGCGTAGGTGACGCGGCTTTCAGAGTTAAGTGCCAGAAAAAAATAAATGAAGTTATCAACAAGGATAATGTTACCTTGCTTTTTGTTACACATCAAATTGCAGTTGCAGAGTCATTCTGCAAAAGAGGAATCGTAATGAAGAACGGTCAACTTGTATTTGATGGTGATGTGCACGAGGCATCAGAGTTCTATAAAAAAGCGTAATAAAAAAAGAACGATTACCAAGTAATCGTTCTTTTTTATTGCTTATTTAATTTATTTCAATATCAGCATAAATGGGGTAGTGGTCGGAAACGAATCTTCCGTCAACACCTTCGGTAACCACTCTGTAAGATATTGCTTTGAAATGGTCATTTATCATTACATAATCAATGATATCTTTTTTGTGTTTGTCGGGCTTTGTGTCGTGATATGTACAGTAGCTCATAGTATCAGGTGCAGCAAATTTAGTATCAAAAAGAACACCCGAATCAATAAACTGTTTGTAGTTGTCGCTGTCTTGTCTGACATTCATGTCAGCGGTAAATACAACAGGTAAATCAGAAAATTCTTTAGCTTTTTCAACAATCATATCGACGCTGTTTTTTCTTGCAGTAATTCCGATGTGATCAAAATGTGTGTTAATATGAACGTACTTTTCGCCACTTTCTTTGTTTTCAAGAAGTACCCATGTACAAACTCTTCTGCAAGCAGCATCCCAACCGAAGGATGGCTTTTCAGGAGTTTCTGAAAGCCAGAATGTGCCGCTTTCAACAACATTGTATTTGTCTTTTAAATAGAATATTGCTGAGTATTCGCCTTCGTTGTCGCCATCGTCACGGCCAACACCTACATATGCGTATTTTTCACCCACAGTTTCTTTAAGTGTAGCCATCCATTCAGGAGTTGCTTCCTGAACACCGATAGAATCAGCCTCGCTGTCCATCATTGTTTGTGAAACTATTCCGATGCGGTCTTCCCAAGTATCTGAACCGACATTTGCACAACGAATATTGAATGACATTACACGCATAACATTTTCCTCCTTGGTCTCAAACCCTTGGATTACGACTTTATCGGCGGGTTTGTTCTGCACTATTCCGAAAATAGATGAAATCATGGTAAAGAACGCCATGAGCATTGCGCCTAAACCGGAAATAAGTGAACTTGACATTGTCTATCACGCTCCGTTTTTATTTATAAGTATATAATAACATAATCGATAAAATAGTCAATATATGTAAATTAAAAAACCGACGGAAGAACCGTCGGTTTTTTTGCGTATTAGTCGTGGTTTTTACCGAACTTTCTTTGGAAAGCTTTAACGATTTCAACAATCGGAATGATAAGGAATGCAAGACCGAGTGAAATGAAGTAAGCGTTCCAGGGAAGGGGTTCGAAGTGGAAAATGTTTGCAATGGGTTCAACCTGTACAACGAGTGTTGTGAGTGCGAAGGAAGCTATCATAGCGATGTAAAGAACAGCGTTGTGATGTCCCTTTAATACCATACCAACAGCGGAGCTGCGTTGTGAACGCATATTGAAGGAATGGAAGATTTCGCACATAGCCATTGTGAAGAATGCCATTGTCATACCTTCTGTACTGTCGGGGATGTTTCTCCAGATAAGGTGACCGGTTTCAAGGAATTCACCGATGTAGAAAGCTGCAACAGTAAGAATACTTACGAGAATACCTTGGTAAGCACAGTCAATACCGAGACCGCCTGCAAAGATACCGTCGTTTTTATTACGCGGTTTACGTTTCATGATGTTTGACTCGGGCTTTTCAAGACCGAGAGCAAGAGCAGGAATACTGTCTGTAACAAGGTTAATGAAGAGAAGGTGAGAGGGCTTGAGAATTGTAAAGCTCATGATAGTTGCGAAGAAGATTGAAATAACCTCTGAAAGGTTAGAGCCAAGAAGGAACTGAATAGCTTTACGGATGTTATCATAAATTCTTCTGCCTTCACCAACTGCAGAAACGATAGTTGCGAAGTTGTCATCTGTAAGAACCATGTCAGCAACGTTCTTAGTAACGTCGGTACCTGTAATACCCATACCAACACCGATATCAGCACTCTTTATAGAGGGTGCATCGTTAACACCGTCACCTGTCATAGCGGTAACATAGCCTTTGTTCTTCCAAGCATTAACTATTCTTGTTTTATGTTCGGGCTGAACACGAGCATAAACGAATACGTTTTCAACGATTCTTTCAAACTCTTCATCAGAATATTTAGCAATATCTGCACCCATCATTGCCTGTGAATCATCAGAAAGAATGCCGAGCTCACGAGCGATAGCCTTAGCTGTGTTTATGTGGTCACCGGTAATCATAATAGGTGTGATACCTGCGCTACGACATTCAACAATAGCATCTTTTACTTCAGGACGAACAGGGTCAATCATACCTGTAAGACCGATGAAAATCATATCATATTCAAGTGAAGCTGAATCATAAACTTCGGGAGCAGAAGTATATTCTTTGAAAGCAACTGCAAATACACGAAGAGCTTTGTTACCCATTCTTGTGTTTTCTTCAGCAGCTTTTTTAAGGATTTCGTCAGTCATATCAACAACTTGACCGCCAACGAGAGCCTTTGTACATTTCTTAAGGATTTCGTCGGGAGCACCTTTTGTGTACTGAACGAATTTGCCGTTAACTGAATGAACGGTTGACATCATTTTTCTGCCGGAGTCAAAGGGCACTTCGCCTGCTCTGGGGTTAGCAGCAACAAGGTCAGCCTTTTTAAGACCGAGTGTTGCGGCGTAGTTGATAAGAGCAACTTCGTCGGGTTCACCTGTGCTTTTGCCGTCTGCCTCAACTTCAGCGTTTGTGCAAAGAGCCATAGCAGTAGCAAGAACTTTTTCATCCTCAGCGTAATGGTCAACAACTGTCATTACGTTCTGAGTAAGTGTACCTGTTTTATCTGAACAGATAATCTGTGTACAACCAAGTGTTTCAACGGCAGTCATTTTACGTATGATAGCGTTCTTTTTAGACATATTGGTAACGCCTATGGAAAGAACGATGGTCATAACCGCAACAAGACCTTCGGGGATAGCAGCAACTGCAAGAGCAATAGCTGTAATGAAAGAGTCAAGAGCTACGTGGTAGAATTCACCTGTGCCGCCTGTGATAAAGTGCATTGCAATATTGTAACCGAAAATAACGATACAAACGGCAATAACGAGCTTTGTAAGTATTTTTGAAAGCTGTTCAAGTTTAATTTCAAGGGGTGTTTTGTTTTCTTCTGCAGTTGAAATAGCGGTAGCGATTTTACCCATTTCAGTATCCATACCTGTTGCAACAACAACAGCTTTACCACGTCCGTAAACAAGAGTAGAACCCATATACGCCATATTCTTACGGTCGCCAAGAGGAACTTCGTCAGCATCTTTACCCATAAGAGCATTAACAAGCTTTGTAACAGGAACAGATTCGCCTGTAAGGGCAGCTTCTTCGATTTTCATACTTGCACATTCGAAGATACGGCAGTCTGCGGGGATAGCATCACCTGCATCAAGAAGAATAACGTCACCTACAACAAGGTCTTCACTCTTGATTGTTTCAACTTTACCGTTACGAAGTGTTTTTGTTGTTGCAGCAGCCATTTTCTGTAAGGCTTCAACAGCTTTTTCTGCCTTGTTTTCCTGGATAACACCAAGAATGGCGTTAATCAAAACAACAACAAGAATGATAATTGAGTCTGTTGGTGGAACAAATCCGCCGGCTTCGATCATTTCAGTTGCAGCGGAAATAACAGCAGCAACAAGGAGGATGATGATCATAGGATCCTTCATCTGATCAAAGAATTTCTTGAGAGTGGAATCTTTTTTTGCTTCATCAAGCTTGTTTTTTCCGTTTTTTTCAAGTCTTGCTTCAGCTTCCGCAGATGAGAGACCGTTTTCGTTGGAGCCAACTTCCTGGAATACGGCTTCTGCGGATTCGAGATAGTGCTTCATTTGCATCCATTTCCTTTCTTTTTCAAAGGGAATAAAACAAAAAAGACTCTTACCGTAACTACGGTAAAAGTCTCACTCATTAAGGTATCAGCGGGCTGTTGCCGTGACTGTCGCCTGATACCACACCGTTTGGTGCGAGTTACTCCCTTTTATTAGATACAATTATATTATATCTTTTTGTTTTTGTAAATAGTTTTTCGCATTTTTTGCCAAATATGCAGTATGGTAAATAAAAAAACAACCGCATTACTGCGGCTGTAATATCAGTGGTTGGATTTGTTTGCCTTTTAATGCGTAGTCCAACGTGTCGGGGATTAGCGTAAAATCCGCAACCATGGAGTTGGGTTTGCCCGAATAATTATCCTGTCTGTAAGGTACAAAATAGATGTTTTTGTAGTTGAGCAAAGAACCGATATTCTTAGCGGCATTCGCTAAAGCATCGTTAGTAGACGGGGCGATAATAAGCGGGCGTGCATTTCTTAAATGAGCCTTTGCCGCAAGTGTTACCGAAGTATCTGTTATGCCACAGGCGAGTTTCGCCAATGTGTTTCCGGTACAAGGGGCAATTATTAATGCATCAAGAAGTTTTTTTGGACCTATGGGTTCAGCTTTTGTAATTGTATGGATGATATCATTTCCCGTGATTTCTTTAATACGTGCTCTCCAATAGACCGCATCTCCGAATCGTGTATCAAGGGTGTATGAATTTTCGGACATTATAGGGATGATGTTGTAATCAAGCTTTTTCAGTTTTTCGATTTCATTAAAAACAGTTTTAAAAGTACAGAAGGAACCGCATATTGCGAAGCCTATTGTTTTCAATCTGTGTACCCCCTCGCTCTTATTATTGGAAGTATTGAGCGACCGATTATTTCACCGGCTGATTTGGGTGCCACTTTACCCGGTAAAGAACTTGCTTTAATTACTGTCATTGCTCGTTCTTTGGCAGCCTGAAAATCAATTCCGAAGGGAGCAGAAGCAATTTCAATCAAAACACAGTCTGCGTTGAGTTTATCCAGCACATCTGCATCGATAACTTTTGTAGGAACAGTATTGATTAATACGTCAAAAGATTGGTTTTCTGTTTCGAGTTTGCTGAAATGCTTTTGCTTTACGGCTTTTGTGAATGCATCAGCAAAATCCCGTTCTTTTCGTGCAAAAACAGTGACATCTGCGCCCAGGGCTTTCAGTACGCCCGCCAGGACTTTACCGACTTTTCCGTAACCTGTAATGGCACAACGCATACCGTGAATGGTTATGGGAAGTTCTTCAATAAGAACTTTTAAAACGCCTTCTGCAGTAGGAACGGCGTTATATATAGCAAGTTCATCGAGAAGAAAATAATCGCAGTATGCCACACCTCTTGCATCTAATTCTTCGCAAAAGCTTTTTGGTAACTGTCCGCCGAAAAGCATTTTTTCAGGTGTTGCTAAAGAGTATATATCAGATAATAATACCGTTTCATCAAAAAGCGGAGCATTAAGAGTTATTCTGTCTCGGGTGAGTGGTAAGGGTAATATTATAAAAGTGGCTTCATTAATAGCCTCTGTTAAATTTTCGTAACAATCAGTTTGATTGAATGCATAGTAGCATACTTGAAAACGTTGTTTTTCAAGGTATTCGCCTAAATACAATGAACGGTTGTCACCGCCCAAAATTAAAAATAATTTATCTTTCATAGGAATAATCAGTCCTCTCGGTATATCATATTCCGAGAGTGAGAAAGGGTGAATAAGAAATGCAAAATTATCGGGGCAAGCCGATTATATATTGCTTCGCTTAGAATAAGAAAACAGATATCAGCGAAGCAATATAATCAACGCATAGCGTTCCGAAATTCCTAATTCCTCACTCCTAATTCATAACTAAAATGTTTTTGCATTTCCAGGAAACCCCCGGCGAGGGTTTCCTACGGTAAAACAGTCACACCGGACTGTTTCACCTACCTTCCTGCGCTTCTAAAAGCAAAGGTGTTTCGCATTCTGCGGAATGCGACAAAGGGTTTCACCCCTTGACCCCACAACCTTTTGAAAAAGGTTGACGAAAACTTTAAATATAATCAACGCATAGCGTTCCGAAATTCCTAATTCCTCACTCCTAATTCCTAATTAAAAAACTACCGACCGGAGTCGGTAGTTTTATCGTTAGTCTTTTAAAAACTCTTTAATTCCGCTTGCAACACCGGCAAGTGACTGTAATTCAGAGGGAACAATGATTTTGGTAGCTTTACCGTCTGCAGCTCTTTCAAAGGCTTCCATACCTTTAAGTGAAAGATATGCGCCGGATGGAGAAGCTTCGTTAATCATTCTGATACCTTCTGCCTGAGCTGACTGAATGGCAATAATTGCCTCAGCTTCACCTTCTGCCTCGCGGATTTTAGCTTCTTTAATAGCCTCAGCTTTAAGAATAGCGGCTTGTTTATCTGCTTCAGCACCAAGAATCTGTGCTTCTTTTTTACCTTCGGCAACAAGAATCTGGCTGGCTTTTTCACCTTCTGCTCTGAGAATACTTTCGCGTCTTTCGCGTTCGGCCTTCATCTGCTTCTCCATAGCATCCTGAATCTCACGGGGCGGAAGAATGTTTTTAAGTTCAACACGGTTAACCTTAATACCCCAAGGGTCGGTAGCTTCATCAAGAATACCACGGATTTTAGCATTGATAGTGTCACGTGATGTAAGTGTGTGGTCAAGTTCCAATTCGCCGATAATGTTTCTTAAAGTGGTAGCTGTCAAGTTCTCAATAGCGGAAATAGGATGTTCCACACCATAGCAGAAAAGCTTCGGGTCTGTAATCTGGAAGAAAACAACTGTATCTATCTGCATAGTAACATTATCCTTAGTGATAACGGGTTGGGGCGGGAAGTCAACAACCTGTTCTTTAAGCGAAACTGTTTTTGCGACTTTTTCAATAAAAGGTATTTTTACGTGAAGACCTGTCTGCCAGGTAACATGATAAGCGCCTAAACGCTCAATAACGTATGCCTTTGACTGAGGTACAATTTTGATATTTGTAACAACGAGAAATGCAATTAGTGCGATAACTGCAAGAACGGGAACGAATGCAACATAGCTTGATGCAAGTGAAATGAATGTCATACTTAGTCCTCCTTAATTTTTACGATGAGTTTTACACCCTCGATTTTTATTACTTCAATGTGTGCGCCTTCAGGAATAATTGTTTTATCGTCTTCGGTTCGTGCAGTCCATACTGAACCGTTGACTTTTACAACACCTGTTGCATTAACATTATTGATGCTTTCTGTGACAATACCCTCTTTGCCTATGTACATATCGGCATTGGTAGCCTCTATTTTTGTGTCGGTAATTTTTTTAGCAAGGGGTCGCGTAATTGCAATAGCAATAAGAGAGATAATCACGAATACCGCTATCTGAATACCCAGACTATCTGTCAGTAAGCTGACTATCAATGCGCCGAGAGCCCCGACGGCAAACCAGATTGTTACCAATTGGGCAGTTGCAGCTTCAATAACTACAAAAGCAACCAGAAGTGCAAGCCAAATCCATAACATAATGGCAACACCCTCCTTTCAAAATCAGTGAAAGCAATCTTATGATTACTTCATTAGAATTATACAACATTTTTCGCTGATTTTCAATATATTGCGACAATATTTTTAGAATATGGTGCTCAAAGAGAGTTCGTTTGTATTTTTAATTCTTTCAAGTTCAACCTTACATTCATTTATATAAAGAATGGCTTGTTCGGTATCACCGAGTTCTGCAAAATATACAGCCATTGTTAAAGCTGATTTTACATCATTCGTTTCTGCTTGTCCTATCAGAACATTTAATAAATCGTCTCTTTCTTCCCATTCTTTTAGTGTGTTATGGATGTGCTTTTTAGTTTCTTCTTTGTTGTTGTTTTTTGCGATTTCAAGAGTTGTATCAAGTATTGCTGTCATCGTTTTGTGAGTATCCTTTATATAAAAAAGTGAGGTTACGGCAATACCGATTGCGACAAGTATAAAAATTACAGCTATTAGTGGTCTGTTCATTCAGCATTCCTTCTTTGTGATAATGTAATAATTTTTACTTCTGTCAACTGTCATAAGAAGAATATCTTGTTGTTGAAGTTTTTCCCGTTTTATTTTTTGTTTGATTTCTTCCAACGTTATTCCGCAATCTTCAAAATTTGTTTGAATAATTTCACCGTCTATTACAACTGCGCAGGGAAGACCTGTATCTTTTTCGGGTTTGTCATAATTTTTGGGTGTGGAATTGCGCTTTTCGGGTTTTAATAATGTTGAAAGTGTGCCGTTAGTTTCTACAATGGCATACTCAACATCTTCAATATTAAAAATATCCTTTTGCCTTAATGCGGATAAAATATCGTTTATTGTGAATCTTAGTTTTCGTAATTGCTTTTGATCTAACTGACCGTTGCGTATAACTGTTATGGGTTTTCCTTCTGTGAAATACCTGAATCGGACACATTTCATATCGATTACTGAGTTTAAAATTTCAAAACTTACAAGAAGCATAAGGGGAATAATGCAATTTAAAATGGGGAGCGAATTATCGATTATAGGGTTTGCGGCAATTTCTGAAACTAATAATGTTATAACAAGCTCACCGGGTTGCAGTTCACCTAACTGACGTTTTCCCATAAGACGCATAAATGCAGTTACCGAACAGTAAATAATAAAAGTTCTGAAAATAACGGAAAGCATAATTTATCACCTGTTTTGTTTTAACCTTTTTTAGGTTGTATATTCCTGTTGAAACAGGAAAAAACAAAAGTGAATAAAATTTACAGGTGATAAAATGAAAGAGGAGAAGAAACCATTTTTAAACGTAGATGATGTTACCGAAGTTCAGTTCGGTGACGTGAGAGAAAATGCAGTTGAAAACGGACGGCTTATAAAGGAAGCATTCAAAGGCAGTTTTGATATAGTAGTAAAAAAAGGATACTGTGCAGGTAAATGTATTGTTTTTGCCAACTGTGACGGTCTCTGTAATTCGCAGAAAATAGCGGATAATGCTATGCGACCTTTGTTAAGTTACAAAGGGGAACTCCCGGAAAATGATGAACTCAATTTTATATGTGACCATCTTTTATGCGGTACCGAACAGAAAAAGGAAACAAGCCTTGATATGGCTGTAAATATGCTTTTAAGAGGTACTCTTCTTATATTTATAGAAGGATTTAAAAGTTGTGTTATTTTCGGTGTTCAGTCAATTCCGGAACGTTCCATTGCAGAACCTGATACAGATGTCCAGGAGTTCGGTTCAAGAGAAGGTTTTACTGAAAATATTAAAACTAATCTGACTCTTGTAAGAAAACGTCTTTGTACCGCGAATTTTACAATTCAGATGCAGGAGATAGGCAAAGAGAGTAAAACGCGAATACTTATATGTTATATGAAAGGTCGCGTTGATAAAGATTTATTGGACGAAGTTAAAACAAGACTCCGGAATCTTCAGATGGATACCGTTCTTGGTGCAGGGTATTTAAGAAAAACGCTGGATACAAAAAGACTTTCTTTTTTTACTATGGTAGGACAAACGGAACGTCCTGATACATTTGCCGCTAAAATTTGCGAGGGAAGAATAGGCATAATAATTGACGGTACACCTTTTGCGCTTATTGTGCCGCGTCTTTTTATTGAAAATTTTCAAACCCTGGATGATTATATCAACAGACCGTATTACGCAACATTTATGAGAATAGTGCGTTTTCTGGCATTTTTAATAAGTGTTTTTTTACCCGGTGTATTTGTTTCAATAGGGCTTTTTCATCAGGAAATGCTACCGGACGATATGCTATATAATATTGTAGTTATGGAAAGCAACACTTTGTTTACACTTACTTTAGAGGCGTTAATTATTCACTTTGTGTATGAAACTGTACGTGAAGCCGGACTGCGGATGCCAAAATCCATCGGACACGCTGTCAGCATAGTCGGTGCTCTTGTTATCGGTGATGCGGCAGTAACAGCAGGTCTTATAGGCGCGCCTATGCTGATTATCGTAGCACTTACTGCAATTTGTTCCTTAGTTTCTTCGGATTTATACCAGCCTATTGCGGTGCTTCGCATAGTTTTTATTGTTATAGGCGGTGCTACAGGTCTTTATGGCATTATGATAGGCGCAGCAGCACTCCTTGTAAGTCTTGCCTCTATGACGGATTATAATATACCTTTCCTTGCACCTTTTTCTCCGTATAATAAAGCTTTACTGAGAGATTCTCTTGTGCGTATAAGTATGGAAAAGTTAGGTAAAAATATATTTGATATAAATGCAATCAAATTGAAAAAGAAAAAACATTAATTGAGAGGATTGGATTATGACTCAATCACGCGTTAGCGCACATCAGTTTTTTTCTCTTTTGTATCTGTCCCTTTTGAGCAGTATTTTTATGTATATTTCTTCACCCGGGATAAATATAGCCGAAACAGAATCGTTGCTCAGACCATTGATTTTTATAGTGATCACCATAATTTCAGCTATACCTGCATTTTTGATTTATAAAAAATTTAAAGAATCAGAAAAAAGCATAACCGCATTGTTTGAAAGCAAATTCTTTAAAGTGGTAGCGGGAATATACGGAGCTATATATCTGGTTGGCATAGTAAGAACTGTGGCGAGGTTTGATTTGTTCGCAAGTTCCGAACTTTTTCCGGGTACAGAAATGACACTGTTTATAATTGCGCTTGTTGTTATATGTGCATTACTTTCTGTTCTGGGGTTAGGTGCATTATCAAGAGCAGGTGTAATTTTCGTAATAATTGTAGTAGGCGCAACGGGATTTGTAATGCTGTCGCTTGTTGCCGAAGTGGATTTCTTGAATTTTACGCCGTTATTTGAAAACGGTGCAGCGAATTTTATCTGGGATAGTGTTCTTTTTGCTGTTCAGGCTTCTGAATTAGGAACTCTTGTATTAATTCTTAACGAGCTTAAAGGTAATGTAGCGAAGAATTTTATATTGTGGCTGATTTTTAGCGCACTTTCGTTTGCAGTGGTTTTGTTTTTTGTGGTAGGAACATTGGGTATATTTGCCGATACACAGCTTTTCCCTACCTATACAGCCGTCACCCTGGCAAAATTCGGGCTTCTTGAACGTATGGATGCTTTGGAAACGGCTATATGGATACTGTGTGTCGTTGAAAAAGTTGCATTCTATTTTTTGATAGTTACCAAGAGTTTTAAAATTATTTTTCCGAAAGTTTCAAGAATACTTATATGTGCGGTTTCGGCTATACTCGTCAGCGGAGTGCTTGCATTTATTTCAAGTGACCTTGAAAGATTTTCTTTTATTTCATATACACCTGTCGTTTTAGGAATGTATATAATCCCGGTTATTTTGTTGCCTGTTGCAATTATTATTTATTTAAAAAAGGTGAAACCACGTGAAAAAAGTATTGAAACTGATTAAGCTGACCATTTTGTGTTTTTGTATGGTTTGTCTTTTTTGCTCCTGCGAGAAAGCGGGAACGGAACTTTCCGACCTTATGATAATCCAAGGCATAGGTATAGATACAGCACCCGGTGGTTATAAAGTAACGGTAGAAATTCTTAATAATGAACAAAGCGGTTCACCGAGTGGAGATTCTTCCAGTGAGAATAAAACAAAAATTTATAATGCAGAAGGTGAGTCCATAGGTGCCGCACTTATGCAACTTACCACCAAAAGCGGTAATAAGCCATTTTACGCACATAACAGAGTGATTGTGTTGGGGGAGGAAGCGGCAAATCGGGAACTTACGGATATTATAGATTTTTTTGAACGTAATTATGATTCAAGAGCATCGGAACTGCTTTGCGTAGCAAAAAACGGAAAGGCGGAAAACGTCATAAGAGCCAAACTTCTGAGCGATACTGTAAAAAGTAAAATTCTTGAAAAAATGCTTGAGCAAAGTTATGAGGAATCTCTTGTGCCCAGAATGCGAATAATTGATGCGGTTAACGCAATAAAAGATGATACATCTTATGTTTGTATGCCTGCAGTAACAGTTCATAAAAACGGAGAAAATGAGAATTTTGTTCTTGATGGCTGCGCTCTTTTTGATAAAGATGAAACCTTTTCTATGTACCTGAGCTCAGGTGATGCGGAAGGTCTTGCTTTCCTTAATGATGAAATACGAAAAGGGTTTATCAGTGCTGGTCTTCAGAACGGACAAACAGCCACATTTGTTATAAATGAGGGAAAAACACATTACAAAATTATAAAAGAAAACGGTGTACTTCATTATAAACTTAAGGTCGATATTTCCTGTGATTTAGAGGAGGTTTGCGGAGCAGATTATTTCAGCACAGAAGAGGGCTTTATGGAAGAAATAAAAGCGGCGGCAGGTCAGGCAATAGCCAAGAAAATGGAAAACACCCTCATAGTGCTTCAAAGCGAACATGGTGGCGATGCTATAAGATACGGAAGGCGGTTAAGCCTTAAAAATAATGAACTTTATAAAAGTGTGAAAAACGATTGGAAAAAAGTGTTTTCAAAAAGCCGCACAAGTGTTGAGGTAAATGTGACGTTGCGTAGAATAGGTGAAGAAACTTTTCATAGTAAAAAATAGAAAAATGCTGTATTCAATGTGTAATTGGATACAGCATTTTTTATTGCAATAAAAGTGCATAATTTAATGTGCTTTTAAACCTCTATTTTTATAACAATTATTATTGACTTAAATAAAAAAAAGGAATAGAATTTAGTCAGTTTATGAAGGAGGAGAAATGTGATGGTTGTAGCGGTTTTGTGCGCTTTTACGGGTGCTGTTCAGGTGATCCTGTTGAGCAGACTTCTGAAAACGGCACTTTCGGGTGATTTTAGTAAAACACTTGTGTACCTTCTTCTTAAATTTTTGTGCTATGGGGCAGTTTTTTGTTTGTTATATTTCTTCTTTATGGAAGATATTTACTATGCCGCAGCAGGGTTTCCGGTTGGGTTAATTGTCGCTTTAGCAATTCTTTTAATAAAATCCAAAAAGAAAGAGGATTTAACAACTCTCGGTAAAGGAGATGATGTTGATGAGCACAGCGGAACTGATTAAAATCGGAATCAGTATTGTGGTTTTTGCTTTGTGCTTCGCCGGGAATATACATTTTAAAGGCTTGCTTAAAAACATCGGAGATAGTGAAGATGCCAAAAAACTGAAAAGTTTAAAAAGAAAAAAAACTCTTTGTTTTGCCGGTACAATAATCAGTGTATGGTTTGCAATAGGTGTTTTTGTGACCTGGTTCTCCGGTCGTAAAAGCGGTATGCATATCGAATTTTCAATGTTCGGTGAAAGAACGGGTATTGAAATCCTTGGGATGAAACTTTCTGAGACCACAATTATAACAATTGCAATTGTTTTGATAGTGGCGTTTTTATGTGTGATTTTCAGGTTGTTCGTTTTCCCGAAATTCAAGGAAAAACCTGAAGGTTTTCAAAATATTTTGGAGCTTTGTGTTGAGTTTGTTGAAAATTTCTGCAAAAACAATGTAGGTGAAAAAGCCGGAAAAAGTATTGCACCGTATATGTTCTCGCTTGCGATTTATCTTATAATGTGTGCAGCTACCGAATTGGTAGGCTTAAGAGCGCCTACATCGGATTTAGTAGTAACATTTTCAATGGGTCTTATAACATTTGTGTTACTTAACTACTTCGGGTTTAAAAAGTTGGGATTCGCAGGCAGGTTTAAATCAATGGGTGGTTCAATGGCAGCCATGCGACCTATTATGATTCCTTTAAAAATAGTCAGTGATATCGCAGTTCCTATATCTCTGGCTTGCCGTCTTTTTGGTAATATGTTGGGCGGTATGATAGTTATGGAACTTTTAAAAGGTGCATTAGGCGGATATGCAGCCGGTATACCGGGAATAGCAGGTCTTTATTTCAACCTGTTCCATCCGCTTATTCAGGCATATATTTTCATAACACTTTCTCTCACTTTCATTGAAGAAGCAATGGAAGGTCCCGAGAAACAATCGAAAAAAACAAAAAAACAATCTGTTGAAGCAGAAAATTAAGATAAATAATCGGAGGTAATTTATTATGAGTTCAGCAATAGCAATGCTTACAGCACTCGGTGCAGGTTTCGGTATGTGTTTCGCAACTGCAAAGGCGGTTGAGTCCGTTGCCCGTCAACCGGAAGCTGCAAGTAAGATTCAGACAATCCTTTTACTCGGATGCGCTCTTGCAGAGTCAACAGCTATTTACGCTTTCGTTGTAGCGCTTATTCTTTCAGGTAAATAATCAGGTAAGGTGATAATATGGATATGCTTTCATCTTTAGGCATTACCAAGGATTTATTGGCAGACCTTGTTATAAATATTGTCAGTATAATTGTCCTGTTCCTTGTTGTAAAAAAACTTGCATATAATCCTGTTAAAAAGTTTCTGGCTGAGCGTACTGAAAAAATAGAGTCACAAAAACTTGAAGCCGAAAAAATTGCTTCGGAAGCACAAGAAAAGTCCGAGGAGTATGATGAACTTCTCAGAGAATGTGAAATCGCAAAGGCTGAAGCCATAAAAGAGGGTGAAGCCATCGCTCGTGAAGAGTCAGAGCGGATAGTTCGTGCGGCAAAAGAAAAAGCACAGGGAATCATTGATAATGCAAATAAAAAGGCAGAAGAAAAATATAACGCAATGATTGATGAGGCAAACGATTACATAGTTGCTCTCACAATTGAAGCTGCATCAAAACTTCTCAAAAGAGAAGTGAATGATGAAGATAACAGAAGAATAGTTGAGGAATTCCTCGGCTCAGTTGATGGTGATAAAAATGCGTAAAGCAATAATTAAAATCGCCGATAACATGAGCGACGAAACTTACTCTATGCTTTGTAACGGGATTACAGAAAAATTCGGTAATAATATTGAATTTGAAAAAATAGTTGATAATTCCGTAATAGGCGGGTTTGTTCTTAGTCTTGATGGTGTTATTTACGATAACAGCATAAGAACACAATTAAAACGTCTTAAAAAGCATATTGCAAACTGAAAGGGAACTTTTTAATGTCTAACGTAACAGTTAATTCAAAAAGTGAATATTTGAAGAAAAGACTTGAAAGTTTTGAAGTTGAGAGTGTTGTTTATCCTTACGGAACTGTTAAATCAGTTGGTGACGGTGTTGCTCGTGTGGAAGGTCTTTCAGGCAGACTTTATGGTGAGTTGTTAGAATTTGAAGGTGGAGTTTTTGGTATGGCTCTTGACCTTCACGAAAACGGCGTAGGCGCAGTTCTGTTTGATAGTGCTGATTCCGTTTCGGTAGGTCATAAAGTAAAAGGAACAGGCAGAGTTGCTGAAATTCCTGTAGGGAATGAACTCCTCGGCAGGGTAATTGACCCTATAGGCAGACCCCTTGATGGTGAGTCTCTTGAAGTTGACGAGTATCTTCCTGCCGAAAGACCTGCGCCTACAATTATAGAACGCCGACCGGTGGGAACTCCGCTTGAAACGGGCATACTTGCTATCGACAGTATGGTCCCTGTAGGTAGAGGACAGCGCGAACTGATTATCGGTGACAGGCAGACAGGCAAAACATCAATAGCTCTTGATGCTATATTTAACCAGAAAAACACGGATGTAATATGTGTTTACTGCGCCATAGGTCAAAAGGCTTCGAATATTGCACAAGTTATAAATACACTGAAAAAGAATAAAGCCATGGAGTATACCGTTGTGGTAGCATCTACCGCCTCAGACAGTCCTGCAACCCAGTACCTTGCACCATACTGTGCATGTTCTGTTGCAGAAGGTTTTATGAATAAGGGCAAAGATGTTCTTGTAGTGTACGATGATTTATCAAAGCACGCTGTGGCATACCGCGCAATGTCTTTGTTACTTCACAGACCGCCCGGACGAGAGGCATACCCGGGTGATGTTTTCTATCTTCATTCAAGACTTCTTGAAAGAAGCGCTTGCCTTAGTGAAGAATTAGGCGGCGGCAGTATTACTGCACTTCCTATAATTGAAACCATGGGTGGCAATATTTCGGCATATATCCCTACAAACGTAATTTCGATTACAGATGGGCAGATATATCTTGAAAGCGAACTGTTCCATAGCGGTATAAGACCGGCGGTTAATACTGGTCTTTCTGTTTCTCGTGTTGGAAGAAGCGCCCAGCACAATGCCATGAAAAAAGTTTCGGGTACTTTAAGAATTGAACTTTCACAGTATCGCGAAATGGCAGTTTTTACGCGTTTCGGAAGCGATGTGGATGAATCTACCGCAAAACTACTTCGAAAAGGCGAGTGTCTTACGGAATTATTAAAACAGGGCAGAGGCGAGCCGATGTCGTTATTTGACCAGGTTGCAATTCTTTTTGCGTATAAACTCGATGTGTTCGAGAATATTCCTGTAAAAAAAGTGAAAGCGACTGCAAAACAGTTGCTTGATGAACTTCATTCTAAATGTGCACCTTGCGTTGCAGAGGTTAATAATACCGGCGATTTAAGCGATGCGGTTGAAAGTCAGATTAAAGAATTAATGTGTAATTTTAAGGAGAGCCTTAAATGAGCAACGTTAATGAGATAAAACAACATCTGAAGGCGGTTGAACAAACAAGGCAGATAACAAACGCTATGTATCTGCTTTCAACCTCCCGAATGAAAAAGGCTATGCAACATATAGATTTCAACTTGTTATATCTTGAGCGTTTGCGAGCCACTATAAAGGATATACTTTCAAAAACAAAAAACAACAATTTAACCAACCGTTTTATTGAAGATAACGGTCTTGGTACCGCTGTGTTTGTGGTGGTTACTTCTGATAAAGGTCTTTGTGGCGGTTATAATTCCGCTGTTGTAAAACTTGCTGAAGAGGAAATGGCAAATCATAAAAATCCAATGGTAATTTCACTTGGGATTGTTGGCGACAGAATGTTCAGAGAAAGAGGCATAAAACCCGAATTTTCCTGGTATGGTGCATCACAGCATCCCACCATGAACCTTGCAAGTCAGGTTGCAAATAAACTTATAGAGCTTTATCTTACAAACGATTATCACGAAGTTTTCGTCGTGTATACAGAGTTTGTGAATTCTACGGTACAAGAGCCGCGTTGTGTAAGGCTTCTTCCTCTTTTGAGGCGCGATTTTCAGGATGTTGAGAGAGAGGGCGACAAAAATGCACAGATGATTTTTGAGCCTTCGATAGAAGTGGTTTTCGACCAACTTGTATATCAGTGTGTAACAGGGTTTATGTATGATGTGTTTATGCAGTCTGCGGCGAGTGAAAATATTGCACGAATGACCGCAATGCAGAACGCAACACGCAATGCGGATGAAATGATAAGACATCTTTCTACTGAACTTAATGCGGCACGTCAACTTCAGATTACAAATGAAATTACAGAAATTTCCGCTGCAGCAGAAATGGGCGGAGTTTGATTTATATAGGATAGATTTATATGGATAAAAATATTCAAAAAGGCACAATAGTTAAAATATCTGGTCCTGTTGTGGATGTACGTTTTAAAGGCAAATTGCCACCGGTTAATGCACTTCTTTTAATAGAAAAAGAAGAAAAACATCTTGAGGTAGCAATGCACGTGGATGAAGAAACAGTACGTGCAATAGCCCTTGAAGCAACGGAAGGCCTTTCTTGCGGTTTAAGTGTTACATCAACGGGTGAGGGTATAACCGTTCCCGTAGGCGATGGCGTTATCGGCAGAGTTGTTGATGTTCTGGGCAGACCTATTGACGGCAAAGGCGAAATAACCTGCGACCACAGACTTCCTATCCACCGCAATGCGCCCTCTCTTAAAGAACAAAAACCTGCAACAGAAGTTCTTGAAACGGGTATCAAGGTTATCGACTTGCTTGTTCCTTATACTAAAGGCGGTAAAATCGGTCTTTTCGGAGGCGCAGGTGTCGGCAAAACCGTTCTTATTATGGAAATGATTCATAATGTGGCGGTAAACCACGGCGGATACTCTGTTTTCACGGGTGTTGGTGAAAGAAGCCGTGAGGGTAACGAGCTCATGAGCGATATGGAAAAAAGTGGCGTTATCAATAAAGCCATACTTGCGTTCGGTCAGATGAATGAACCCTCAGGTAGTCGTATGAGAGTTGCTCTTACAGGTCTTACCATGGCTGAATATTTAAGGGATGAACGCAACCAGGATGTACTTCTTTTTATAGATAATATTTACAGATATGTTCAGGCAGGTAACGAAGTAAGCGCCCTTTTAGGCAGACTTCCCAGTGCGGTTGGTTATCAACCTACACTTGCTAATGAATTAGGCGCGTTGGAAGAAAGAATTGCTTCTACACAAAATGGTTCAATTACTTCTGTCCAGGCTGTTTATGTTCCAGCGGATGACCTTACAGACCCTGCCCCAGCAACAATTTTTACGCATCTTGATGCTACAACAGTTCTTTCGAGAAGTATAGCGGAACTCGGTATTTATCCTGCAGTTGATCCACTTGAGTCAACAAGCCGTGCTTTAGAGCCTGATATAGTAGGCGAAAAACACTATACTGTTGCCCGAAAAGTTCAGGAATGTTTACAGCGATATACCGAGCTTAAAGATATTATTGCAATTCTCGGTATGGAAGAACTTTCAGAGGAAGACAGAGCAATTGTTTACAGAGCACGTAAAATTCAAAAATTCCTTTCACAGCCTATGAGTGTTGCTAAAGCTTTCACAGGCGTTGAAGGTAAATTCGTTCCTATTAAGGATACGATAGAGAGTTTTCGCCAGATTGTTGACGGCGAAGCGGACGATATTCCTGAAGCCGCTTTCTTTATGGTAGGCAATATCGATGAAGCCCGCGAAAAAGCACAAAATCTTTGAGGTGACATTATGGCTGACTTTGTTCTTGAAATGTTTACACCGCAAAAGCAGTTTTTTATGGGCGAGGTATCATCATTTGTTTGTTCATCTGAAGATGGCGAACTTTGTGTTCTTTCCGGTCATCAGCCTATGCTTGTAGCACTCGCTCCCGGTGAAGTGCGTATTAAAATAGGTGACGAAGTGAAGAATGCCTATGTTTCTGATGGATTTATGGAAGTCAGACCTGATCATGTAATGGTGTTTTCTCACTTGTGTGAATGGCCCGAGGATATTGACGAAGTTAAGGCAAAACGTGAAATTGAAAAAGAGAAAGAGCAACTTCGTAATGCCGAAAGTCTTTCTGAACACAGACGTAATGAAGTTGAACTTCAGCGTATGATGGCAATGCTCAGGGTGAAAAAGAAAAATATCATCAATCACAGATAATTTGCGGAGACGGGATATGGAAAAATTACAACCAAAGTTATTTTCTTCTTTAAAAAAATACTCAAAAGAACAAATGGTTAAAGATATAACAGCCGGTGTTATAGTTGCTATAATTGCGTTACCACTTTCTATTGCTTTGGCTTTGGCTTCGGGTGCAACTCCTGAACAAGGTCTTTATACAGCGATAGTTGCAGGTTTTGTTATATCATTTTTAGGCGGTAGCCGTGTTCAGATAGCAGGCCCTACTGCAGCATTTGCCACCATTGTAGCAGGTGTTATAGCAGCAAACGGCTTTTCAGGTCTTGTGGTTGCCACAATAATGGCAGGTATAATACTTATTTTGATGGGTGTTTTTAAACTCGGTAGTCTTATTAAATTTATACCATTTACCATTACCACCGGTTTTACATCGGGTATAGCTGTAACAATTGTAATAGGCCAGATTAAAGATTTTCTCGGGTTGAGTTTTAAAAACACGCCCGTTGAAACAGTTGAAAAAGTAGAAGAGATTGTTTCTTGTATCGGTACATTTAATTATCAGGCGCTTATTATAGGGTTGGTTTCCCTTGCAGTGCTTATTTTGGCACCAAAATTGCTGAAAAAAATCCCTGCTTCACTTATTGCAATTCTTGTGAGTGCTTTACTTGTGAAGTTTTTAGATATGGATGTTCTCACCATAGGCGACCTTTATGATGTATCATCTAAAGTTCCAACACCGTCAATTCCTGATTTCTCTTTAGAAACGGTTAAAGCGGTTTTTCCTGATGCTGTAACTATTGCAGTTCTTGCGGCTGTTGAATCACTTTTGTCTTGCGTAGTTGCAGATGGTATGGTTGGTAGCCGTCATAACTCAAATATGGAACTTATCGCACAAGGTGCAGGTAATATCTGCTCGGCACTGTTTGGCGGTATTCCTGCTACGGGTGCTATTGCACGAACAGCGGCTAATATAAAAAACGGAGGCAGAACTCCTGTTGCGGGTATGGTTCACGCAGTGGTTCTTCTTGCAGTTCTTCTTGTGCTTATGCCTCTCGCTTCGTATATTCCTATGCCTACTATTGCGGCTATACTCTTTATAGTAGCTTATAATATGAGCGAGTGGAGAGAATTCGTTTCTATAATCAAACATTCACCAAAGAGTGATACTTTAGTTCTTCTTGTTACATTCATTCTTACCATAGCTTTTGATTTGGTTGTTGCAATATGTGTAGGTCTTGTTCTCGCAACAGTTCTCTTTATGAAACGTATGAGCGATGAAACAAACGCATATGGTTGGAAAGAAATCGATGAATTGACCGATAAGGAAAATATTTCTCTCAAAAAAGTTCCCGAAGGTGTTTCGGTGTTTGAAATAACAGGTCCTATTTTCTTTGGCGTTGCAAATAAATTTCAAGATGCGGTGGGTTCCTCCGACAAAAGTAAAAAGGTACTTGTGTTAAGAATGCGAAGCGTCCCTGCTATTGATGCAACAGGTATACACGCACTTGAGAATATTCTCGATAACTTCGAGAAAAAGGGAAAAACAATAATTGTTTCACACGCTAATGAACAACCCTTGAAAGTTCTTAAAAAATCAGGGCTTTATAAGAGAATAGGTAAAGAAAATTTCTGTCCGAATATTGATGCGGCACTTTTAAGAGCAGAAAAAGTGATGGAAAACAACTGAATATAACCCAAAAATTACAAAAAACTGTCCGAAAATTACATTCGGACAGTTCTTTTTTATTTTTGGTGTAATATAAAGTTGCAAGAGACAAACAAAAACAATTTAAGGAGTGAATTATATGACACAGGAAATTAAAAATATTCTGATGATATTTGTTGTACCTATAATTGTCGGAATAGTTTTCAGATTGTTATTCCTAAAAAAACGAAAAGGATTTATTGTAACGACAATTGAGGGAGGCGTTTCTGTTTTGATGCTTCTGTTATCCGTAACTGTTAATACCGGAGGAAATGAGTTTTTGGGAATATGGTTTCTTATAACTTTATTCGCATTCCTGGGGTCTTTGGTTACAGAGATTGCGATATGCATCAAAAAGAAAATACTACACGGCAAAAGTCAAGAAATTGATTTTATCCCCGAAAAATAAAGGCGCAACAAAATGTGTCGAATATGTAGCGATTCAAATTCGTGACAAAAACTAACTTGTATGGTTATATGATAGCAAGAGGTGATTCTTATGACAAAAATTTCAAAAAATATTAAAAGGTTAAGAACATCACTGGGGATGAGCCAGGATGCCTTGGCGGAAAAACTGTTCATTTCAAGACAAGCAGTTTCATCGTGGGAAAACGACAGAACCCAACCCGATATTGATATGATAAGTAAACTGGCAGAGGTTTTCGGAATAACTGTTGAAGAACTGCTTTACGGTGAAAAAAGAAACACTGAAATAGATAACGAGTCTATTAAAACCAATAAAAGACTTATTGCGGTTTTCTCGGTTTTAGGTTCTCTTTTGTTAGGTGTTGGTATAACGATATTACTTGTGGCTTTGTGGGAGAAATTTCCCATTGCAGGTAAAGCGGTAGTTTCATTCTTGCCCATGGTTTTAGGTCAGATAGTCGCAATATACACCTATATTAAAAAACGCGATAATGTAATTTGGTGCGAAAGTGCATCAATGATTTGGGCAATAGGAGCCTCAGCAACCGTGGGAATGTTCAGCAGTATTCTTGATTTGAGAATCGGCGCTTTGAACTGCCTTTTGATAGATGCTGTTCTGATAATCCCGGTTATCTGGTTTTTTAATACAGTTACACCTTTGGCGTTTTACTACTGCGCCGCTATTTCAGGCGCATTCGGAGTATACGATGTAACAAACAATGGTTTGATAGCTTGTGTTTCGTTGATAGTATTGTTACTTCCGGGAATTATGTTTACTTACAAAAATAACCGCAACAATGAAGAAAACAGATTTAACTACTGTGTTTGGATTTCTGTAATTGCATCAATTGCAGGGGCAATTTGCTGCGGAATACTTTTAGAAAGTGGTTTAATTATAATTCTTTCAGCATTGTCCGTTTGCTTGTTCGCATTAAATAAAAGTGACTCCTGGTCATCACCGTTTTATCTTTTCGGTATTTCAGGCAGTGCAATAGTATCAGTAACATCAACCTGCCTTTCTTTGTTTGAAGAATATTGGGAAGAGTGGGATAATTTCTTTTCGCCTATAGCATATTTAGTAATTTGTGCAGCATTATTTGCAGTCGGTTTTATTCCAGGCGAAAAAAACTTTGAAGGCAATGCAACAAAAACAGCATTCTGCGTGCTTGGGGTATTGAACACTGTTCTTGGTATCCTGATTACAACTTTCGGTGTGTCTATGATGCTGTCGTTAGGCTTCTACGCGGTAACAATATCGCAGGCTATCGTATTAATCATAAAAGGCGCACAGGAAAAGAAATACTTCTCTTTAAATATCGGTTTATTAATGTTAATTGCTCTGATGTTTGCATCAATGAGCATATTCTATATGGATCTTTTGGTTGTAGGTTTTATGTTCGTAATCAGTGGTGCGGCATTATTTGTGGCTAATTTTTATATCACAAGAAAAATTAAGAAAGCAGAAAAAATTTTAGAGGAAAAGGCGGTGGAAAACAATGAATAAAAAATACGGAAAAGTACTTTTAATAATTATAATCGTTTGTCAGTTAGCGGTCCCTACAACCTTTCTTACGGCAAAAATAGTAAGAATGAAATCTGTAAGCAAATACGGAAAAGATGTTAAGGTTTCTGTTGAATCCATCCATTTTGATGAAAACATTATTTATATTGAAAGTGAGGAGCTCGGTGTTCTTGATGTGAACCATGGTTATAAATATGCTGTATTTGAGGAATGTGCGGATGGGTATTTTTATGGCAGCCGCACTGACGAAAAACCATCGAATGGCGTGTATCTTAATATAGGAAATTATGGTGGATGGTCGTGGTCTTACATCCCTTATCGAAACAGCGGAATTAATGAGGATTATTTAGAACTCGAAAATGTGGGCTATCTTAATATATATAATTCTTATATTGAAGAAGAGAATATCTTAAACGGATCTATTGAAGGACCTTCAACAGAAGCGTATATGATTATACGTATTTATAAAGGTGAGTTTGAGATAAAAGAAGTGTATGTGGGCGGAGTAACCTTAAAAGAGTTTGTGGATAAAACCAAAACCGGTGAAATAGACCCGAACAGATTTGAATACCTTTATGATGATTATTATTACTATGACGAATGGGATGAGGAGGTTACTGATTATACTGAGGAAGATGTAACTGAACCTGTTGCTAATGAAGCAACATAACCCATCATAAGAAAAGCCACTATCTGTTTGATAGTGGCTTTAGGTTTAAATTAAATCATTCAGTTCGTTAATAAAGCTTTTTTCATCAAATTTACTTTCAGATATTTCCGAAAATTTCTTGCAACCAAAATTCATAAGAAACAATGCAGTGTACTTGTTAATGGTCAGGTTAGCTATGAAAATCTGCAATTCAGGTGATTCGCCGAATGTATCAAAGAAAAATTCAGCGGTGTTTGAAATTCCTTTTTGAGTATTTGCTACAAGAGCCTTCAATTGATCAATTTCAGTGGTTAAGAAATCTGCAATATGAGTTTTGACGTCACCGTCAGATGATATTAGAATATCTCGAATTTCTGAAAGTTTATTTGAGATAGCAAGTTTTTCTTTCTTTTGTTTATATGGTTCACTAAAGTGGATACCTTTTTCACCTTCAGTGTTTTTAATGCTTTTAATGAGCGTATCTAAAATAGCAACCGCATCTCCTGAGCTTTTTGAAACCACAGAATTTTCTTTTAAAATTTCCGCAACTTTTTTAATGATTCTATTATGGAAAATGGCGACCTTTGCAATGTTGCTTAATTCACAGCTTAATATATTAATTACACCTAATTTTTCAGAAACCGAAGCATTTTGTAACTGCGTTTTTAGTTCATTGTCTTTGGTACCTGTAACAACATCTTTAAGTGAAAACAATTTTTCCAGTTTTTTATATGTTTCGTAATAGTCTGAAAAAGCCTCTGCAACGGTTGATGATTGGATGTATTGCTCGATAAGCGAAATATCAATCTTCATATTCTTGTTTTCAAAAACGCACATCATTCTTGAAAGGTCTTCCCAACCTCTTGCAGTAACAAAATTCTTGCCTTTGGGTGTGTTTTCGATAATATAAAAGTCACTTTTCTTAAGGTCGAGGTATGCGATAATTGCAGGATGAACATTTTTATTTACAGCATATTCGCGCCATACATCATAATCTGCACCAACATCGATTTTTTTAATTCTGTCAAGGGTAGCAATATCATACTCACGAACAGATTTGTTGTATTCAGGGGGATTACCTGCGGTAACAACTACCCAACCACCGGGGACAGCGTGAGAGCCGAATGTTTTATACTGCAAAAAGCGAAGCATAGAAGGGGAAAGCGTTTCGGAAACGCAATTGATTTCGTCTAAAAATAGAATTCCCTCTTTTTTTCCGCTTTTTTCAATATAGTCATAAACAGATGCCAGTATCTCACTCATTGTGTATTCGGAGATATCGAATTCCTTGCCACCAAATACTTTTTTGGTGATGAACGGAAGTCCTATGGCGCTCTGTCTTGTGTGGTGCGTCATTGAATAGGAGACAAGTCCAATATCCATTTCTTCGGCAATTTGCTCCATAACTGCAGTTTTGCCTATACCGGGTGGACCATAGAGAAAAACAGGTCGCTGCTTTTCAACGGGTATAACATATTCACCCGTTTCATCCTTTTCAAGATATGCCGTTATGGCATTTTTAATGTGAATTTTTGCATCTTTTATATTCATATCATTAACTCCTTAAAAAGCGAGTTTATTTCATTAAAACCGGTGTTGTTTTGTTTGGTTGACAAAATTTGTAAAAGGTTTGGAAGTCCTTGCTGCGAAGCCATAAAATACAGTTCTTCACAAAATTGTGAATCAAAATCGGCGTTGTCTATAAGGTATTTAAGCAAATTTTCTTCATTGCTTTTTAAAGCGAAGATTGCTGCATCTTTTCCGTTTTGCTTTATTTCATTTTGATATAAAATGCTGTGATTTTCTTGCAGTTCAACAGGGTAGGTAAGACGAAAAGCGGCAATAATTGGTTTTTCATAAGCTTCAGCGGTTTCAAATAAAGAATCATATTTTTTAAAATCAAAAATACCGTTATCTAAAAGTTTATCTTTTTCTGTGTAAAAGTTTTCGCTTATAAAAATCTTTGCATTGTATTTTTTTAAAGCAAGTATATGACAAAAACAGGCTTTGTTTTTGGTTAAATAACTGTACGGAAGAAAGCCTTTAAAACCTAACGTCAATTCTTTGATATCCTTTGGTATGTTTATCGTGGGGCAAAGCTTGTAGTCTGATTTCGGCAAAAAGGAGGTTACAGACATTTTTTTGATGCTTTGTGGTGCATTTACTCTACAGTTGTCAAAAAGTGCAGCACCTGCATAGATTAAATCGCCTTCAATTTGTACTGAGGTAAGGTTTTTACAACCTGCAAATGTGTGGTCACCCAAAATGGTGAGATTTTGCGTAAAATTTATTTCTTCCAACTTCTCGCATCGGTAAAAAGCTTTGTTGCCGATTTTTTTTATTGAATCGGGAAAAATGATGGTTTTTAAGTTGATGCACCCGGAAAAACACTCATCTTCAATAGCTTCAAGACTTTTTGGCAGAAAAATCTTCTCAAGTGCCGGGCAGTTTTCAAAAGCTTTTCTTGGTAAGGTTTTTATTCCGTCAGGTAATATTATTTCCTTCAAAGCTAAACAACCCTTGAAGCATTCTTCACCTAAATATTCAACTGTATCAGGTATAATTATTTTGTTTAACACCATACAGTTGGAAAATGCACCTACCCCCAGCTTTGTGCAACCATTGTTTATGATTGCTGTTTCAAGCTTTCGGCAATTTGAAAATGTGAAATCTTTTATTTCTGTAATTTTTTCAGGGATAACTAAGCTTTTTATTCCTGACCAAAAGAAGCTTCTTCTGCCTATGCTTTCAAGATTTTCGGGAAGCTTTAAATCTTCTAATGCTTCACATAATGAAAAAGCATCCTCTTCAATGCTTTTTAAAGAATGAGGGAGTGTTACTTTTTTTAGTTTTCTACAGTCATAAAAAGCACTTTCACCTATAATTTCAGTATCACGCGAAAATATCGCCTCCTGAAGATTTTCGTTGAAGGCGTATTTTTTATCTCTTAATTTTTTTGAGGTTATGGTTGCGGTGTGCTTGTTGTTTGAAATAAGCAAAAGTTACTCTCCTGTTTTATAAATATCGTTTGTTTCTAAATAAATAGGCGTTGCCCATACAGGCATTTTATTTTTATCAAAACCATTATCATGAATAACAAAAGCATTTTTATATTCCGGTACCTTTTCAGGATATATTCCGTCGCCGTCGGTGAAGTAAATAAGTCCGTTGAAGGTTTTGTTTTTATCTGACTTTAAAATTTCTTCGGCATATTGGAATACAGGTCTGAAATCTGTACCGCCGAAGCCTTTCAAAGCTAAGTGTTTTATATATTCTTCAAGTTCTTTGTGGGAGTGAATAATATCAACGCTTTGTATTTCACAATCGCATTGAATAATGTGAATTTCGAAATCTTTGTTAAAGAATTCTGTGTTTTTCAGAATATTATACGTTTTTTCTATAAACTTTTTAACAGGCTCACCATAAACAGAGCCGGATGTATCAATAGCGATGATAAGACGTTGAAGCTTTGTATTTTCTGAATATTCAAGAGGCTCAATCAATGGTACATTACCATACAAATTCAATCCGTAGGTGTAATAAATATAATCAAATTCATCATCATTAATTTCTAGTTGCTCATTTAGTTGGATAAAGCTTTTTAAAAATTCAGAATAATCATAGCTATCTCTTGTTACCGATTTTAAAATCAAGGTATCAAAGCCGCTTGAAATACCGAAAACGGAGGGCGATGTTTCGGTATCGCGAATGATTCTTTTGGTTGTTTCTCGCCAATCCTCCTCAGTTTTTTCAGTATGAGAATTTACAGTATCACCGGTTACTTGCTTTTTTCCTTCTTGATAATCACCTGTGCGATCGTCAGCGTACTTATAAATTGAACGTGCCTCAACCTCGTTAACATCTTCGCTTTCATCTGTGTTTATTAAAGCGTTGTTCGAATACCAAACATCGTGGCAGTCGCCATAAAAATACGCTTTATAATCAGAAATGTCATCTTTTGAAAGCGGTGAATTTAAAAGATATAAGTAAATATTTTCAGCGGTAAAATTCTTGATTCTTTTTGATAGCCTTGCAATTATCTGTTTGGTATTAATGTTGCTTTCATCGGTAGTGCAATTAAGATTGCAGTCATTTATGGTTTTTTCTACGCATATGTCACAGGCTAAATCCCATAGCTCGCGGTTTTTAAAATCAACTTTATATATGTGTAAAAAAATGCAATGAAAAAGCGAATGAAGAAAAAGTCTGTTGACATAAGTTTTTTCTTCCTTGAATTTAGTTAATATATATTTAGGCGAGTAATAAAAGAAATTTCCGTCGGTAAATACTTTATATTCTTCAGTTTCTTTGTGCGGAAAATTGGATATGCCCCGGTAAAGTGGACGTAATTCGCCGCAAAGGGTGTTTTTACTTGAATTTATAAGGGATTCTGCAAGTTGACTTAGTCTGTTGTTTGTTGTATTCAAGTTTTCACCCCTTTTTGGAATTTCAAAACATTATAATTCAATAATGTTAAGAATATGTTAGAAAATCCGTTTGCTTAGAACAAACGGATTTTCTCAATTAATCAAAATTCAATTTCTATTTCGTGTTCACCAATATCGGTTTTGATTTCAATATCGTAACCGATGTTACCGGGGAGTTCGATTAATTTATACTTGCCGTCACATTTGATTTCTTCAGGCTTTTTATCAACGTAAATAACGGTAGGAACTTTGTACTTTTTATCTTGTTTGTATTTTAATTTAAATTCGCCATCCTCGTGGTCGTATTTATAAGAAATAATATTACCGGTAACTGCCTTGGGACGAGGACGGGTAAGCACTTTCATAAAATCCTGTTTAAGAATTTCATCAAAATAGCACCAGTAGGTGTTGCTCCATTTGTAACTGTCAAATTTATCCTGTAAGAATCTTATGTGAGGATACCAGCCGTCACCTTCTGCGCAAGAGCCCCATTCGCCAACAAGACAGGGCACATTAAGGTTTTCCTGTGTTCTTCTGTGTTGGTCAAAAATCATACCAACACGGGAATTACTTGCGTATTTATAGGCAGGTGTATCAACCATAAGGTCGTATGCGTGAGGAGCGTATACCTGTAATTGCTCTCTATCGCCGTTTACTCTTACAGGTGTGTTGCAACAGGGAATACCAAGGTTGGAGTAGTAGTTGTTCCCCATAAACATAAAGCCTCTGTCAGTGACTTCGCGTACAGCAGTAGCCATTTTGCTTACAAAGGGTGAGTAGCGCTCGGTATCAAAACGCTTAACAATGTTATCGCAGTCAGAAGTGATTTTTCTTAAAACGTCACCTGTGTACTGGTCAAGAACTCGGATTTTTTCGGACCCAAGACCTTGTTTTATGAGTTCTATTTTGTCAATTCTGTTGTCGGTTATAGTAGTTTTAGCTAAACCAAAAATGATTTTTCTGAAAATTTTACCGCCGTCAGCACCGGGGAATGGTTCGTTTAAGAAATCAAAACCGAAAAGTGCAGGTTTATCTTTAACTGCATCTGTAAGGTGTTTCCACATATCTGCAAAATAGTCCTGCAAACCTTTGCTGTTATACTTAACGTTTGCCCAGAAGTTATCAAATGCACGGAAGCAAGCACTGCCGTAGAAATAAGGTTCTGCCCAAACAGCAATCTGTTTTCTTGGAACATATTTATCTGTGATTGTTGCCCAACGTGGAGCACCGTCACCGTAACAGTAGGAAGAATAGACATCCTGGTGGCAGTCAAGATAAGCGTAAATACCGTATTCTTCGCACTTATCAAGGAATTTACAGAGGTCACTGATGAGAACTTCGTTATAGTGGCCGGGCTTCGGTTCCATTGCGCTCCAGGTAAAACCTAAACGAATCATATCGTAACCTCTTGCGCGGAATTCCTCAAAAGGAAATTTATCGGGTGAGTAGCCGTAACCGGGGTTCTTTTCGTCGTAATCCTTTTTATCAACAACGTTCATACCGCTGAAAATACGTTCTCTCCCGTGTTCGTCAACGAATCGCATGCCTTCAACTTTGATTATATCCATGTCTGATCCTCCTTCGAAAATTGCTTATATGGTGTTTATTTTGTTTTAACATTTATTTTTATAGGTTCTGAGTAAGTATCCCAGAAAGAACCTGCAATAACAGAAACTTCGTACGCAGTATCAGCTTTTAAATCATCAAAACTGACAGAAAGGGTTTCGGGCATATTGTAGAAGTAGTAATCACTCCAGATTTTCTTCTGTTTAACAGTTAATCCGTTATCAGATTCTTTTATAACAACTTTATAGTCGTTTACATATTCTGTTCTGACTTTTGCCTGTGGGAATGTTACGGTGAAACCTTTTTCTGTAAGGTCGGAAATTGAGATTTCAGCATTTTCAAACCAAGGTGCATCTGTTGTTTTGTAACGAGCATCGGTATACTTGAATGAATCTACATTCCATGGTTCATCAATTTCCCAGACGAAGGGGAAGAAGTTATCAGTAAGAACATCATAAGGATAAATTCTGACAGCACCATTTTCATCAGCTTCAACTATAAGCATCTGTGCGCAGTCAGCTTTGTTGGGCGGAACTGTGCCGTAGTGTTTGTCAAATTCATCTAACTCAAAGTAGGAGAGTGAACCTGTACCTAAACAGGTGAAATGTCTTTGGTGAATTGAACGGGGGTCATTTATCGGAACGTGTGAGTGACCTGAAAAGTCAATAACCTGGGGATAATCCATAAGTGTGGGGATAAATGACTCGTCTGCCCAATAAATACTACCTGAAACAGTGTCTGTAAGGTGGGGATGCTGGAAGAAGAAAATGGGCTTCTTGGGGTCTGCTTCACGAGCTTTTCTGAGTTCGTTACGTGCATATTCAACTTTGTCAGGTTCATATTCACAACCGTGTGATGATGACATTGTGATGAAGTGGAAACCGTTGATTTCTATATGATTATCAACAGGTATATTGAAAACTTCGCCGAAAAGCTTGTATGCCGCTTCAACACCATTTCCATGGTATTCATGACTTGCCATATTAAGCATATATTTTGTTTCTGGTTTAAGATTGTTATCAAGTGTAGCCTTGAATTTTCTCATCTGTGTTTCTGTACCGGAGTTTGCAAAATCGCCGTCTGCAAAAACACCGTCAAGTCTTTTATAAGTGGGGTGTTCTTCAGCTAATCTGTAAGCGATTTTTATTGCTTTTTCCATACGTTCTTCTTCTACGCAATGTTCGTCTTTATAGTGAACATCGCTTACAACCATAAATCTGAGAATAGGTTTAAAATCTTTTTGTAACATAAAAACCTCCGGAAATTTAATATAAATTATATCACTGTAATTTTATCATACAAAAGTAGTTAATTCAACTGTGAAAACGAACAATTAGGCATAATAAAATATGTTAAAAAGTTTCATAATTGTATTTATTTTTTTGTTAACTTATGTTATACTAAATACAAAAAACAAAAGGAGTTTTTATTATGCAGATTACTAAAGATACAGTTATCGGAAATATTCTTGATGAAGCACCTGATACAGCACCTTTTTTTCTTGAGATGGGTATGCATTGCTTAGGTTGCCCTGCTTCAAGAGGTGAAACAGTTGAAATGGCTTGTATGGTTCACGGCGTGAATGCTGACGAACTCATTGCAAAAATCAACAAATTCCTTGCTGAAAAATGAGTATAAATCTCACACCGAGGCTTTCTGCTGCCGCATCTCTTGTGAGGGGCGGCGGCATTATTGCTGATATAGGAACAGATCATGGTTACTTGCCGATTTATCTTTTGCAGACTGGTAAAGTAACCGGGGCTATTGCGGCTGATATTGGCAAAATGCCTCTTAAAAATGCCGAAAAATCCATTGAATATTACGGCTTGACCGATAAAATTTCCTTGCGCCTTTCTGACGGACTTCGAGAGTTTAATGAAAACGAGGCAAATGAGTATATTTTTGCAGGTATGGGCGGTACGCTGATTGCAGAAAAATTATCGGAAACACCGTGGATTAAAAACAGTAATCTTCATTTTGTTTTCCAACCTCAGAGCAGGGCGGAAGATTTAAGAAAATTCCTTTTTGAGAATGGTTTTACCATAAATAAAGAGATCGCTACCCATGAGGGCAGACGTGTTTATATTGCTTTTGACGCATCTTATACAGGGGATATAAAAACATTTACAACTGCTGATTGCTTTATTGGTAAATTACCTCATACAGAAGATGCTCACAAACATCTTTCATATCAACTTTCAAGGCTTAAAGAAAAATATGAAGCATATATGAAATGCGGGAAATGCGAAGAAGCAAAAGAACTTTTTGAAACAATACAGGGAATTGAAGGTTTTTTTAATGGTTGAAACAATTTCACAAATAATAGGTTTAGGCGGAGCAGCGCTCAACTGTATATCATTTCAACAGAATAAACGTAGCAGAATAATAGGCGTTCAGATTTTTGCGGCAATACTGTTCATAATTCATTACATACTTTTAGGCGCTTACACAGGTGCCGCTTTGAATTTTATCTCTCTTTGCAGGTCAATTGTCTTTTACAATAACTCTAAAAAATGGGCAAAAAGCCCTGTTTGGCTTGTTTTCTTCATAATTGTCAGTTTAATCGCAGCGGCTGCTACATGGGTGGATTGGTACTCCATTTTACCTTCAACTGCTATGATTCTTACAACTGTCAGTTATTGGATGAAGAGCGAAACAAAAATAAGGCTCATAACTTTCCCGAGTTCTCCCTGTTGGCTTATTTATAACATTATTACAGGCTCTGTTGCAGGGATAATTACAGAGTGCATTGTTATGGCATCTCTTATAATTGCAATTGTGCGTTACGATATTTTAAAGAAGAAAAAGGTGATTAAGGATGAAAATTAAAGAAGTTTACGATTTCCTCGATTTTATTGCTCCCTTTAATACTGCGGCTGAATGGGATAACTGCGGACTTTCGGTTGGTTCTCTAAATAATGATGTAACAAAAATACTTGTTGCACTTGATGTAACAGAAAGTCTTATTGATGAAGCTGTTAAAATCGGCGCTGAACTTGTGGTAACACATCATCCGCTTATTTTTACACCTGTTTCTCAAATCAAAAGCGACAGCTTGCTTTATAAAGCCGTAAAATCGGGTGTTACATTTATTTCATCACATACATGTCTTGATAAAACAATAGGTGGCGTTAATGATTGCCTTGCACAAAAGGTAGGCATAAATAATATACGCACTTCAGAAATTGATGGTTGTTTAAAAATCGGTGAAATCGAACCATGTACGGCAGAAGAATTTGCCGCAAATGTCAAAAATGCTTTAGGTGGTAAAGTGGCATTTACCGATAACGGAAAAGTAATTAGAATAGTTGCATTTTGCTCAGGCGGTGGCGGAGATTTTATAAATGCCGCGGCAGAGTTGGGGGCAGATGCACTTCTCACAGGTGAGGCTAAGCATCACGAATATCTTGAGGCGAACCATTTGGGTATTGCTCTTTTTGATGCAGGTCATTTTGAAACAGAAGTTGTTGTATGTGAATTTTTACGAAAAAGTCTTGATATTCAATTTGACGATACGGAAGTTGTAATTTATAACGAAAAACCACCGGTAAAATATATTTAATCGAGGTAAAAAATGGCATTAGACGGAATGTATTTAAGCTTTCTCGTTTCTTCGGTAAATAATTTATTGAAGGGCGCGAAAGTTGATAAAATTCACCAACCATCAAAAAATGAGTTGGTGTTTATAATGCGAACAAAGGACGGTATGCATAAACTGTATTTTTCAGCGGATGCAAATAGTCCTCGCTTTGCCGTGGTTGAAAAAACACCCGAAAACCCGCAAAGTCCGCCAATGCTTTGTATGCTTTTCAGAAAACGTCTTGTAGGTGCAACACTTTTAAGTGTGGAGCAGTATGGTCTTGACAGAATTGCATTTTTTAACTTTGATGCTACCAACGACATCGGTGATAGAGTAAAACTGACACTTGCTGTTGAAATAATGGCGCAACACAGTAATGTTATACTTTTTGACGGAGATAACAGAATTGTTGATGCATTAAGGCGTGTCGATAGCGAAAAATCTTCTTACAGACTTGTTTTACCCGGTGCGCAGTATAAATTGCCTCCTGCACAGGAGAAAATTGATTTAAGAGTTGCGGAGCCAAGTGGAGTTTGCGAAGCGATTTTAAAACTTGACAGTTCAAGAATTTCTTCAGCAATATTGAAAACTCTGCAAGGTGTTTCGCCCTTGCTTTCAAGGGAACTTGCCTTCAGAATCTGCGGTGATGATAAAGGTGTAGGCGAATTGACATCCGAAGAAAAAATGAATATGTTGTGTGAATTAAGTAGTTTAAAAACAATACTTTTAAATGGAAATACACAACCTACAATGGTTCTTGATGCCTCTGAGAAGCCTATGGAATTCTCGTTTATTCCCATAACCCAATACGGCACTTCGTACAGGTCCATTGAAAAAGAAAATGTCTTTTTACTTCTTGAAGGCTTTTATTCGGAACGTGACAGGCTTTTGAGAACTCGTTCAAAGGGTGCAGAGCTTTTTAAACTTCTTGAAAATGCTATTGAAAGAATTTCCCGTAAGCTTAATAATCAGCAGGAAGATTTAAACCGTTGTGCAGATAGGGAAGAGATAAGAATAAATGCAGAACTTGTAACAGCGGCGCAGTATAGATTGGAAAAAGGTGCGAGTGTTTACGAGGTTGAAAATTATTATGACAATAATAATATCGTAAAAATCAGCGTGGACCCCGCTTTGTCACCATCGCAAAACGCACAAAAACTTTATAAAGAATATCGAAAAGCCTGTACTGCAGAAAATATGCTTATTAAACTCATTGAAGAAGGCAAACAGGATCTGGAATACCTTGAAAGTGTGCGCGATTTGCTGGAAAGGTCAACTTTAGAAAGAGAATTCAGCGAAATAAAAGATGAGCTTATTTCCCAAGGCTTTATTAAGCCTAAAAAAAGTACAAAAAAACAAATGAAAAAACAGGCACTTCCGCCCTTGGAATTTAAAACTAGTCAAGGACTTACGGTGCTTGTTGGCAGAAATAATATTCAAAACGATAAATTGACCTTTAAAACCGGTCGAAAAGGTGATATCTGGCTTCATGCTCAGAAATGCCCCGGCTCACACGTTTTGCTTGTCGCAGATGGAAGGGAAGTACCTGATGATGCGATTGTAGAAGCCGCCGAAATTGCTGCATATTACAGTTCAGCCAAGGACGGAACAGTTGTTACTGTTGACTACACCGACGTTAAAAATATAAAGAAGCCTAATGGTGCAAAGCCCGGGTTTGTAGTATATTACACGTATTATTCGGTGAATGTCAAACCAAAAAATATTGAATAAATAAAAGGTACAAAAGAAATGAATAGTTTCTTTTGTACCTTTTTCGTTATTATTTTGCTAATAAGTGTACTCTGTATGAAACGCCGTCGCCGTGAGGTCTGTGAGTGAGGTTAAGACCTGCGTTCATAAGGTATGCACCGCTATAAACATCGCCGGTTTCTTCAATTTCATAATATTTTTCAGGATCAAGACCTTTAAGCCTTAACATAAAGAACTCGTCATAAAGGCGTTTGATTTCAACAACTGTGACAAGTGCTTCATTTTTATCTTCAGCAACAAATTCCCAGGCAACGTGGAACTCATTTTCAAAGGGTGTTATAAGCCTGTAAAGATCACCATAATGAATAACGTCATAATATTTATGGTAAAGTGCAATCTGGTCTTTGATTTCTGCTTTTTCTTCAGGTGTGAGTTTGTCGGGGTCAAGCTCATAACCGAATGAACCCCAAAGAGCCACATTCATTTTAGTTTCGTAGCCTGTACGGCTGTTTGCTGAAACGTGAGCACCCATAGTAGAAGCAGGATAGCAAAGAGATGTACCGAATTGAATTGTAAGCCTTTCAATCGGATCGGTGTTGTCACTTGTCCAGATTTGCGGAGAATAGTAAAGCATACCGGGGTCAAATCGACCACCGCCACCTGAACAGTTTTCAAGAAGTAAATCAGGAAAATCTGTTGTAAGACGATCCATGATTTCATAAGTTCCCAAAACAAAACGATGGAAAATTTCACCCTGTCTTTCGGGAGGCAACTCTGCACAGGAAACTTCTGTAAGATTACGGTTGAAGTCCCATTTTACATAGTCGATATTGTTGTTTGAAAGAACATCATACATCATTGAATAAATGTGATCGCGTACTTCTTTACGTGAATAGTCAATAACATACTGAGATCTTGCAATTGATTTATCTCTGCCTTCTGTGTGCAAACACCAGTCGGGGTGAGCTCTGTAAATATCCGAATCAGGTGAAATCATTTCGGGCTCGTACCAGATACCGAATTTAAGACCGCAGTTGTTTACCTCTTTTATAAGTCCCGATAAGCCTTTCTGGAGTTTGTATTCTGCAACATACCAGTCACCAAGTGAACTGTTGTCGTGGTCGCGTTTTCCGAACCAACCGTCATCCATAACAAGCATTTCAAGGCCGATATCTTTAGCGTGTTTTGCAAAGGAAACAAGTTTGTCGTGGTCAAAGTTCATACCTGTTCCTTCCCAGTTGTTTATAAGAAGGGGGCGTTTTGCTTTTTTCCATTTACCGCGGATGAGGTTATTAGCATAAAGTCTGTGGAAAATACGGCTCATTTCACCGATGCCTTCGTTGGTGTATACCATAACCGCTTCAGGTGAATAGAACTCTTCACCGGGAGCAAGGTACCAGCTGAAGCCTTCGGGATTGATACCCATAACAAGTCTTGTTGAGCGGAATCCGTCAACCTCAACATCAATGGAGAAGTTGCTGCTGTATACAAGATTAAAACCGTAGCATTCGCCGTATTCTTCGTTTGCACCCTTGCTCACAAGTGCTGTGAAGGGATTGTGGTTGTGGCTTGAAGAACCGCGTTTGCTCTTAATTGACTGTATACCGCGGTGGATGGGGTATCTGTCGAGAGAACGTTCTTTTACCCATCTTCCGTAAAGGTCCATCATTTCGTAATCTGCACCTGGCAAATCAACGCAAAGTGAATGAACTGTGTCAATATAGAAAGGATTTTCAGAAGTGTTTTCAACCTTAACACTTCTTGTTATAGCGCCAAAGTTTTTGAAAACGGTGTAGATAAGGGTAACTTTTGCACCTGTAACTTTATCTTCTGTAACAACTTCCAAAGTATCTGCTTCATCTTCTGTGTTTACGTATAAAGCAGGAAGTCCGGGAATAGCCTTTTTACCCTTTGAAATAGTATGGCTTACATATCTTAAATCTGTTACTTTGTTTCCGGCCCTGTTTTTAACCGCAAAAGCGGATAAACGAAAATCACCGGCACCGAAAGTTGAATATTCAAGAGGTGTAACATCGGGTGAAAAGTTAAAAACTCTTGCGGAAG
Organism: Acutalibacteraceae bacterium; assembly: GCA_045578985.1. Classification (GTDB taxonomy): domain Bacteria; phylum Bacillota; class Clostridia; order Oscillospirales; family Acutalibacteraceae; genus DTU089. The sequence continues at coordinate 118,808 of JAZNLH010000029.1, read as the reverse complement.
GACTGTCGGGGCAGAATGATGCGAAACCGGGTCTTACACGGAGCTCGTCAACATTTGTATCGGGGATAGGAGCGCCGTAATAGTAGTGAACAAGGTAATTACCCTCAAAAATGCCGAAAATATATGTTGATGTTTTTGAGTCGAGCTTAAATATTTTTGAATCTTCAATAAATTTAATTGACATAATTTACACTCCTGTTATTTTGACAAGTTTGCAACTTTTTTTAATTGGTTTGGAATTTTAATCTGTTGCGGACAATATTCCATACAAGCACCGCATTCGATACAGTTATGAGCGCGTTTTTCATCTGGAATAAGTACATATTCTTTTGAGAAATCTTCTGTATCACGGGTTTTGTTATATTCGTTATATGCGTTGAAGCAAGCAGGAATATCAATACCTGCAGGGCAAGTTTCCACACAGTATTTACAGTTGGTGCAGGGGATAGCGAAATTCTTTCTGAAAAGAATGTTGGCTTTTTCAATTGCCTCTTTTTCTTCTGCTGTAAGTGGTTTACCTTCTGTAAAAGTTTTAATATTATCCTCAACCTGTTCATATGTTGACATACCGCTGAGAATTGTTAAAACACCGGGCAGTTCCAAATCGTATCTTAAAGCATAAGATGCAGCGGAAGCATCGCCTAAATCTTCAAAAACTTTTTTCGCTTCTTCATTTAATGTGTGAAGTGAGCCACCTCTGACAGGCTCCATTATAATACAAGGGATATTCCTGTCTTCAAGTGCTTTATAGTATGACTTTGCATCTGTTGCTTCCCAGTCGTAATAGTTAATCTGAAGTTGAGCGAAGTCCCATTCGTATTTATCAAGAAGTTCTATGAAAAATTCCAGGTCACCATGGTATGAAAAACCAAGATGTTTTATTTTACCCAATTCTTTTTGCTTTTTGAGATATTCATAAGATTTATCGCTTTCAAAAACTGCCATAATATCTCTGTTAACAGAATGGAGAAGATAAAAATCGAAGTAATCAACACCACATTTTTCCAACTGTTCGTTAAAAAGCTCGTCGGTATGTTTACCTTTATCTTTAATAGCCCAACCGGGAAGTTTTGTGGCAAGGCAGTAGGATTCTCGAGGGTATCTGCTTAATGCCTCTTTTGCAAATTTTTCCGAGTCACCGCCATGGTAAACATAAGCTGTATCAAAATAGTTAACACCCGCTTTAATTGCAAGGTCAATAAGTCTGAAGGCTTCGTCGCGATCGATTGTTTCTTCACCTTCGCGGAGTTTAGGTAATCGCATAAGACCGAAACCTAGTTTTGATATTTTTCTTCCGATAGAATCAAAATTACTGTACTGCATAAAATTTCCTCCAAAAACAGAGTTTTATCAATTATACAATACAGTAATTTTTTTTACAAGAAAATATTAAAATGTTGTATCAATATTTTTCGTGCAGTTTTCGGGAGAATAACGGAAATAGTCTATGTGACCGTCTTTTATAAAATAATGCGGTTTTTTTCGTGGATACTCTGCATCGAAAGCATCAACAATGATTAGTTTGAACTTCATTTTTTCGGGAATAATGCTTTTTATATAAACGCTTGTATGTTGCCCTTCGGAAACATCACTTGTGTATTCTGCAAGTCCCGAAAGGTTTGGCGTAAGTTCAACAAAAACGCCGTAACTTTCAATGCTTCTTACTATACCGCTGACGGTTTCTCCCACATTAAAAAATGATGCGTTTTCTTCCCATGTACCAAGAAGTTCTTTGTGACTGAGTGTAACTCTGCCACTGTCATCAAATGTTTTTACAATAACTTTTATATCATCGCCTGTAGTGAATCTGACACCCGGATGAGGTATACGGGAGACGGATATGTTATCAATTGGCAAAAGTGCGTTTATACCGCAACCGATATCGCAAAAAATACCGAAGTTTTCCAGATGTGTTACTCTCGCATCTATGATATCACCGGGTAAAAGTGTTGGAAGATAATTTTCCGAAAAATCGTTTTGCACCTTTTTTCTGCTTAAAATCGCAGTTCGTTTGTTATTGCATTCTTTAATTTGGTCAATAACAAAACGAACAGGTTTATTCACTCTTGCAATTATAGCGATATCCCGTGTTGTGCCTTCTTTTATGCCTACCGCACATTCTTCACGCGGTATTATGCCGTGAATAAATCCGAAATCAATATGTAAATTGTGGTCGCAGTCACAGTAGGTGGCGCGTTGCTCAAGTGGTATTTTTTCAAAAAATGCCCTGTTGAAATTTTCTAAAGAGGAAAGATAGTATTTATTTTCTTTTGTGTTCAGCAAAAAACCTTCAGGAAGATATGACTTCATATGTTTCACCTGTTTTCATTTATTTTTATCTTGCTCTTTAATTTTATGTAAAAGTATGTTACAATATTTCATAAATTTAAAATTGGAGGGATTTTTGTGGATGTCCGCGTTGGGGATATTTTAGAAATGAAAAAACAACATCCTTGTGGTGCAAAGCAATTCTATGTTTTGCGTTCAGGCATGGATTTTCGTTTGCGTTGTTGCGGATGCGAACGGGAATTCCTTATACCGCGTGTAAAAGCGGAGAAAAACATAAAAAAGATAATCAGGGAGAATACCGATGCTTGATAAGCTTGAACAGGTCGAAGCTCGTTTTGTAAAAGTGAATGATTTACTTTGCTTACCGGAAACGGTTTCTGACCAGACGAAATACGCAGAATTAATGCGTGAATTGAAAAATTTAACACCAATAGTTGAAACATTCAGAGAGTATAAAAGCACTGTTGAAAATGGCGAGGCAGCGAAAGAAATGCTTTCGGAGCATCCTGATAAAGAACTGCAGGAAATGCTGGAAATTGAAATTGAAGAAAGTAAGATAAAGGCCCAGGAGTTAACCGAAAAGCTCAAAATTTTACTTCTTCCTAAAGACCCTAACGACGATAAGAACGTTATTATTGAAATCAGAGCAGGTGCAGGTGGTGAAGAAGCGGCACTTTTTGCAAATTCTCTTTTCAGAATGTACTCAATGTATTCCGAAAGCAGAGGTTGGCACCCGGAAGTGCTTTCGGTCAACGAAACAGGTCTTGGCGGAATTAAAGAAATCAGTTTTATGATAGAGGGCGATGGTGCCTATTCACGTTTTAAGTTTGAAAGCGGTGTGCATCGTGTGCAACGTGTGCCCGAAACAGAATCCGGCGGACGAATTCACACATCTACCGTTACCGTTGCTGTTCTTCCCGAGGCCGAGGAAGTGGATATTGATATAGATCCTTCAGATTTACAGATTGATACTTATCGTTCCAGTGGTGCAGGCGGTCAGCACGTTAATAAAACTGAGTCCGCCATAAGAATTACACATCTTCCGACGGGTACAGTTGTTGAATGCCAGGATGAGCGCAGTCAGCACAAGAACAGAGACAGAGCGATGAAAATACTTCGTTCCAGACTTCTCGATGCGGAAAGAGAAAAACAGAATGCATCAATTGCTGATGAACGCCGTTCGCAAGTTGGTACAGGTGACAGAAGCGAAAGAATAAGAACATATAATTTTCCGCAGGGTCGAGTTTCTGACCATCGTATAGGTCTCACTCTTTACAGAATAGAGGCAATTATGAATGGGGATATTGATGAGATAATTGACGCACTCATCACTGCGGATACAGCAGAAAAATTAAAATCATCAGAGGAATAAAGTTGAATACAAAACTAATAAAAATAACCGTCGGTGACGGTGACGAAAAATACAAAGAAGCCGCTGAACTTTTAAAAAATAATCAGGTTGTAGGTATGCCTACTGAAACCGTTTACGGTCTTGCAGGTAATGCCTATTCACCCGAGGCGGTAAAAAGAATATTCGAGGCAAAAGGAAGACCGCAGGATAACCCGTTAATAGTTCATATTTCCGATTTTTCGGAGATTTATGACCTGGTAAGCGAAGTTCCCGGAACCGCAAAGAAATTGGCTGAAGAATTCTGGCCCGGGCCACTTACTATGATACTTCCGAAGTCAGAAAAAATACCGCTTTGTGTTACGGGAGGACTTTCGACTGTTGCAGTAAGGTGTCCTTCGCACCCGGTTGCGAGAAATTTAATCAGAATTACCGGTTTGCCTCTTGCAGCACCATCTGCAAACCTTTCGGGAAAACCCAGTCCCACAAAGGCACAACACGTTTTTGAAGATTTAAAGGGCAGGATACCTATGATTATTGATGGTGGCGAATGTGATGAGGGTGTTGAATCAACAGTTGTAACACTTGCCACGGAAACACCAAGGCTTTTAAGACCGGGGAATGTCACACTTTCACAACTGAAAAGCGTTCTCGGAGAAGTTCAGGTAGATGATGCGGTACTTAATCCTTTAAAATCGGGTGAAAAAGTGTCTTCGCCCGGTATGAAGTATAAACATTATTCACCGGACGCCAATATTTCACTTGTCCGCGGAAGTTATAAAGCATTTTGTGAATTTGTAAATGAATATAATGAGGGCGAAACCTATGCAATGGTGTTCAGCGGAGAAGGCGAGGGGTTAAATATTCCCTTTATTACATATGGTGTTGACGATAATTACAGGGAACTTTCCCGTGCTCTTTTTGATGCGTTAAGGTGTCTTGATGAAAAGGGCGCAAAGCGTTGCTTTGTAAGATGTCCGGATGAAAAAAACGATGATAACCTTGCCGTTCTTAACAGACTCCTTCGTGCAGCAGGATTTAAGGTGATAGATGTATGAAAAAACTAGTTGGGCTTACAGGTAAAACAGGTGCCGGTAAATCAACTGTCAGCGAATATCTTTCAAAAAAAGGCGCATATGTTATAGATGGGGATATTGTAGCCAGAGAAGTTCTTGGTACAGATAAAACACTTCTTTCTAAGCTTTGCAACGCATTTGGCGATATACTGAATGATGACGGAACTCTTAACAGAAAAAAACTTGCAGCCGTAGCTTTCAGTACACCCGAAAATACAAATAAACTGAACTCAATTATGCATCCTGCGATTAATACACTTATACACAACGAGGCAAAAACGGCTTTCGTTAATTATGATGTTGTTGTGGTTGATGCGGCAGCAATTATAGAATCGGGCTTTGCTGATGAATGTGATATTCTGATTGTTGTTCACGCACCCGTTGATGTTCGTAAAGAACGTATTATGAGCAGAGATAATCTTTCTGAAAAGGATGCGCTTATCAGAATAAACGGACAAAAAGACGATGATTTTTATCTTGAAAAAGCAGATTACGTTATAAGAAAATACGAACCATTTATTTTTTCTGAAGAAATAGCTGCTGTTGAAAAGGAGCTTTTTAATTAGTGAAAGAGCGGACTAAAAATAAAATTAAACTCGCTTTACTTGTATTGCTATTATTGATAGTTTCAGTTATAATAGTAATTAACTCAGTGAGCCTTGTGTTGCAGACAGTGTATCCGCGTAGGTTTTCGGCTATAATTGAAGAAACTGCCGAAACTTATGATTTGGACGAAGCGCTGTTGTATGCGCTTATAGAAACCGAAAGCGGTTTTGATGAAAATGCGGTATCGGAAGCAGGCGCCAAAGGTCTTACTCAGATAACACCCGAAACATTTCAGTGGCTTCAGACCAAAACAGGTGAAACTTATGAAGAAGATGCACTTTTTGAACCTGAAATTTCAATTAATTACGGTGCATTTTTCTTAGGATTTTTACTTGATGAGTTTGGTGATACCAAAACAGCACTTGCCGCTTACCACGCAGGCAGAGGTCAGGTAAACGAGTGGTTGAACGAGTCACAGTACTCTTCAGACGGAGAGAAACTTGAGGTTATTCCGTTTGATGATACTTCAGCATATACCGAAAAGGTTATGAAAGTTCGGGATATGTATTGCAAAATCTATGATTTACCCGAAACGGAGGATAAAGAAAATGGCAACAGTTGAAGAACTCAGAAACGAACTTTGTTACAAACCTAAACATGCATCAACAGTTATATCTGAAGATGAAATTAAGAAAGCAGACGAATTCTGCGAAGGATATAAAGAGTTTCTTAATAATGCAAAAACCGAACGTGAAGCAACGGCAATCGTATGCGAAGAAGCTGTAAAGAGAGGCTTTTCGGAGTTTGACCCTTACAAACAGTACAAGGCAGGGGATAAGATTTATTTTGTGAATCGTGAAAAAGCCATTATTCTCGCTGTAATTGGTAAAAAGAGCCTTACTGAAGGTGTAAAGATTGCAGCTGCTCACATTGATTCACCAAGACTTGATCTTAAACCCAATCCGTTATATGAAAGTGATGAGTTGGCACTTTTTAAAACTCATTATTACGGCGGTATTAAAAAATATCAATGGGTTGCAATACCTCTTGCACTTCATGGAGTTGTTGTTAAAAACGACGGAACAAAAGTTACAGTTAAAATAGGTGAAGAAGAGGGCGAACCCAAGTTCGTGATTTCTGATATTCTTCCTCATCTCGGTGCAGAACAGGGAAAAAGAACTTTATCAGAAGGCATTTCAGGCGAGGAACTTAACGTTATCGTAGGAAGCAGACCCTTTAAAAGTGACGAAGGCAGCGAACTTGTAAAACTTAATATTCTTAAACTTCTCAATGAAAAATACGGCATTAAGGAAGCGGATTTCCTTAGCGCAGAGTTGGAAGTTGTTCCTGCTTTCAAGGCTGATGATATCGGATTTGACAGAGGTCTTATCGGTTCATACGGCCATGATGACAGAGTTTGCGCTTATCCCGCTGCTATGGCGGCTTTTGCAACTGAAAACCCCGAGTACACCGTTGTGACAGTTCTTACAGATAAAGAGGAAACAGGTTCCGATGGTAATACAGGTTTACAGTCATCGTATCTTAAATATTTTATCGCTTATCTTGCAAAAGCCAACGGACTCGACGTTTTTGAAGTTCTTTCAAAGAGCGAATGTCTTTCTGCAGACGTTAATTCTGCATACGATCCCACATTTAATTCTGTTTTTGAGAAAAATAATACTTCATACCTTAACAAAGGTGTTGTTATTACAAAATATACAGGTGCTCGCGGTAAGGGCGGTACAAGTGATGCTTCTGCAGAGTATATGGGTAAAATCAGAAGAATGCTTGATGAAGACGGTATCGTATGGCAGATTGGCGAGTTGGGCAAAGTTGACGCAGGTGGCGGCGGAACAGTTGCAAAATATATTGCAAACCTTGATGTTGATGTTGTTGACTTAGGCGTTCCGGTTCTTTCGATGCATGCTCCGTATGAAGTTGTTTCAAAGCTGGATGTTTATATGGCTTATCGTGCATTTTATAAATTCTTTAAACAATAAGATTTTGATAAGAAAAGGTGTATATGATGAAAAAGAAATTTAAAATTTTATCACTTTTCCTTTGTTTGGTCCTGACACTTTCTTCGTTTTCAATAATTGCTTTTGCCGAGGGCGAAAACGGCGAACTCATTGTTGGCGATATTGATCGCAGCGGATCAGTTGATACTCAGGATGCCCGAGAAATTCTTAAAATGGCATCAGGTATTATTGAAGAAAATTTAACGCTTGCGGATATGAATGGTGACGGTGTTATTTCTATTGAAGATGCACAACAGGCACTTATAAAAGCCTCGAACATAGGCGGTGTGGTCATACCTAATAAAAACGGTGATAACTTCCTTTCCGATGACCCCAATAATGAGTTTATCAAACTTATTGCTTCTAAGTACGGTATTGATACAGATGCCCTTGTGGCTATTTATTCAGTGCCTGATAGCGGCACAAACTATGTTTTGCAGTTTAAAGGGAAGAAGGAGTCTCTTTTCGGAAAAACCGTTTATACAAAGAGTCCTGATAATTTAGAGCGCGTTTATCATATAGGTATTGCACCCGAAAGAGAAATCAGCTACACAGGCGGTTCTTTGTTGGGTATTGGTGACTATAATTGCGCTGCAGGAGAAGGCGCTCTTGTATTCAACCTTGTTAAAACTAAAGTTATGCCTCAATATCCCGATTATTTCGAAGGCGTATAAATTAAAATCCGATGCATTCAACTTGCATCGGATTTTTTTAATAACTTAACAATTTCCCACCATAAAACTGAAATAATTCCAAAACTTACTGCCAAAAGCAGGTGAGGTAAAGGAAGTGGGCAAAGATTCAGAAAACGGGATAATGGTGTGTATAAAACTAATATGAGAAGTAAAAATGTTCCTACATTTGCAAAAATCATTACTTTATCTTTTTTTAGTTTTTTAAAACTATTAATGATAGAATCGGTGTTTGAACTGTTTACATGAACTAAAAAGATGTTAGCAACAATAATGACTGCCACACCAAAAGATCGGGCAAGACAAGGTGCTGATGGGCTTTGAAACAACAGATAAAGATAGGGTACAAAAGAAAAAATAAATATACTGATTCCTTGCAGAACGCTTTTTACCAAAAGTGGTTTTGTGAGGATTTTTTCGTTTTTAGAACGCGGATTTTTGTTCATAACGTCAGTTTCTGCAGGTTGTCTTTCCAGCACGATTGAACAAGTAGGGTCAATAAGCAGTTCAAGTAGGACCATGTGTACGGGAAGTAGTAACAGGCTGTTTGTCGGGATACCTATAAGCGGTGCAACAAGAGCCGAAAATGCTATGGGTAAATGGATTGAAAAAATATAACCAACAGCTTTTTTTATGTTATCGTAAATCCGTCTGCCGTCTTTCAGAGTTTCAATAACTGTTGTTATTTTTTCATCCAGAAGCACTAAGTCGGCTGCTTCTCTGGAAACTTCGCTACCGTATTTTCCCATAGCAATGCCGATATCCGAAAATTTTAATGCTGCGGCATCGTTAACTCCGTCGCCTATCATAGCGGTTGTGTTGCCGTTTGCCTGAAAAGCTTTTATTATCCGCATTTTTTGTTCAGGGATAACTCTTGAAAAAACAGAAGTCGTTTTAACAACATCTTTAAGGTCTTCATCGCTCAGGTTTTCAATCATTTTCCCATTGACTATATTTTTATGGAAAATACCGGCTTGCTTGGCAATTGCAGCGGCTGTAATTCCGTTATCACCTGTAATCATTACAGTTCTGACGCCTGCTTTTTTCAGGGTTTCGATGTCTTTTTTTATATTCGCTCTTAATGGGTCGTTAAATGCAATTAACCCTAAAAAATTCAATTCTGCTTCATTCAAGTTGTTCGGTATTTTACCGCGTTCTTCATAATCTTTATATCCTATTGCGATAATACGCAGTCCTTTTTTGGATAGGGAACGAATTTTTCTGTTGATCATATTTTTATCTTCTTCTGAAAGTACACACATATCAATTACACTTTCGGGACTGCCTTTAACACAAAGCCTTAAGTTATCATCTATAAGTCTTGCGTATCCCATGATTTTCGCTTCATTGGTAAAAGGATAACTTTTAATAATCGGAAAAGGCTTGGAAGGTTCTTTTCCTTCGACGTATTGTATTATAGCTTTTTCCATAGGGTCATATGGTTCATTTACGCAAGCTGACACGGCTGATTCCATTAAGAAAACCGAATCTTTCTTTAAAGCCCAGACGGTGTCTATAATCATTTTGTTTTCGGTTAAAGTACCTGTTTTATCTACGCATAATACAGAAATGCCACCTAAAGTTTCAACACTTGAAAGTTTTCGTATCAATGCATTTTTCTTTGAAATTCGCCAGGCACCCATTGAAAGAAAAACAGCAAATACAACAGGGAATTCTTCAGGAATCATAGCCATTGCTAAGGTTATCCCGGATAAAATACTTTGAATCAGTTTGTTTGAAATGCTCGTTTCATTAACAGTAAACCATGTAAGAATACAAGTAATAACACAAAAGACAATTGCAATAATTGTACATGTTTTTACAAGTGAATCTATTTGAATTTGTAAAGGCGATTTTTTTGCAGGTGCAGATTTTACGCTTTTACCTATTTTTCCGTATTCGGTTTTGTTGCCGATTTGTGTGACATTTATTTTTGCTGAGCCTTGAACTGCAAGGGTCCCTGCATAACAATAATCTTTTCGCCAATAATCAGTATTGGCGGAGGTGTTTTTTGCCGGAACTTTCAATACACATTCCGTTTCGCCTGTAAGAGTTGACTCATCAACGAGAATGGGGGAGCTTTCCAGAACTATGCCGTCTGCCGGAATTCTCATTCCTTCTTGAAGTAACAGAATATCGTTGGGTACAATATCTTCAGAAAGGATTTCTGTTTCTTTTCCGTCACGTATTACGGTTGCCTTAGGTGCAGACAGGTTCTTCAAGGCGTTGAGAGATTTATCTGTTCTTGTTTCCTGTAAAAAGTCTATTCCCATAACAAATGTAACAAAGACCAGCATAACCGCACCGTCTTTCGGCTCACCGAGAATAAAATAAATAACGGATGAAATTATAAGAAGCAAAAACATCGGCTCTGTTAAAGTGCTGAATATTTTTTTAAAAACACTTTCTTTATCACTTCCTGCGATAGTATTTTTTCCGTGGATTCTTTGGAGTTCTTCCGCTTTTTTTGTTGTTAATCCGTGTATACCTGAAACATTGTTCAATAATATCCTCCTTTAATAAAAAATATCCGTGGAACGATGTACTGTCCCACAGATATGAAAATACATTTCTGTTGCCGCTTTTGGCAGCCCGACACTCTTGTGCCTGTCAGATTTCGGATGATTTCAGTGCATTATATGTACCAAAAATTGGTTCGTGACGAAAAGTTTACAATTTGTTCACAAAAAAACTTCACAAAATGTGATTCAATTTTGTTTTAGTAATAGTAGAGGTGATTTTATGTCTGATACTAAGCAAACGTATAGTAACGAATACATAAAAGATCTCATCAATAAATACAGCGGTATGTTGTTCAGAGTATGCTATTGTATACTTTGTCACCGTGATGATGCTGAAGATGCGCTTCAGGAAACATTCCTTAAATATTTGACTAAAGCGCCGGAATTTAAAAGTGCAGAACATGAAAAAGCATGGTTGATTAAAGTAGCAACCAATATAAGTAAGAATATGGTTTTGCTCCGTAAGAAACGCAAGACCATAGATTTGGATGAATTGAGCAGTATCGGTATTGAAGATGAGGATACAGAAGTTTTTGAAACAATAATGGCGTTACCTGTAAAATATAAAATAGTAATGACTCTTTATTATATTGAGGGTTACAGCTCCAAAGAAGTTGCCGAAATTATTGGCATTTCGCCTGAATCTGTAAGAAAAAGACTTCAAAACGGCAGAGAACTTTTGAAAAAAGAAATGGAAAGGCGTGAAAACAGTGACATCAAATAATTGTTATGTTAATGAATATTATGTAGATGAATATGAGAGACTTATAAAAAGTATAACCTTTGATGAAGAACATATTGATAATCTTGTTGATAAAATAATTTCAAATGTCGAAAAGGGTAAAGAAGATAATAAAAAACAATTTGCTTTCGTTGCGGCAGCGGTAGCAGTTGTGGCATTAAGCATTAAATTTTTTACTGATGTGAATAAGAAAAAATAATTTAGGGGTAAATAATAATGAAACAAATTAACTCACCGATTCTTTATAGAATTGTTCGTCCATTGGGTGTTTTGCTGTTCAGGGGTATATTCAGACCCAGAGTAATAGGAAAAGAGAATATTCCCAAAACAGGTGGCGTAGTATTAGCAGGAAATCATAGATTCGTGTTGGATTGTCTTGCAGTAGCTTTGGCAACAAGAAGATGCGTACATTTTCTTGCCAAATATGAGATTTTCAAATACAAATTTACAAATTGGTTTATGACAAATTGCGGTATAATTCCGGTTCATCGTCAAAGAAAAGACCATGATGCACTTGTGGCTGCAAAACAGTATTTAACAGATGGGGAGGTAATTGGTATTTTCCCTGAAGGCACAATAATAAAACCTGATGGTGTTGAATTGCTACCCTTCAAAATGGGTGCTGTTAAAATGGCGTATGATACCAAATGTCCTATAGTGCCGTTTTCTATAAACGGAAGTTATATTCCTTTTCAAGGCAGATTAGAAATTGTTTTTCAAGAGCCGTATTACATAACCGGTGACGATTTGGAAGAAGAAAACAACAAACTAAGAGAAAGGGTAAGCAGTAAAATGACTGCGAGAAAAACAAAATGCAAGTTTTAGATAAGTATCCTATAGAAAAAAATCCGCTTTATGCGTATATTAACAATGAAAGTGAGCTTGGCTTCGATATACCTGATGTATCAATGTTCGGTGTTGTTAAGATATCAGCCGCAAGTCATCCTGATGCAATTGCGTATGAGTATTTTGGAGCTAAATGCACATACCGGAAACTTATTGAACGGATAGAAATCGTTTCTAATGCCTACTATGATTTAGGCGTAAGGAAGGGTGATATAGTTACACTTCTTATGCCTAATACTCCTGAATCTGTTATTACTATTTATGCTTTAAACAGGTTGGGTGCAGTGTCTAACATTGTTCATCCGCTTTCTGCTCAGGAGGAGATAAAGAACTATCTTAATTCTGTAAATAGTAAATTCTTACTTGCAATAGATTTGTGTGGTAAGAAGGTTTCGGCTATACTTGATGAAACATCAGTTGAAAAAGTAATTGTTGCTTCTGCCGGCGAAACAATGCCTGCATTTATGAAGCTGGCATATAGCCTTACAAATAAAAACAAGAATAGCTATCCAAGTGACGATAAGCGATATATAACCTGGAAAAACTTTATGAAACAGTCACATTCTGTTGCTGAAGAATATAAACCTACCGGTTCAGAAAATGATGAAGTGGCTGTTATTCTTCATAGCGGTGGCACAACAGGTACTCCCAAGGATATTATGCTTACCAATAAGAATTTTAACGCTTTTGGTATTCAGGCTATTATTACCCTTTATGACGTTAGTGTGGGGGATAAAATTCTTGCTATATTACCTATATTCCACGGCTTTGGCTTAGGTGTATGCGTACATGTATCATTTTGTTTTGGTGCGTGTTCGGTTCTTATTCCGTCTTTCAACGCAAAGAATTTCGGTAGCATTATAAAGAAAAATAAACCTACTATGCTTTTCGGTGTTCCTACACTTTACGAGGCTATGACAAATGCTAAAGGTCTTGAAAAATTCGACTTTTCTTTCCTTAAATATGCGGTCAGCGGTGGCGACACTTTGCCGAAACCGTTGGAGGATAAAGTTAATGCTTTCTTGTCCTCTCATAATTCAGATGTGCGTATATGCGAGGGTTACGGAATGACCGAAGGTCTTGCGGCGTTAAGCCTCTCTGTTTATGATGGCTATAAATCAGGTACTATCGGAAAACCGCTTATCGGTAACCAAATGTGCGTTGTAAAACCTGACACAACAGAGGTTTTGCCTCCCAACGAAGAAGGCGAACTCTGTGTAACAGGCCCCACTGTTATGTTGGGTTACAGAAACAACGAAATGGAAACTGTTAATGCTCTACGCAGACATGCTGATGGAAAAGTGTGGCTCCATACAGGTGATATGGCTGTAATTGATGAAGGTGGCTTTGTTCACTATAAATTGCGTATTAAGCGGCTTATAATTTCATCAGGTTATAATGTTTATCCTACCCAGATCGAAAAGGTTGTGGAGGAGCTTCCTGAAGTAATTAAATGTGCAGTTGTGGCAATGCCTCATCCTTACAAAAAGGAAGTTGCTAAGGCTTATATCGTGCTTGAAGAAGGCGTTGAAGCAGATGACTCTCTGTTGGATAGAATCAGAGAACATTGTAAAAAGCATCTCGCTCATCACAGTGTGCCGTATAAATATGAGTTTGTCAGCGAATTACCTAAAACACCTTATGGTAAGGTTGACTTTATGAAGCTTCAGACAGAAACTGCAAAAGCGGTGAACGGCTAAAATTAAACTAAAATACTAAAAAACTCCACAAGGTTTTAAGCCTTGTGGAGTTTTTATCCGGAAAATTAAATTCAATTAATCAAAAAGATAAACTCTTGTTTCATAGGGTTTTGTTGTAAAGCCGTTGCTTGAAATAGCGGTATCCTTGTAGTTTGAAAGTACACATTTACCTTTTGCAAGGTCAAAACCTTCAGGAGCCTTGAAAGCAACTTCTTTTTCTGTGAAAGAGTTTACAATAAGCAAGCGTTTTCCTTCATAGTTTCTTTCATAAACATAAAGGTCTTTGCTTCTCTTGTAGTGTTCTTTGTAATCGCCATAAATAACGATTTCATTTTCTTTTCTGAATTTAAGAAGTGCGCGATAGAAATTAAGAATACTGTCGGGATCTTTTTCAGCAGCTTCAACGTTAATTTCGGTGTAGTTGGGGTTAACCATAAACCAGGGTTTATCAGCGGTTGTAAAGCCTGCATTCTTTTCAGCGTTCCATTGAACAACTGTTCTTGCGTTGTCACGAGAAGCGTAGTTTGCAAGGCTGAGCGCTTTGTCAGCACCCATAATTGCTTTAGCAACGTTGTAGTTGTTTTTTGTGGAAACATCAGTGTACTGTTCAATATCTGTGAAGGGATAGTTTAACATACCAATTTCCTGTCCCTGATAAATAAATGGTGTACCACTTTGACAAATATATGTAACAGCAAGCATTTTTGCACTTTCAACGCGGTATTTTGTGCTGCCGTAACGGTTAATAACACGGGGTTGGTCGTGGTTTTCCAGATAAAGAGCGTTCCAAGCTTTTCCGTAAAGGTCTTTCTGCCATCTTGAGAAAACCTTTTTAAGTCTTTTAAGGCTGAATTTAGTTTTGAACCAGCTATAGAAAAGACAGTCAGCAGCCATATGCTCAAAATGGAACATCATATTGAGATGCTGGTTAGGACCTTCTGTGATGTGCTTGAGGGCGTTTTTGGTTGTCATCATGGGAGCTTCGCCAACGGTCATACAGTCATACTTTGAAAGTACATCGTTTTTAAATTCAAGAAGGTATTCGTCAAGATGAGGACCGTGCATGTATTTTTCAATACCTGTTGCAACAGGGAACCAGTAGGGGCTTGAGGGTAAGCCCTCTTTTTTGGAAATAAAGGTAATAACATCCTCGCGGAAACCGTCAACACCCATGTCGAGCCAGAATCTCATGATGTCCTTAACTTCTTCACGGACTTCAGGATTATCCATGTTAAGGTCGGGCTGTTCAACAGCGAAAAGGTGGAGATAGTACTCATCAAGCTTTTCGTTATATTCCCAAGCAGGGCCGGCAAAGGTTGACATCCAGTTGTTAGGACGGCGTTTGCCCTTACCTTTATACCAGTGGTAATAATTGTGGTATTTGCTATCCGGTTCTTCGATGCTCTTTTTGAACCACTCGTGCTGGTCTGAGGTGTGGTTAACAACGAGGTCCATAATAACTCTTAAGCCTCTTTTGTGAGCCTCGTCAAGAACCAGTTTAAAATCTTCCATTGTGCCGTATTCAGGCTGAATGCTGCGGTAGTCGGCAATATCGTAGCCATAGTCTTTTTGAGGTGATTTGTAAAGAGGTGAGAACCATATTGCATCAACACCAAGACTTTTGATGTAATCAAGTTTTGAAAGTACACCTTTAAGGTCACCTATACCGTCACCGTTACCGTCGCAGAATGAACGGGGCCAAACCTGATAAACTGCCATTTCTTTGTACCAAGATTTTTGCATAATAAAACCTCGCTTTATAATTGTTAGTTTGAGTTTATCACAGAAAAAAACAAAATACAATTACTATAATGAAATTATTTAAAAAAATAAAAATTAACGATTTAGTAAAAAATTGGTATGTACTTTTTTGTTTTTATATAGTATAATGAATTGAAAATACGATACGTTTGCCTTTGCGAGGTACATATATGAATAATACGGTAAAAATTATTATTGCTTTTGGTATAGCAATATTATTAACAGCAACAGTGCTTGTGGTAGGGCTACTAACTTCTAAAGATAAAGACACTGTCCAATCCACAGCGCCGCTTTATACACTCCAGCCTACTACACTTCCTGCAACACCTGCTGTGACAGAATCATGGGTTGACCTTAATATGATTGCAAGTAACCTTGCAACAGCTACCGATACCAGCGCCAGCGATGTTTCATCAACAGTGCCGCCAATAGGAATAACCCAGGTTATTCCTAACTATAACGTAACTTCAATAGTTTATGTTGACCAGTTCGGCAATATCATTGATCCAAATCAGTTGACTCAGAATAATCAAAACACACAGAATAATCAACCCACTTACGATAATACCGGTGCTTTTGATACGCCTGTAAGCACAACAGAGGGCGATGGTGAAATGACCGAATTCGCAATTAATTCCGATGGTGTTATTACGGCATATTACGGCAATAAGAGTGTTGTTATGTTGCCCAGTCAGATTCAGGGTAAACAGGTTATAGGTATAGGCAACAACTGCTTCAAGGGTTCAAAAATTACTTCAATTCAGATTCCCGGTACAGTCAGATCTATCGGAAATTCAGCATTTCAGGATTGTGTGAATTTAAAAAATGTTATTTTTGCCAGCTCCACAGTTAATGTTGATATCGGCATTTCTGCTTTCAAAGGTTGTACAAGCCTTGAAAATATTAACCTTCCCGTTACAAGTAGTATCGGAACTTCAGCTTTTGAAAGCTGTTCATCTTTGAAAAAGCTTACCATAAGAAAAGGCTGCAAGAGTATAGGACAGTACTGCTTTGCTTACTGTACAGAACTTACAAAACTTACTATAGAAGACGAAAAAACAACATTCTATGGTATTACAACGTTCCAGGATCGCAACCCGAATCTTATTGTTTACTGCGTATCTGATTCGGATACGGAATTTACATTAAAGAATTATGGCTTGAATACCGCGCCGATAACTGATTGATTTACGAAAGACCTTTTGTGTGAAAGCACAAAAGGTCTTTTTTTAACCATTGGACAAAATATGTATATACTGTACTGACGGATAAATTAAAAAATCCCGTCGATGTGATTATTTTAATACCTATTGGCAAAAATAAGGTTGTAAATTTCATGTCGGAGAGTGATAACTTGAATATAAAACGAGGAGATATATACTATGCCGATTTGAGTCCCGTTGTGGGTTCGGAGCAAGGCGGAATACGTCCGGTACTTATAGTTCAAAATGATGTTGGTAATAAATACAGTCCTACTGTAATTGCGGCAGCAATTACAAGTCAGCAGTTTAAAACGAAATTGCCGACGCATATCAGTGTGGATGCAGCAGTTTGCGGTCTTTCTAAAGATTCGGTAGTTCTTCTTGAACAGATAAGAACTTTGGATAAAAAAAGATTGCGTGAAAAAATGGGTAATTTGCCGGAGACGGATATGACAAAAATAAACCAGGCGTTATCTGTGAGTATCGGTCTTGAATAAAAATATTCCTATTCCCTAAAAAGGAGCTGTGAAAACGTTTGTTTTTTACAGCTCCTTTAAATAATGTTAAGCTTTTGTTAAATGGGTGTTTTACTGTCGACACAACTTGACAAGAATGTTAATGTGTTGTATTATGAGGTGTACTGATTTACTCTATTTTGGAGGCTAATTAATTATGTTTAAAAGATTTTTTACATCCGAATCTGTAACAGAAGGACATCCCGATAAAGTTTGTGACCAGGTTTCCGATGCTATTCTTGATGCTTTACTTGAACAGGACAGTATGTCACGTGTTGCTTGTGAAACTACCTGCACAACAGGTATGGTTATGGTAATGGGTGAAATTACAACAAATGCACAGGTTGATATTCCCGCTATTGTGCGTGAAGTTGTTTGTGATATTGGTTTTGATAATCCCGAATGCGGTTTTGACGGTAACAGTTGCGCAGTTTTCACAACTCTTGATAAACAGTCACCCGATATTGCAATGGGAGTTGATAAATCATTTGAACTCAAAGGCGGCGAGGAAGATGCATATAATCTTCACGGCGCAGGCGACCAGGGTATGATGTTCGGTTTTGCTTGTAACGATACCGAAGAGCTTATGCCTTTACCGATTTCACTTGCACATAAACTTGCTCTTCGTCTTACAGAGGTTAGAAAGAATGGTACTTTAAGCTATCTTCGTCCTGATGGCAAGAGCCAGGTTACAATTGAATATGACGATAACGATAAACCTGTAAGAGTTGAAGCAGTTGTTGTTTCTTCACAGCACGATCCTATGGATATAGAAATTCTTCGTAAAGATATTATCGAGCATGTTATTAAACCAATAATTCCTGAAAAATATCTTGATGAGAATACCAAGCTTTATGTTAATCCCACCGGCAATTTCGTTGTAGGTGGTCCTGTGGGTGATAGCGGTCTTACAGGAAGAAAAATTATCGTTGATACATACGGCGGTTATTCACGCCATGGTGGTGGTGCTTTCTCCGGTAAGGACCCCACAAAGGTTGACAGAAGCGCTGCTTATGCCGCAAGATATGTTGCTAAAAATATTGTTGCAGCAGGTCTTGCAGAAAAATGCGAACTTCAGCTTGCATATGCTATTGGTGTTGCGCGTCCTCTTTCGGTTCGTGTTGATACTTTCGGTACAGGTAAAATTGCAGATCACAAACTTGAAGAGCTTGTTGAAAAATATTTTGATCTTCGTCCCGCTGCTATTATCGAGAAACTTGAATTAAGAAAGCCTCAGTACAGACAACTTGCAGCATACGGTCACATGGGTAGAATTGATTTAGATGTAGCCTGGGAAAAGACCGATATGGCTGAAACTCTTAAGGAAGCAGCACAGAATCTGTAATTTTTGTGATGAAACAGGAAAAGAAAAATTTTCATGAGTGTCACAGAAAACGTGTAAGGGCAAGTGTGTACGAGAATGGATTTTCGCATCTGGACGAACATCAGCTTCTCGAATTGCTTTTGTTCCATTCTATTCCACGCTCGGATACAAATGAACTTGCACATATACTGATTGATGAATTCGGCTCATTGGATGAAGTGTTTAATGCGGAAATATCTAGTCTTGAAAAAATAGATGGTGTAGGTCCTGTTACAGCAATAATGCTTGCAGCCATGGGTGAAACCTTTCGTCGTGTATCAAAGTCAAAGGGTCGCAGAAAATTGGTTTGTAAGAATGCTGAGGATTTTAAGAAAATAGCTGTTTTTGAGCTTAGCGGAGCTAAAAAAGAAAAAGTAGTTATTTTCTGCTTTGATGCGGCAAAACGCTTGAAAAAGACTGTAACTATTTCCGAAGGTGATGAAAGCACCGCTTCGCTTGATGTGAGAAAGGCTGTTCAGGCTGTCATAGATTCTAATGCAACCTCGGCTGTTCTTGCCCATAATCATCCTGCAACCAGCTGTGAACCCTCAGGTAGCGATATTGATTCAACAAGAGCGATTTGTGTTATGTTCAGAAGGTTAGGCTTTTTGTTGTCTGATCATATTATAGTGGGCTGCGATGATTCGGCGTATTCAATGCATTCTGATCCAATGTTTACCCAATTATTCTATTAAAAATTACTTAAAAAACAGCTTCACTATTTTAGGTGAAAGAATAAAACTTGTAAAATCGGCACACAATGCACTTGGCAATGTGTGTCGAGTTTTTTTGATATCGACCGATCCGTAATAAACTGTCATGGTATAAAATGTAGTTTCAGTTGAACCCATCATAATGGAAGCGCAACGGCCCACAAAACTATCCGGGCCATTCTCTTTAAGAATATTTTCGTACATCCCAAGTGAGCCACTTCCCGAAATGGGTGAAAGTATGGTCAGTGGGATAACATCTTCCGGTATGCCAAGCAGATTCGCAACAGGTGACACAAAAGAACATAATATCTCAAGCGCACCTGACGCTTTCAACATATTTATTGCCAGTATAAGCGCTATAAGAGACGGGGCTATATTAAGCACAATTTTAAAACCATTTTTAGCACCGGCTATAAATTCACTGAAAATATCTATGCCTTTAAATGCACCGTGAAAAACCATAAGTACAACTATACAGGGAATCATATAATCGCTTATTTTTGTCATTTGAACACCTTTTTCAAAACAGAAGTCATAAGCAATCCGCAGCATATAGCCGCGAATGACGTGCATAATGCCGGCAGAAGTATTTCAGTGGGTGAAACACTGCCGTATTCTTGCCTCAATAATGCTATGGTTGTAGATATAAGGTGTAAAGAGGCGGTATTTATAACCACAAAACGCACCATATTATTATCGGCAGTATTCGGATCAGTGTTTAATTCCTGCAATCTTTTCATTGCTTTTAAACCCAATGGTGTTGCGGCATTATCAAGACCGAGGATATTGGCGGTCATATTCATGGCAATGGCTTGTTTTGTTTTTTCATCTTTGAGTGTAGGAAACAATAACTTTAAAACAGGAGTAAGAAGTTTTGAAAGACTTTTTGTTAGTCCGCTTTTTTCTGCAATTTGTATAAGTCCGTTCCAAAGACATATAATTCCAAGTAGTTTTATTGCTAAAGTTATCGCATCTGTTCCGCCGGCTATTATCGACGAAGAAAGATTGTTCATATTTCCTGTGGCAATGGCGCAAATAAATGAAAAAGCAATCATCAAAGGCCAGATATAGTTCATCATAGTCCCTTAAATCACCCCACTATAACTTTTGTGTCAAGAATTTACTTGACTAAATTACTACATATTGTATAATATATTAGGTATAATCCCCAAACTTGGTATTTTCCGAAAGGATAGGTAAATAAATGGCGAAAGCAAAAACACAAACACCGAAAGAATATGGTAATGACAGTATTAAAAAATTAAAAGGTGCCGACCGAGTTCGTAAGCGTCCTGCCGTTATTTTTGGTTCTGACGGTATTGAGGGTTGCGAACATTCTGTTTTTGAAATTATTTCAAACTCTATCGACGAAGCCCGTGAAGGTCATGGTAAAAAAATTATCGTAACACGTTTTCTTGATAACTCTGTTGAAGTTCAGGACTTCGGCAGAGGTATTCCTGTTGATTATAATAATCGTGAAAAATGCTACAACTGGGAACTTGTTTTTTGCGATTTGTACGCAGGCGGTAAATACGATACCAACGATGGCGGAAGCTACGAATATTCCCTGGGTCTCAATGGTCTCGGATTGTGTGCAACACAGTACGCTTCTGAGTATATGGAAGCAGAAATTCATACAGGTGGTTTTTGTTACGAGCTTAAATTCAAAGCGGGTAAAATAAACGGCGAGATGAAGAAAACTCCTTACGAGAAAAAGGATACAGGTTCGCGTATTAAATGGCGCCCCGATATGAAAGTTTTTACAGATATTAATATTCCGCTTGAGTTTTATCAGGATACTCTTAAAAGACAATCTGTTGTAAACTCAGGGATTAAGTTTATACTCAGAAATCAGCTTACCGAAACAAAGTTTGAAACATTTGAGTATATGTATGAAAACGGAATTGTAGATTATGTAAATGAATTTGTAGGCGAGGATGGGCTTACAAGTGTACAATTCTGGCAGGCTGAACGTAAGGGCCGTGACCGTGAAGACAAGCCTGAATATAAGCTTAAAATCAATATGGCTATGTGCTTTTCTAACAAAAAGCAACTTAAAGAGTATTATCATAACTCAAGTTTTCTTGAGCATGGAGGTGCTCCTGAAAAAGCGGCTAAGAGTGCTTTTGTAGCGCAAATAGATGCCTACCTTAAGCAGAATAATAAATACGTTAAAACCGACTCTAAAATCAGCTTTCAGG
This sequence comes from Acutalibacteraceae bacterium, assembly GCA_045578985.1. Classification (GTDB taxonomy): domain Bacteria; phylum Bacillota; class Clostridia; order Oscillospirales; family Acutalibacteraceae; genus DTU089. Next base: position 97,274 of record JAZNLH010000029.1, on the reverse strand, counting down.
ACATTGAGGATTGTCTGATACTTGTTATTTCTTCTTTCTCTACACAGACTTCGTATGAGAATCAGACCAAGAAAGCAATTACCAACAAGTTTATTCAAGAGGCGATGACGGAATTTATCAGGCATCAACTTGAAATTTACTTTATTGAAAACAAACTTGATGCAGATAGGCTTTGTGAACAAATACTTATAAATATGCGTTCCCGTGTTAAATCAGAAGCCACAAGGCTGAATCTCAAGAAAACTCTTGCTACATCTAATGATATGGCAAGCAGGGTTGAAAAATTCGTTGATTGTCGTAGTAAAGATAAAAGTGAACGCGAAATTTTCATAGTAGAGGGTGACTCTGCTTTAGGTGCTTGTAAACAGGCGAGGGACTCTGCATTCCAGGCGGTTATTCCTGTAAGGGGTAAAATCCTTAATTGTCTGAAATGTGACTACAACCGCATATTTAAAAGCGAAATTATAGTAGACCTTATAAAAGTTCTTGGTTGTGGTGTAGAGGTTTCTTCCAAATCAAATAAAGATCTCTCACTTTTTAATATTGATAATCTTCGTTGGAACAAGGTTATTATCTGTACCGACGCGGACGTGGACGGTTTCCATATAAGAACACTAATTCTTACTATGATTTATCGTCTTATGCCTACGCTTATTCGTGAGGGCAAGGTATTTATTGCGGAATCACCGCTTTACGAGATAACATCAAAAGGTGAAACATGGTTTGCTTATACCGAAAAAGAAAAAATTGATGTACTAAACGAAATTGGTGATGCCAGATATACTATCCAGCGTTCAAAAGGTCTCGGTGAAAATGATGCTGATATGATGTGGCTTACAACCATGAACCCAAAAACGCGTCGACTTATTAAGGTTGAACCTGATGATGTGGAAGATTTGATTTCTGAAAAATTCGAGCTTTTCCTGGGTGACAATCTTCAGGATAGAAAAGAATATATTGCAGAAAATGGTCATCTTTATCTTGACCTTGCAGATATTTCATAAAATTAATGTGTTTGAATTGATTGTGTTTTAATATTATTACTTTTCTGTAATGTTATTAAAAAGCTTGAAATAATAGGAGACAATTATGGCAAGAAAGAAAAAAGAAAATCCTGCAATAATTAAAGAAGATGAAGTTAAGGCAAAAATTATAGGTGCCGGTGAAGTTGTAAATCAACAAATCACAAGCACCCTTGAAACCAATTTTATGCCTTATGCAATGAGTGTTATTGTTTCCCGTGCAATTCCGGAAATTGATGGGTTTAAACCCTCACACAGAAAACTTCTTTATACTATGTATAAGATGGGACTTATTAATGGTGGTAGAATTAAATCTGCCAATATCGTGGGTAGAACAATGCAACTTAACCCTCATGGTGATGCAGCAATTTACGAAACAATGGTGCGTCTTTCAAAGGGTAATGAAACACTACTTCATCCTTATATTGACAGTAAAGGTAACTTCGGTAAAGCATATTCAAAGAATATGGTATATGCTGCTGCTCGTTACACAGAAGCGAAACTTGAAAGTATATGTTCTGAACTTTTTTCGGATATAGATAAAGATACTGTTGATTTTGTGGATAACTACGACAGTACTATGAAAGAACCTACACTTCTTCCGGTTTCGTTCCCGAGTGTGCTTGTTAATATGAACAGCGGTATTGCCGTAGGTATGGCAAGTAATATATGCTCATTTAATCTTCGTGAACTTTGCGAAACAACTATTGGTCTTATAAAGAATCCTGAATTTGATGTTTTTGAAACATTGAAAGCTCCCGATTTTATTGGCGGCGGACAGATAATTTACGACAGAGCAGCCCTTGAGGAAGTGTATAACACCGGTAGAGGTTCAATCAGAATAAGAGCAAAGTATTCTTATGATAAATCCAATAACTGCATCGATATTACTGAAATTCCTGCTACAACTACTTGTGAGGCAATTATTGAAAAAATAATTGAAAAGGCGAAAGCAGGCTCTTTGAAAGAAGTCAGTGATATCCGTGACGAAACAGATAAGTCCGGTCTTAAAATTACTATCGACCTTAAACGCGGTACCGATCCCGAAAAACTCATGAAACGCCTTTATAAAATGACTCCGCTTGAAGACGCATTCAGCGCTAACTTCAACATTCTTGTTGCAGGCGTTCCGAGAGTTATGGGCATTGCTGAAATTCTTACTGAATGGATAGCATTCCGTACCGAGTGCGTAAGAAGACGTGTTTTTTATGATTTGAGCAAAGCTAAAGAAAAACTTCATCTTCTTTTAGGTCTTAAAAAGATTTTGCTTGATATCGATAAAGCTATAAAAATAGTTCGTGAAACCGAAGAAGAAGCAGAAGTCGTTCCTAACCTTATGATTGGTTTCGGAATCGATGAAATACAGGCAGAATATGTGGCAGAGATTAAACTCCGTCACCTTAACAGAGAGTACATTCTTAAAAGAATTGCTGATGTTGACGATTTAAAGAAAAGCATTGAAGATATGGAAGATATGCTCAACAGCAAATCAAGAATCAAAAAGATAATCGTTGATGAACTTACCAAAATTTCACAGAAATACGGCAAAGACAGAAAGAGCGAGATTATTTACGATTCTGACACCGAAGAAGAAGTTGTTGAAGAAGTTCCCGATTATGAAGTTAATCTTTTCTTTACACGTGACGGCTATTTTAAAAAGATTACACCGCTTTCATTGCGTATGGGTGGTGAGCAGAAGTTAAAAGAAAACGATGAGATGGTGGCGGCAGTCAACTCCAAAAACTCTGCAGAACTTCTTTTCTTTACCGATCAATGTCAGGTGTATAAATCTAAAGCAAGTGAATTTGATGATTCTAAAGCAAGCGTTTTAGGTGATTTTATACCTTCAAAGCTTGGCTTTGATAAAGACGAAAAACCTGTTTATATGGCAGTTACAACGGATTATAAAGGCTATATGCTTTTCTTCTTCGAAAACGGTAAGGTAGCAAAGGTAAGTATGAGTTCTTATGCTACTAAGACAAATCGAAAAAAACTTATTAAAGCATATAGCGATAAATCACCATTGGTTGCAGCACTGTATATTACCGAAGAAACCGAAGTGGTTATTACGTCAACAGCCGGTAGGATTTTACTTGTCAATACAGGTGCAATTTCCGCAAAGACTACCAAAGATACCGCAGGTGTTAATGTTATGACTCTTAAGAAGTACCATAAACTTCAAAGTGTAAGATTTTATAAAGAAGGGGAGTTTGTAAGGCCCCATCGTTACAGAACCAAAACACTCCCTGCAGCGGGTGCCACACTTAGCGCAGAAGATTCTGCGGAACAGTTAACATTAGAGTAACTTCGTAATAATTTTATGTAACTAAACTAAAACGCCTGTTCCTTTTCCGGAACAGGCGCAGCGAATAAAGCTTGATCAGTATCAGTAATAGCCATAGGGCTGCATAACACATAAACACAATACTGAATGCAAACGCTTATTTTATAACTTTATCCGCCGGTAATATAATACCCTGAAAACGCAAAAATAAACCTTTAAAAAATTTTTTTCAAAAAAATGAAAAAAAGTGAAAAAAAGACTTGCTTTTTCTGAAATGCTGTGGTAATATATCTAGGCGTTGTGAATATGATTATTCCCAAATCGAAAGGAAAGTAATATATGGAGTGGTATCAATACCTTATCGGTGCTGTTCTTATTTTATCTGCAATAGTTATCATTGTTGTTGTTATGCTTCAGCAGAGTCAGCAACAAGGTCTTTCCGGTGCAATTGCCGGCGGCTCTGATACATTTTTTGATAAGAACAAAGGTCGTACAATCGAATCAAAACTTGCAACTATCACCAAAATTGTTGCAGCTATTTTCTTCGTTGTTTCTCTTGTAGCGGTTGTACTTTTTGCATTTATAAAATAAATATTAACCCTGTTTTTCAGGGTTTATATATGAGTTATTAGCTCAGTAGGCAGAGCACCTGCCTTTTAAGCAGGGTGTCCGGGGTTCGAATCCCCGATAACTCACCAAAAAGACTATCTTGTTTTAGGACAAGATAGTCTTTTTATTATATATGATATGTGTATTGCATTTTTATAGTGAGTGTGATATTCTAAAAAAAGAACAAGTTATGTGTTCTTTAATTATTATATTTTTTTGACGGAGGTTGTTGAAATGGAAATTAATGAAGTTGTAAAGTTTGGTAACTACTATCAGAATGATGCTGTACAAAAAGAACCGATTGAATGGGTTGTTATCGAAAAAACTGATGAGTATGTTACTTTGATAAGTAAAATGATACTCTCTGAACAAGATTTTAATAAAAAATATGTTTCAACTTGGACATGGCTTGAAAGTGATATCAGAAAGTGGCTTAATGGCGAATTCTTGACTGAAGCATTTGATGATTCTGAACAACAATCAATAATTTCAGATGATAATGGAACAAAAGTTTTTATTTTAACATGTAAACAGGCAAGTGAACTTATGACCCAAGAGCAGCGTGCAGCAAAAATGACCAAATATGCACATTCTAAAGGAATATTTCGTGATGATTGTTGGTGGGTGTGCTCGAGAGGTTATTCTTCAGCTGACACAATAATCGTAAAACCTGATGGATATCTTAATGGTGATGCGTACGACAGGTTTTCGAAAAACGGTTGTGGAGTACGTCCGTGTATCAAAATTAAACTTTAATATCAATTAAATTATAGTGGATTTTATGCAACACCACCTTTTGTCGATTTGACAAAAGGTGGTGCTATTTTTAGCATATATCAACATTTATTTTTCTAAACCGTTTAAAATAAGTGTTCCTGTAAATCCAATTACAGCAACACTTTTGGTGCATTCCAGTAAATCATCTGATATTTTTAAAAGCTCGAAATGAAAGGGTGTATGTGTTGCAGTGTATGCATAGATAGCTGCAAGTAATAAGCAGATAACAGTTATGAAAGTTATTCTTATCATCAGCTTTGTGTTGCTTCCTAAAGTTTTATAAAAGTTTTTTATATTTTGTAATCTTTCTAACATTATAATCACCTTGTTAATGATAATATAATATTCGTTTTCTATCAATGGTAATTGCCACCATCATACGACAATACACAAAATATTGTTAAAACTCTTGAATTGACGCACTACTTTTGGTATAATAAAGGTGATTTTAAATTGGTAAGGGGTGCACCTTTATGAAATGTCCGTTTTGCAATTTTGAGGAAAGCAAGGTTATTGATTCAAGACCAACTGACGAAGGGGAGCGTATACGCCGTCGTAGAGAGTGTATAAGCTGTGGCAAACGTTTTACAACCTACGAGATTATTGAAAGTGTGCCAATTATTGTTGTGAAAAAGGATAAATCACGTGAAGTGTTTGATCGTGACAAGCTTTTCAATGGTATGATGCGTGCTTGCGAAAAAAGACCCGTACCTGTTGAAGTTATCGTTAAAGCCGTTGATGAAATTGAGGCAGAGCTTCAAAATTCTCTTGACAGGGAAGTGACTTCCGTTAAAATTGGCGAACACGTTATGGATAAACTTAAAGATATTGATGAAGTGGCCTATGTTCGCTTTGCATCTGTTTACAGACAGTTTAAAGATATAAATACATTTATGAGTGAACTTAAAAAACTTCTTATTAAGGAATAAAATATAAGGCTGCCGTTTGGTAGCCTTTAATTCGTGGTAATGAATATGTCTTGTTTTATTTGTCCTGTTTGTAAAGAAAGTCTGATTGTTGCAGATAGATCCTATGTATGCGCAAATCGTCATTGCTTTGATATTTCAAAGGATGGATATGTTAATTTGTTGATGTCACAACAATCCTCGCTTAAGCGACATGGTGACGATAAGCTTATGGTCCGTTCGCGTCGTGATTTTCTTGCAAAGGGTTATTATGAAGAGCTTCGAGTCGGTATTTGTGAAGCTGTAAAATCCAAGGTTTGTGAAAATGGTGTTATTGCTGATATAGGCTGTGGTGAGGGTTATTATACAGGTGCAGTTTCTGATTGCGGTTGTTTTAAGCTTTTCGGAATAGATATATCAAAGGATGCTTTAAGATATGCGGCTAAAGCGTTGATAGCTTCACAGTTTGCGGTAGCAAGCGCTTTCTCTTTACCTTTTGGTAATAAAAGCGTTGATTGCGTTTTAAATATTTTTGCGCCATCTGCTTATGAAGAGTTTTCAAGAATTTTAAAGGATGACGGTGTTCTTATAAAAGCTGTTCCCTTTGAGGATCATTTATGGGAATTAAAATGCACCTTGTATAAAGAGCCATATAAAAATAAACCGGAAATAAGAAATGAAGAGCTTTTCAGGCTTGTTTCGGTTAAAGAAATTAAATATAAAATTAACCTTGCTAATAGCGATGATATTTTGAATCTTTTCAGGATGACTCCGTATTACTATAAAACAGGCAGGGAAGAAACAGAAAATTTACTCCGACAGGAAACTCTTGAAACAACAGTGCATTTCGGAGTTGAAGTATATGAAAAGAGGTAAGAATAATGTACGAAAATAATTGGGAATCACTTAATTCCAGAAAAGTACCGGAATGGTTTGGCAAAGCGAAATTCGGTATTTTTATACATTGGGGGCTTTACAGTATTCCTGCGTATGCTCCAAAAAAAGATTATGCTGAGTGGTATGGTTATTCTTGTAATATGGAAAATTGCGAAACACCGGCTCAGGAAAAATACAAGGCTTTCCACAAAGAGCATTACAATTCCAGACCATATTATGATTTCGTTAACGAATTTACAGGACATCGTTTCGATGCGGATAAATGGGCAGATCTTTTCAAGCGTTCAGGCGCTAAATACATAAACTTTGTTTCAAAGCATCACGATGGTTATTGCCTTTATGAAACTAAGTATGCTCCCGGTCTTAATTCTATGGAATGTGCACCCAAACGCGATTTCCTTATGGAACTTAAGAACGCTATGGAGGGTACGGGAGTTCGTTTTGGCGTGTATCATTCTGTTTATGAGTGGTGGCATCCTTATTACCTCGAAGACCCCGAAAAATATGCTCTCGAACACCTTCATCCTATGCTTAAGGAGCTTGTTGAAAAGTATCAACCCAACACTCTTTTCACGGACGGTGAATGGGAGCATGAAAGCTCAGTTTGGCATTCAACCGAATTTTTACAGTGGCTTTATAACGAATCCTCTGTTAAGGATTTCATTGTACCAAATGATCGTTGGGGTAAAGAAACCCGTGGCAGAAAGGGCGGTAACTTTACTACTGAGTATGGAATTATTGACGTTTACCTTGGCACAGAACGCCGTATTGAGGATGTTGAGCTTGACAGACCCTTTGAGGAGTGTCGCGGTATAGGTCGCTCCTTTGGTATAAACAAAGAAGAGGGTTGTGAAGATTATCTTTCTGTAAAAGAGCTGCTTAAAACTCTTTGTGATCTTGTTTCAAAGGGTGGCAACTTCCTCCTTAATATCGGTCCGGATGGCGACGGTACAATTCCTCCTATTATGGAAGAACGACTTCTCGGTATGGGAAAATGGCTTCAGGTAAATGGTGAAGCTATTTACGAAAGCGAAGTGTATAACAAGAAACATTCAAACGGTGTTTATTATACTAAACGCGACGGAAACATTTATGCTATTACAGAAAGGTTTCCTTCTAAAGAAACAATTTTCCCTGAAATTGAATATTCTGATAAATACAATGTTTCTCTTCTCGGAAGTGATGCAAGTGTAGAGGTTATTAATCGTGACGGAAAACTTGCCCTCAGAGCAGATATTTGTTCACCTGAAGATGTAGACAGCGAACACCTTTATGTGTTCCGATTAAGTTGATATGGGACATCCGATTAAACATTTTATAACAATAACAAAACATCGTCACGTTGTTATAAAGCATTGTAAAAAAGCGGGTATTTTATGGCAAGGCTTAAGACATGACTTGTCTAAATATTCTCCTACGGAGTTTATTCCCGGAGCGAAATATTATACGGGCACGCGCAGCCCAAATGAAGGCGAAAGGGAAAAAAATGGTTACTCCCTTGCGTGGATTCATCATAAAGGCAGAAATAAACACCATTTTGAATATTGGACGGATTACAATACGGTATCAAAGGTGGTGGAGCCTGTTGAAATGCCGTTTAATTATGTTGTGGAGATGTTTTGTGATCGAGTTGCGGCGGGTAAGATTTATAATGGTGATAAATATACCGACCAATCTCCGTTGGAATATTTTTTAAGGGCAAAGGGTAGACGTGTTATTCATCCTAAAACATCTGACTTGCTGGAGAGCTTTTTAAAAGAGCTTGCAGAAAAGGGTGAAGATTATACTTTTAAACATTTAAGGGAACTTGTAAAAGCAGAAAAATCATAAAATTAAACTGTTGCATTATATTGCTTTGATGTAATGCAACAGTTTTTTAATTATTTGTAAATAATCGGCGGCTTGTGTGGTAGATGGTTGTTTTTTTCGGAAAACTGTGATAAAATTAACTATATTTATAACGGAGGTCATTATGAAGAAGATAACTTTATTAATAATTTCAATAACTCTCGCATCTCTTGTTTTCGTTCTTAGCGGTTGCGAGATGTCCTTAGATTTAGGCGGCAAAAAGACTCCTGAAGATACACAGTCACATACAGCTATTATTGAAGTAACTGATGATAAAGGTGTTGTTATAGCTACTGAGTCAGTAACAATTTCAAAAGAAGAGATTAAGCAGGGCGAATCTTTCTTTAATAAAGAGAATAATAGCACTACTGCTCCCACAGGTGTGTCAAGCGATCGTTTACAACAGGCAGTTGCTAATAAAAACAATGTAACCACAACAGCACAAAACGGAAACTCAACCGACAAGAAACCCGGCACTTCCGCTTCAACAGATGGTAAAAAACCTACTTCTTCTCAAAACACTGAGGATTTACCTTATGTACAGGATGATGCAGCGGTGCTTGCATCAACTCAGTATATGATAACAGGTAGAGCTGTTTACGAAGGCGAAGCAACACCCTATAAGGTGGCTCGTAGTGGCGAAAAATTATCAATGTTTACGATGGTTAATGGTCAGCAGTTGGGTGTTATTGTTACTGAAGATATGGTTTATCTTCTTTCAGTTACCGAAAAAACTTACATTGAAGTTACCAAAGAAATGTTAAAAGAAAATATGACCGATGAAGAGTATGCTAATTTCACAGGTAGCGCTCTCGATACAAATAAAAAAGTAGTGCAGACTATGAATGTGTCTGAAGATGGTTCTTTATATGATGTAGTTGTGTATGCTGATGGAGTAAGAGATTATTTCATTGGCAGCACAATTATGAAAACAGTTTCTCCTGATGGTAGTGTGCTTTATTATGATAGCGTTTCTGCGGTAGTGCCGGCGTCTGTTTTTGCACCTCCGTCAGATTATAAGAAGACAACGCTTGATGAAGAGGGTGTTTCCGAATTTGTAGGCGCTATTGAAACAACCGAACATAATCATGACCATGAATAAACGCAAAACAGCGCTTGTAACAGGCGGCGCAAAGGGGATTGGTGCAGCCATTTGCCGTGCCTTGGCAAAGGATGGGTATAATATTGCACTTAATTTTAATACATCTGAACAAAGTGCAGTTGAATTGAAAAAGGAATTGTCACATGTCACGTGTGTTGAAATATATAGAGCAGATGTATCTGATTCGGCACAGGTTGAAAAAATGTTTTCTGAAATAGAAAATGTTTTCGGCGGTGTAGATGTACTTGTAAATAATGCAGGTATTGCTCAACAAGCTCTTTTTACTGATATAACCGATGAAATGTGGCAAAAAATGCTTGGAACTAACCTGACAGGTGCGTTTAATTGTTGTCGCAGTGCGTTGCCTTTTATGATTCGTCAAAAAAACGGAAAAATAATCAATATAGCTTCCATGTGGGGCGAGGTTGGTGCATCTATGGAGGTTCATTATTCTGCTGCTAAAGCCGGTCTTATAGGTCTTACAAAGGCTCTTGCAAAGGAAGTTGGACTTTCCGGTGTAACCGTAAATTCGGTTTCTCCGGGAGTTGTACTCACAGATATGATGGAGCAATTTTCTGACGATGATAAAAAAATATTGGCGGATGAAACACCTATGGGCGTGTTAGGTATGCCTGAAGATATCGCTAATACTGTAAGTTTCCTTGCTTCCGAAAAAGCAAATTTCATAACCGGCCAGGTTGTTTCGGTAAATGGCGGTTTTGTAATATAATTAATAAAATTCCTCTCTTGCCAAAGCCAGAGAGGAATTGTTTGTTTTTTATATAATAATTAGTCGATATACCGTGATTTCTTTGTGGCTTTTTATGGTTGACAATAGTTAGGCAGTGTGATATATTTATAACAACCGATAGAGGTGCATTTTGTTAATAGTATCCGTAATTAAACGTTTTGCCGGAACGGTTGCGGTGAAAGGAACAGGTGCCGAAGACGGCTCGTGGTAAAGGGTCGGTCTGGCAATAAGGAATAATATCTTTATTGTTGTCATCCCTTTGGGGATGGAGAGCTATCTTACATACAATAATACCATTGGGGTATTTATATGTGTAGATAGTTGCTTTTCGGCAACTATTATTTTTTTGCAGTATGCAAAGTGGGGGTTTTTTTATGAAAAACACAGTTTTCCAAGGTGTGGGTACAGCTCTTGTAACACCTATGAACGCTAACGGCGTTGATTATGAAACATTTGAAAGACTTATTGAGTGGCAGATTGAAGAAGGTATCAATGCTCTTGTAATTGCAGGTACAAGTGGTGAGGGTTCAACACTTACCGATGAAGAGCATAAAGAGGTTCTTCGTTTCGCTGTTGAAAAAGTTAATGGCAGAGTTCCTGTTGTTGCAGGCACAGGCTCTAACGATACTGCTTATGCTATTGCGCTTACAAAGTTTGCTTGTGAAGTGGGCTGCGATGCAATGCTTCTTGTTACACCTTACTATAACAAAGCAACTCAGCGCGGTCTTATTGAGTCATTCAAAGCTATTGCAGACGCTTCTACAAAGCCTTGTATTCTTTATAACGTGCCTTCAAGAACAGGCTGCAATTTAACACCTTCATCTTGTGCAATTCTTGCGGAACATCCTAATATCGTTGGTATTAAGGAAGCAAGTGGTAATATTTCACAGATTGCTGAAATCGCTGCTCTTACAAAGGGTAATTTCGATATTTACTCCGGCAACGATGACCAGATAGTGCCTCTTTTATCATTAGGTGGTAAAGGTGTTATCTCCGTTGTTTCAAATATTCTTCCTAAAAAGACTGTTGAGATTTGCGATAAATTCTTCGAAGGTGATATTGAAGGCAGCAGAGATTTACAGCTTGAACTTCTTCCTTTGATCAACTCTCTTTTCTGTGAAGTTAATCCTATCCCTGCAAAAGCAGCAGTTGCAGCTATGGGCTTCGGCGAAAATTATGTTCGTCTTCCTCTTACAACTATGGAACCCGAAAACGAAGCAAAAATGCGTGAACTTATGAGAGAGCAGGGTCTTAACGTTTAATCTATAACTATTAAGGGTATTTTTATGATTTGTTCCAATCTTGAAATAAAAGATAATGTTTTGTATTTCGGTGGCAGAAGTACCGTTGAACTTGCCGAAAAATATGGCACACCCATATATGTAATGGACGAACAGACTATTCGCAGAAATTGCCGAAAATATACAGTTGCAATGAGAAAATATTTCGGTGACAATGCAAAACCTTTTTATGCAAGCAAGGCTTGTTGCTTTAAAAAGATTTATAACATAGTTGAGTCCGAGGATATGTGCGTTGATGTGGTTTCTGCAGGAGAAATTTATACCGCTAAGAGTGCCGGCTTTAATATGGAAAACGTGTGCTTCCATTCAAACAGTAAAAATGATTTTGATATCAACTTTGCTATGGATAACGGAGTTGGCTGTTTTGCGGTAGATAACCTTGAAGAACTTGAGGCAATCAATGAGTTTGCAGGTCAGCGCGGTATAAAACAAAAAATACTTTTCAGAATCACTCCCGGTATTGATACACATACCTATGAGGCGGTTAATACAGGTAAGGTCGATTCAAAATTCGGTTTTCCTATTGAAACAGGCGCAGCACTTGAAATTACAAAAACTGCACTTTCAATGGTTAATATAGATCTTGCAGGTTTCCATTGTCATGTAGGATCTCAGCTTTTTGATTCCGATGTTTTTGTTCGCTCTGCTGAAATTATGCTTCAGTTTATTGCAGATGTCAAAACCGAAACAGGTTTCGAAGCAAGGGAGCTTGATTTAGGCGGCGGCTACGGCGTAAGATATACTGAAAATGACCCGGAAATTGATATTGAAGATAATATCAGACAGGTTGCAGAGTATGTCAAAAAGGTTTGTGCCGAACTTAATATTAAAGAACCTGCTATCCGTATGGAGCCGGGCAGAAGCATTGTTGCAGATGCAGGTATCACCCTTTATAAAGTGGGTAACGTGAAACGTATTGAGGGCTATAAGAATTATGTAGCCATTGATGGTGGTATGGGTGATAACCCGAGATTCGCTTTATATGAGTCTGAGTATACTGTTGTTGCTGCTGATAAAGCAAATGAAGAATGTAACTTCCTCTGCGACCTTGTGGGACGTTTTTGTGAAAGCGGAGATATAATTCAACCTCAGGTTAAACTCCCCGAATCCGTGAGCAGAGGCGACCTTATAGCAGTCCTCACAACAGGCGCTTACAATTACTCAATGGCTTCAAACTATAACCGTATTCCAAAACTTCCCGTGATTATGGTAAACGGTGACGAAGATTATATCGCTGTAAAAGGCGAAACATTTGAAGATTTAATAAGAAATGATATGTAAAAAAATCATCCCAAGAATTTATTTCTTGGGATGATTTTTATTATTTCTTCTCATTTATAAATACTCTGAAAAGTGGCAAACAGGCTTCAAAGAAGCCTTTGTAGCTTTCGCAATAATCTCTGTCGGCTCGTGAGCGTTTGCAGCCTCCTCCGCGACATATGGAGAAAAACCTGCATTTTTTGCACTTTTCATCAAACGCAAGGCTTTCTCTTAAGAACTCAGTCGCTTTTTCACAATGAGCCAATGTATCAAAGTTTTCTGTTGCTTCGTTTATATTTCCCAGTAGCCATTCGTCTGTGCAATAAAAGTCGCAAGGATAAATATTACCGTTACCTTCTGCCACGAACTGATGCATACAATGACCGCACATACCACATTGCTCAGTTGGATTTCCTAAATATAAATGCACAAGATTATCAAAATAGCGGATGCTTGTGTAATTATCCCGAACATATTCTTTTACATAAAAGTTAAAACCGTTAATAAGAAAATGCTTGTATTGTTCGGGTGTCATATACAGCTCGCTTTCGGTGTTATCACCGAAAGGACGTAAACAGGGGATGAACTGTAAAAATTTAAAACCACGCTTTTTAAAATATTGCAAAATATCGTCAATATTTTCAGCACATTTACCTGTCAAAACGGTGAGAATATTAAAATCAACCTTGTTTTTAGTAAGAATATCAGCAGCCTTTATTATTTTATAAAAAACATTATTGCCTTTTTCATCTATTCTGAAAGAATTGTTTTCAAAGTCGCCATCAAGACTTAGTCCTATAAGGAATTTATTCTTCCTGAAAAACTCAGCCCATTCATCGTCAATAATGGTTCCGTTTGTTTGTAAGCCGTAAAAAATCTGACTGCCTTTATTGTTGAGTTCCTTAACTTTTTTGCAAAAATATTTAAAAAAATCTAAACCTCGTAAAGTAGGTTCACCGCCCTGAAAAGCGAAGGCGATACTTTCACCATTAGCAAAATCCAAAGCTTTTTTTATTAAGTTTTCTGCAGTTTCTTCACTCATCAAACCGAAACTTTTAATGTCACGGTGGTCTGTAACATCGTGATAAAAGCAGTATTCACATCGCATATTACAAAGACTTGATGCAGGCTTAATCATTATTGAAAGTGGTGGCAAAAAATCACCTCGTTTTTATAAAAACCTCGGAAAAATTCCGAGGTTTAATATATTATTTATAATATTCTTCGTTCATACCACGGCGGTCACTTTTAAAGCCTTTCATTATCTCGTCCATTTTAGCGCTCATTTCTTCTGCAACTGTGGGATATACTGATGAACGATTAAGGTTTTCGCCTGCGTCATCGCTGAGTATGTGTAACCAATTTTTTCTGAATTTATCAAAGAAAGCAGAGTTGTCGTTCTGTATTCTTTGGAAATATTTGAAGGTTATGTACTCATTATCTGTAAGAACGGGATATTTATAATCCTTGTATTCATCACAGGATAATATTTCAGATGTGGGAACTGTGTACTGAATAGCCTTTAAGCTTTCGCGTTTCATATGAAGGATGGGATGTTCTTCTGTATGAATTACAGTATCATTTTTAAGTAACGGAACTAATGAAACTCCGTCTATATCTCTGTCGAAGGGGAGATAATTCTTTTTGCCGCCGTCACCTGTGATACCGCAAAGCTCAACAAGGGTGGGGAGCATATCAACAAGTGTTGCACTTTGCTTTCTTGTAGTGCCTTCTTTCCAGAGTCCTTTGTTGTTGCCCCAACGAATCATACAAGGAACCTTTTGGCCTCCTTCGTATGCAAGGTATTTACCGCCGCGAAGTTCGCCAACAGAACCCTCAAGCGCAGGGCCGTTATCACTTGTGAAAATGATGATTGTATCATCCATAACACCCAACTTCTCAAGTGTGTTGAAAAGTTCGCCTAAATAATAATCGAATTCTGTGATACAGTCAGCATATGTACCCATACCTGTTTCGCCGTTAAATTCATCACCTACAAAAATCGGTGCGTGAGGCCACGGTGTGGCATAATAAGCAAAGAATGGATCTTCACTGTTTGTAACCTGATCGGTAATCCAATCTGTAATTTCCTCGTGAATCCACTTTGTCATTTCGCTTTGGTCTTTTTTGCCGTTTTCATCTTTAAGGTCGTTTATACCCTTAACTATTTCGTACTCGCCATCTTCCTCCGCAACATGGTAGAAAGGTGTCATATCGTTAACGTGATGACTGCCGTAGAAGTAATCAAAACCTTGGTTTGTAGGCAAGTATTCGCCGTAATCACCTAAATGCCATTTGCCGAAAGCACCAGTGTTATATCCTGCATTCTGGAATAATTCGGCTAAAGTGATTTCATCACCGAGCATACCGTCGCAGTTGTTACCCATTTCAATGGAGTTGAAAATTCTTGTCTGTGCAAGTGGGAGAAGCGTATCAACAGTGGGATAAATAACATTATCTGCATAACCTCTGAAGGGGTATCTGCCGGTCATAAGGGCAAATCTCGCAGGGGAGCACACAGAGTAGCTTGAGTAGAAGTTGTCAAAGTTTATGCCCTCTTCACCGATTCTGTCCATATTAGGGGTGTCGTAAATAGCTCCATTGAGAGATGTATCGCCATAGCCCATATCGTCCATAAGAATAAAAAGGACGTTTGGACTGCCTTTTTTCACTTTATCAACGCCGTCAAGATAGTCATCGTGACCTTCCCAAAGGCGTTTTACATTTGGCTCTGAACGTAAGTTCATTGTAAGAACATAAAATACGGTTGTTCCTGCAAGGAACACACTTAAGAAAGATGATAGAAAACGGTGTAAGCCTTTTTTATTAAAAGTCTTCTTAACAACTAAAACAAGAAGAATAACAGCAACAATGCAAGGCAAAAGCAAAAGGATACCGCCACCGAGCCTTGTTAAGAAATTACCTTCACCTGCAAAAAGGGGATTATCTGCACTTGACCAACCGGCTTTACCGCTGATAAATGCTCCAAAACCTGCATCGGCACCCCAGATAAGGTAATAGATGAAAATACCTATACCCGATGCACAGTAGCCGACTAAAAACCATTTGTAAAGTTTTTTGCAAAAAACGATACCTATAAATATGATTGCTGAAACTATGCACATGAAGGCAACATTTATTACCGCTATTATGTTAAGACGCACGATGTTAAGAACAAGTGCAAGAATTATGCCGATTGCACCGATTATAACCGGAAAGGGTTTTAATTTATTTTCAAAAGTGACGCTGTTTTTCAAGGTGATTACCTCTCTTTTATTAATCCTTTATATTGATACCGAAACTACATATTCATTACTGCTGAATAAATTAGTGATTTCTTCCGGGTTAATATGGTTTTTGGCTCTGATTGTAAAAAGACAAACATATTTTTCGTTTTTCTTTTCTACAGAGTTTGATAAAATTGCGTAACCATTTTCTTTAAAAACGTTTATAACTGATTCAACTGCTTCGGCATCGTCAACAAGCTTCATACTTACGGAAGCAGTGCTGGTGTTTTCAACAGGGAGAAGTTTGTGTATGAAAATTTGAACTACAAGAAGTATAACTGTCGCATAAACTGCTATTCCGTACATACCTGCACCGGCTGCGAGTCCTATACCTGCGGTGGTCCAGACACCTGCTGCGGTGGTAAGACCTTTGACAGTGCCTTTGTAAACAATGATACCTGCACCCAGGAAGCTTATGCCGGTAACAACCTGTGCTGCAAGACGTGCACCATCAAGGTTGACGTGGTCAGCTAAACCTACAATATCAAAAAATCCGTATTTACTTACAATCATAATAAGTGCTGAACCTAAAGCAACTATTATGTGTGTTCTGATACCAGCCTCTTTTTGGCGATGTGTTCTTTCAATACCTATGGCTGCACCGCAAATTACTGCGGTTACGAGACCTAAAAGATACGGGAGAAAGCTTTCAAGTTTAAAAGTGCCGATAAAGTTTTCGAAAACTTCAGAAAATTCGTACACAGGTGTAATATCAAGTAACAAAATACCACTCCTACCAATTATTTATATTAATAATATATTATACATTATATTTTTATTCATGTCAAATTGTTGGTTTTGCCGATGGATTATTAAAAATCCGTCATAAAACTCGTCTTGAATTCATAACTATTTGTTGGAATATGTTCAGGAGGTAGATTTATGACAGAAACAAGCATTTATAAGGATATTGAAACCAGAACAGGGGGAGATATATACATAGGTGTAGTTGGCCCGGTGCGTACAGGTAAATCGACATTTATAAAGCGATTTATGGATACACTTGTTATTCCTAATATTAACAGCGAATATAAACGTGAAAGAGCGCAAGATGAACTCCCACAATCTGCTGCCGGAAGAACGATAATGACAACAGAACCTAAGTTTATTCCTGAAGAAGCAGTTAAAGTAGAGTTACCCGATAATGCATCACTTAATGTAAGGCTTATTGATTGCGTTGGTTATATTGTACCGAGTTCTTTGGGATACGTGGAAGAGGATCGTCCGAGAATGGTGAAAACACCATGGTATGAACATGAAATTCCCTTTAATATGGCGGCAGAGATAGGGACACAGAAAGTTATAACGGAGCATTCAACAATAGGTCTTCTTGTTACTACAGATGGAAGTATCAGTGATATTCCCAGGGATGAATACGAGGAAGCTGAAGAAAGGGTAGTAGATGAGCTTAAATCTATAAACAAACCATTTGTTATGCTTCTGAACTCAACTTCTCCCGAAAATGTTCAGACTGTTTCACTTGCTTCAAAATTAACTGAAAAATACAATGTACCAGTTATACCCGTTAACTGTCTTGAAATAGACGAAAAGCTTATAAAACAGGTTCTTTCAGCTATTCTTTATCGGTTTCCTGTGCGTGAAATAGGAATAAACTTACCTAATTGGGTTATGGGTCTCGAACGTGAACATTGGCTGAGATCGTCTGTTTGCGGAAGTGTCAAAGATGCATCCCGTGATATTGCTTGCGTTGGTGATGTGAGTTGTTTGCTGAAGGTTCTTTCTGAAAATAATTATATTCTTTCTGCAGAGATATCCAATCTGGATTTGGGGAAAGGTTGCGCTGAAATAAAGGCGGTGCTTTCTCAGGAGTTAATCTATAAGATAATTGAAGAAAAAACTTCTCTGCATATTACAAACGAGGAAGAACTCGTGGAAAACCTTAAAAATCTTTGCGATATAAAGAAAAAATATGACCGCATCAAGAATGCGCTTGATGAGGTCGAAGCAACGGGATACGGAATAGTAATGCCCGATATTGATGAATTAACTTTGAAAGAGCCCGAAATTGTAAAACAGGGCGGAAGATACGGCGTAAGACTTGCGGCATCTGCACCATCGATACATATGCTTAAAACTTGCATAGAGACCGAGGTTGCTCCCGTTGTAGGAACAGAAAGTCAGTCAGAGGAGCTTCTAAAATATCTGCTTGATGGTTTTGAGGAAGACCCGCTTAAAATATGGGAGTCTGATATTTTTGGTAAATCGCTCAGTGAACTTGTTAATGAAGGGTTAAGAAGCAAACTTTGTCATATGCCTGTTGATGCGCGTTCAAAGATTCAGGAAACTCTGGAGCGCATAATTAATGATGGTTGCAGCGGTTTGATTTGTATTATTCTTTAGTTTTATTTTAATCGTTTTCGCTTTTGAGCAAACCGTAACTTCTGTCAACTACTATAACTGCGTAAAGGTTGCCTTTTCCGGCCTCGTTTACGCGGTTTTTTATCATATCTTTCAGTTCTCTGTCGGTGTATTTGTAAGCGGGCGGAACAACAATATCAAAAAGCACGTTTTTCGCCTTGTCGCCAACAACAACTCTGAAATCGTGAAATGTAATAACAGGGTCAATATCGTATAATATCTCTCTTACAACTTCTTTTAATTCGTTGGTTTCTTCGCAGTCCAAAACTGTTGGGTCCAGGTGTACAACAAGATGAATGTTAAGCTCTTTAGAGAAATCTCTTTCGATTTTATCCATAATATCATGGCATACAAGTACATCAATTTTTGCATCCATTTCAATATGTGCCGATGCAAAGTAACTACCCGGACCATAACTGTGCACCAACAAATCGTGAACACCTAAAACATTTTCGTAAGAAAGCATTTTTTGTTCTATTTTTTCGTACATTTCTTTGGATGGTGCCTGACCGAGCAGAGGGCCGATGGTTTCTTTAACTAAACCGACACCTGAAATAAGAATGAATATGGCAACGCCTACACCCATAAAACCATCTAGGTTTAATGAGGTGAAGTGTGAAATGATTGTTGCAACAAGAACTGCTGCGGTTGAAATGCAGTCGTTTCTGCTGTCAGCCGCGGTGGCCTCAAGAGCTGTTGATTTAATCTGTTTTCCTAAAATTTTATTAAAACGGCTTAACCAGAGTTTTACAATAATTGAACATACGAGGATGATAACCGTCACCCAACTGAAAACGCTTTCTTCCGGGTGTATTATTTTGTCAACAGAGCTTTTAAAAATATCGTAGCCTATAAGAAGAATTAAAAAAGATATTATGAGTCCTGTTATGTATTCAATTCTTGCGTGGCCGTAAGGGTGGTCCTCATCGGCAGGTTTTTCAGAAAGTCTGAAACCCACAAGTGTTATTATTGATGAGCCTGCATCAGCAATATTATTGGTAGCATCCGCAGTAATAGAAACACTGTTGGAAAGAGTTCCTATTACAAATTTTAAAATACTTAAAAGCAGATTACAAATAATACCAACAGTACCGGCAATTTTGCCGTAACTTTCTCGTCCGCTTGCGGTATCGGGATTTTTATTTTTTAAAAAAAGTTTAACTATAAGTTTAGTCATTCAATCACCATTTAAAAGGATATTTCTTACAATTATAAATGTAAAAAAATAAAAGTCAACTATGGTTTTTTAAAGTTTAAAGTTAGAGTAGACAAAAAATGTTTTATGTGCTATTATGATAAATGACACATTGTTAAAAAATTGTTGTCTATATGAAAGGTTGGTTTATGATGGATAAAACATTAGTAATACTTGCTGCAGGTATGGGCAGTCGCTATGGCGGACTTAAACAGATTGATCCTGTTGGTCCTGATAATTCAATTATTATCGACTATTCTATTTATGATGCTTTAAGAAGCGGTTTTAATAAAGTTGTTTTTATTATAAAGAAAGAGAATGAGCAACTCTTCAGAGAGGTTATAGGTGATAAAGTTTCAAAACATATTAAAGTTGAATATGTTTTCCAGAGCCTTGATAAACTTCCTGAAGGTTTCACAGTACCTGAAGACAGAGTTAAACCCTGGGGTACTGCACACGCAATTTATTGCTGTAAAGGTGTTGTTAACGAGCCTTTTGCGGTTATCAATTCCGATGACTTTTACGGCAGGGGCGCATACGATACAGTTGCTAAGTGGATTGAGTCAACTGATTTCTCCGGTGATAAATATAAATTCGCAATGGCAGGATACCTTCTCAAAAACACTCTTACAGAAAATGGCTCAGTTTCTCGCGGTGTTTGTGAAGTTGACGAAAACAATCAGCTTATCGATGTAATTGAAAGAACTAAAATTCAGCGTGTAGACGGCAAAATTGCATATACTGAAGATGGCGAATCATGGAACGAACTTCCCGAAGATGCTTACGCATCAATGAATTTCTGGTGCTATCCTCCTGAGATTATTGACGAAATTGAAAGTTACCTTATTAAATTCCTTGAAGATGAAGTTCCCAATAATCCTCTTAAATCAGAATTCTTCCTTCCCTTCCTTGTTCGTGATCTCCTTAAGGAAAAGAAGTGCACTGTTGACGTTCTTGAAACAAAAGACCGTTGGTTCGGTGTTACATATAAAGAAGATAAACCCGATGTTGTTAAATCTGTTCAGGCTCTTGTTGATGCAGGCGTTTATCCTGAAAAGCTCTGGTAAAAACTGTTATGAAAAAATTAGCTTTGTTTCTGACTTTGGTTTTGGTGCTTGTTTCTTTTACCTCTTGCGGTGACAGTAACGAAACTCCGGAAAGCACCGCACCCGAAACAACAGAAGTAACTGAAACCACGCCTGAAAACGTTGTGATTTCTGTTAATAAAGAACTTGTTGCAGATGAAACTGCTTTTTTGACTGAGATAAGCGAGATTGATGGAATTACTTCAACTGCAAACGAAAATTTCTATGTGCTCACTATGTCGCAGAATTCATATAAAGAGTTGTTGACTGTTAAATCAAAAGAAGTCATTGATGAATACGAAGGTATTGTGGCTCAAGGCAAGTATATAGAGGATATCCGTTACGATAGTTCATTCAGAAATATTAACGTTTTAGTAAACCGTCAGGAGTTTGATGCAGTTGATGCATCAGCCCAGCAATTGCAGTTAATAACCATCGGTGCTAAAGCCATGAGTTATCAGATGTTTCTTCCCGAAGGTCAGAAAACTGCAGTGTCGATAGTTTACTCTGATACAGAAGAAGTTGCGTTCACACTTTCATTACCGATTAAAATGTAATGTTATTTAACTTTTTTTAAAAAAAGGCTTGCTTTTTTTATTGTATTGTGATAATATTCTTCTGCTAATGTGTTATCAAGAATAAAGAGGTGACTACAGAATGAAAGAAGGACTTCATCCCAAATATGGCGCAACTCAGGTTAAGTGTGCATGCGGTGCTGTACTTGATACAGCTTCCACTAAGGAAGGTATGCGTGTTGATATCTGCTCAAAATGCCATCCGTTCTTTACAGGCAAGCAGAAGCTCGTTGATACAGGCGGACGTGTAGACAGATTCAATAAAAAATATAACCTCTCTAAGTAAGTTGTATATGCTTAGTAAGCCGGTGAGTTATCACCGGCTTTTTGCGTTATACTCGCGAAGGAGCAATTGTGATGAAACCATATAAAACTCTCGGTCATTATGCTGCCGAGGAATACATAGTGAAAAAATCACGTTTTATCGGCTACGCGAAGCCGGTAAAAACAGAAAAAGAAGCCCTGGATTTTATAGCAGAGATTTCAAAAAAACATTGGGATGCCACCCATAATGTTTATGCCTATTCACTGCGCGAGGGCGGTATAAAGCGATTTTCAGATGACGGTGAGCCCCAGGGAACTGCAGGGATGCCCGTCCTTAATGTATTAACGCAGGAGGATGTTACCGACTGCGTTGTTGTGGTTACCAGATATTTTGGTGGTATTCTGTTAGGTGGAGGCGGACTTGTAAGAGCCTATTCTCATTCAGCAAAAATCGGTGTTGATGCTGCTGAAATTATTACTCTTGTACCATGGTCCGTTTGCTCTATCCGGTGTGATTATACATTTTATGGTAAAATTGAAACACTTATCAGAGATTTCGGTGGTGTAATGGGAGAAACGGAATTTGCTGAAAATGTTATTATTAAATTCCGTATCGAAACCGGTACCGAACAGGCTTTCGATAAAAAATTACAGGATTTAACTAACGGAAAAATCACTTTTGATATTATTGAAGAAATTGTTGCAGCAAAATAAAAATTTTTTTGTCAAAAAAAGAGGGTTTTTTAAAATTTTGTTGTATTAGTATATAAAAGGTCTTTGTAAGAGGGTGGTTTGGTGGATAACTGTATCAGACAAAGGACACTTAATCGTGAATGTGAAACACTTTCTGAATTTGCAACACTTTGTGTAAATACAAAGGGCAGACAACGAAGCGAAGAAGAATGTACTGTGCGTACCGCTTTTCAGCGTGACCGTGACAGGATACTTCATAGTTCTGCGTTCCGACGTCTTAAAGATAAAACTCAGGTCTTTTTAGCACCTGATAATGTTCATTACAGAACACGTCTTACACATACTCTCGAAGTTTCGCAAATCGCCCGTACTATTGCTCGTTCTTTAGCGCTTAACGAAGATTTAACCGAGGCTATTGCGTTGGGTCATGATTTAGGTCACACACCTTTCGGACATGCTGGCGAAAGAGCTCTTTCGGTAGTTCTCGATGGTGGTTTTACCCATTTTCAACAGAGTCTGAGAGTTGTGGACAAGCTTGAACGTAATGGTGAAGGACTTAATTTAACTTATGAAGTTCGCGACGGCATACTTTGCCACACCCGCGGTAAGGAAGCCGATACTTTAGAAGGCAGAATCGTAAAATTAAGCGATAGAATAGCCTATATTAACCATGATATTGATGATGCTTGTCGTGGCGGCGTTTTAAGTGAGGATGATATACCTCTTGATATACGTCTTGTGTTGGGCTTTTCTAAAACCCAAAGAATTAATACACTGATTATGTCAACAATCGAAAATACTAAAGACGAAATAAAAATGGCTGATGATGTTCAGGATGCTTTTGACAGATTACATTCTTTTATGTTTAAGTACGTGTATACAAACCCGGTCTGCAAAAGTGAAGAGGGAAAAGCCGAAAATATGATTAAGGAACTTTTCAGATATTTTTCCCGAAATCCTCATAAAATGCCCGAGTTTTATTTTGATATATCCAAAAAAGAGGGCGCTGAACGTGCCGCCTGCGATTATATTTCCGGTATGTCGGACAGTTATTCACTTAAAACATTCAGTAATTTATTTGTCCCCAAAACCTGGAACGACTGATTTGATTGGTAATTTTGCGAAACAGTGCGTTTCCTCACACTCGCAGTACCTTTGTACAGTGTCGGTTCGGAATTCACCCTGTTTCATCAAAATTCCCTAATCAAATAATAAAAAAGGATATTTGCGAAACAGTGCGTTTCCTCACACTTGCAGTATCTTAATCGTTTTACGAAATAGTGCGATTAACAGCATTTTGAATACATTAACTTTACGGAGGTGATAAGCTTGGCAGTACGATTTACTGATGATTTTATTCAAAGATTACGTGACGGTAATGATATTGAATCTGTTATTGCCGGCTATGTTGATCTCCGAAGAAGGGGAAAGACCTTGACAGGTCTTTGTCCTTTTCACAACGAAAAAACGCCGTCGTTTACAGTTTATCCCGAAACATCATCATACTATTGTTTCGGATGCGGAGCCGGTGGCGATGTTGTAACTTTTGTAAGAAATATCGAGAATCTCGATTATATTGAGGCTGTAAAATTTTTGGCGGACAGGGCAGGCATAAAGATGCCCGATGATAAAGTAGATGATTCTACTTCTAATTTAAGGCGTAGAATTTATGCCGCCAACAGAGAGGCAGCACGTTTTTTTCACGAAACCTTATTTACCGAAAACGGAAAAAAACAACTTGAATATTTACAGCGCAGAAATGTTTCTGCGAAAATGATAAAGCATTTCGGTTTAGGTGCTGCACCGGATGATTGGCATGCCCTTGAAAATCATTTGAAGTCAAAAGGATTTAATCGTGATGAACTTGTTGCGGCAAACCTTTTAAGATATAGCGAAAAAGAGGGTAAACGTTATTATTACGACGCCTTCAGAGCGAAAGTAATGTATCCTGTTATTGACTTAAGAGGTAATGTTGTTGCTTTTGGTGGACGAGTACTTGATAACAGTAAGCCCAAATATATAAATACATCCGATACACCTGTTTACAAAAAAAGTAACGAACTTTTTGCTCTTAATTTTGCAAAGAACGGTAATGACCGAAAAATAATCCTTTGTGAAGGATATATGGATGTTATTGCACTTCATTCTGCAGGTTTTGAAAATGCGGTAGCCGGTTTGGGAACCGCACTTACACCGGAACAGGTGAATTTGATTTCAAGATATGCTGACGAAGTAGCGCTTTGTTACGATTCAGACGAAGCGGGACAAAAAGCTGTAAAAGCGGCTTTGAATCTGTTTTCAAAAACAAGTGTAAAAATAAAGGTCATACACCTTCAGGGCGGCAAAGACCCTGACGAAATTATAAGAATTCACGGAAGAACTATGTTCGAAAAGCTTCTTAATTCCGCCGACAATGATACTGAGTATTTATTATCGGTTATGAGATCTAAATATAATGTTGAGACTTCGGATGGTAAGGTTAGCTTTCTCCGTGATGCGGCTAATTATTTAGCGACCGCAGATGCACTCGAACGTGATGTTTACGCTATGCGATTAGCTGATGAACTGGGTGTTTCTAAGGATGCGATACTTGAACAGATAAAGCAGGCATCCGGTCGTGCAAGATACCGTAGAAAAAAAGCAGAGTTTTCAACTGTTCAGAAACAAGCTTTTGATATGGAAAAGCAATTGGATCCTCAAAGAGTGAAAAATATGCGTGCGGCAAAGGCGGAGGATACTATCCTTATAACCCTTATGAACAACGCAGCATTTTATAAAAAACTCAAAGGACGTTTAACCCGGGATTTATTTGTAACACCTGTTAACAAAGAAATTTTAAGTGTATTAACTACGCGTCTTGATTCAGACGAAAGTACAGATATTTCACATCTCTCTCAATTCCTTGCTTCAGATCAGACTAGTGCCGTTGCAAGACTTCTTGCAAAGCAGTCTACGGTATCAAATACCATTGCGGAATGTGAAGATTGTATAACTGTACTTGAAGAAGAAAAGATAAAACGAGAGACACCTTCGCCATCGCAGATGAGCGATGATAGTTATCTCGCTCTTTTCGAAGCTTTGAAGAAAGACGAGTAAAAAAATAAATGTGTGAAAAGAAAGGTGAGATTTTAATGGAAGGTTGGGAGAAAAAACCACAAATTAAAGCCCTTCTTGACAAGGGTAAAGTGAGTGGTAAACTTGCAACTCACGACATCGACAACGCAATTCTCGAAATTGAAGGTTTTGATGTTGATGATATTGAAAAACTCTATGAACTTATCGAAAGCAGTAATATAGAGATTGTTGACGATATCGGTGAAGATATGCTTGATGCTCTTTCATTTGATATTGAATCAACAAAAACAAACGAAGATGATGTACCGGCTGATGCAAAAAGCATCACTATTGATGACCCGGTTAAGGTTTATCTTAAAGAAATCGGTAGAGTTCCGCTTCTTACATCTGAAGAAGAAATTGAACTTGCTATCAGAATTTCCGAAAACGATCAGGAAGCAAAACGCCGCCTTTCCGAAGCTAACCTTCGTCTTGTTGTAAGTATCGCCAAGAGATATGTTGGCAGAGGTATGCAGTTCCTTGACCTTATACAGGAAGGTAACCTCGGACTTATTAAAGCTGTTGATAAATTTGACTATACAAAAGGCTTTAAGTTCTCAACTTATGCTACATGGTGGATTCGTCAGGCTATTACCCGTGCTATTGCTGACCAGGCAAGAACCATAAGAATTCCTGTTCATATGGGTGAAACCATAAGCAAGGTTAAAAAGACAAACAGTCAGCTTCTTCACGAAAACGGCAGAGATCCGACCGCTGAAGAAATAGCAGAAAGAATTGATTTGCCTGTTGAGAAAGTTCGTGAAATTCTTCGTGTTGTACAGGAAACCGTTTCTCTTGAAACACCTATCGGTGAAGAAGAAGATAGTCATCTTGGTGATTTCATTCCCGATGATGATGCACAGGCACCTGTTGATGCGGCATCTATGGCACTTATGAGAGAACAACTTGCAGAAGTTCTCAAAACTCTTACACCCAGAGAAGCAAGGGTTCTTAGCCTCCGTTATGGTCTTGAGGATGGTAACCCGAAAACTCTTGAAGAAGTAGGCAGAGAGTTTAACGTCACAAGAGAGCGTATTCGTCAGATTGAAGCAAAAGCTCTCAGAAAACTTCGTCATCCTTCACGTTCCAAAAAACTCAGAGATTTTCTTGATTAAAAAATACCCGTCAGTTAACTTTCCGTTAACTGGCGGATTTTTTATTACTAAAAACTTGCTTTAAGAAGTATTTGTGTTAAAATGAACTTATTAAATATGAAGTGATGATGTTATGTGTAAGGTTGTAATTGATAATCGTGAATTTAAGGTGCAAAAAGGCAAACTGTTATCAGAGGTTTTAATTGATAATGGTTTTAGCGTTATGCATCCTTGTGGTGGCAGAGGCGTATGTGGCAAATGTAGGGTTCTGGTAAATGGTAAAGAAGAACTTTCATGCCAGTATGTTATAAATTCTGATATAACAGTCACTCTCCCCGAAAACAATATATTTTCTGAATCTGAGATAACTGAAACCGGCGTTGTTACAAAAAATGTTTGTTTTGCCCTTGATATCGGAACTACAACATTAGCTCTTGCGTTGGTTTCGCTTGATGAAAATAAAATAATTAAGGTCGCAACTGCTACAAATCCGCAAGTTGCTTTTGGTGCAGATGTAATTTCGCGAATCAGTTATTGCCAAAATAATTCTGTTACAAAATTAAAAGATTCTCTTGTTAATGAAATTAATTGTATGATATCCGGATTCAATATTAAAACAGTTCCTGAAATGTATGTTTCCGGCAATACAACAATGCTTCATATTCTGTTTGGCGTTGATCCGTCGTCAATGGGTGTTGCTCCATATAAGCCACAGTTTATTGAAAGCCGAACAGAAAAAGGTGAGGCGATTGGAATAAATAAAGTCTGTAATGTTATATCCTTACCTTGTGTAGCCGCTTTTGTTGGTGCAGATTTAGTTGCGGGTATAAATTATATCGGTTTACCTTCGAGAGGAAAATATAATTTGCTTGTTGACTTAGGAACAAATGCGGAAATTTTACTGTTTTCCGAGGATTCTGTTCTATGTACTTCTGCTGCTGCAGGACCCTGCTTTGAGGGTGCGAATATTTCTTGTGGTATGAGCGCAACTGATGGTGCTATTTATAGCCTTTTTATTGATGATAATAATAAAATGAACATAAAAACAATTTCAAACATAACCCCAAAAGGCATTTGCGGAACAGGTCTTATTGATATTATTTCTGAACTTGTGAGATGCGGAATAATAGATGAAACGGGTTACATGGATTGTGAAAATTACAATTTAACTGACGGGGTTTATTTATCACAAAAAGATATCCGACAATATCAACTGGCAAAATCAGCAGTTTATTCCGCAATAGTAACACTTATGAATATTGAAAATATTGAGTTTTCGCAAATTGAAAATATGTATATTTCAGGTGGCTTTTCTGCAAAAATCAATGTTGAAAATGCAACAAAAACAGGCTTGTTGCCCACGGAATTAAAAGGAAAGACAATTTCCATAAATAATAGCAGTTTGTTAGGTACAGCGAAATTCGCTTGTGAGAAAAATAACCTTCAAACATATTTGGAAAACGCAAGATACATCGACCTTTCCATGAACCCGAATTTTTCAAATTTGTTTATAGAAAATATGGAATTCTAAGAAATGCAAATACAATTTTGGAGGGAGACAAGGGGGACAGGGGACGGTTCTGTGTCTTATGTGATATGACAATTATTTCATAATCTGCCCACCACTAATCTGCCTACCCGTATGGTCAATCTCATAATTATCCCAATAAATAAGCTCACTGACGGTTACGAATTCGTAGCCGTCTTTTTTTAATTCATTAAGTATTTTATCAAGTGTCTCGGAAGTGTTTTCAACTCCATTGTGGAAAAGCAAAATTGAGCCATTTTGTGTTTTTGATATAACTCTTTCATACATTTCATCAACTGAAAGTTTTTTCCAATCCAGTGAATCAACATCCCATTGAATCATTTTCATTCCCAGGCTTTCCGTTATTTCAATGCTCTTGTTATCGTAATCACCACTTGGGGCTCTGATAACTTTCGCTTTAATGCCGGTTATTTTTTCGATTTCTGTATTACAGTTGATTATTTCTTCTTTTATTATTTCGCGGCTTGCTTTGCCGAATAGGGCATGTGAATCCGAATGGTTTCCTATTTCGTGTCCTGCATCATGAAATTTTTTAACAGCTTCGGGATTTGCTCTTACCCAATCACCAACAACAAATATGGTGGCTTTCGCATTGTGTTTATTTAGTATTTCAATTAATTTATCGGTATCATCTGCGCTCCAAGCTGCATCAAATGTTATGGCTATTTTCTTTTCATTTGTAGCAACGCAGTAAATTGGTAGTTTTCGGTTTGTGGAGCTAACAGTAACACTCGCTTGTGTTAAAGTGAGTGCACCAACGAAACTAACAGTAATCATAATAGCCATAAAAATAATTGTGGTGTTTAGTGATATAACTTTGAATTTCAAAAAAATCACCCCAAGGAAATATATTCCGTGGGGTGAAAATGTATTCTTAATATTCTCCGTTGAGAACTGCTTCTGCACAGCGTATTCCGTCAACTGCTGCCGAAACGATACCGCCTGCATAGCCTGCGCCTTCACCGGAGGGGTAAAGACCGCGAAGTCTGGTTGCCTGGAAAAATTCATCTCGGCAAATTCTTATGGGTGATGAACTTCTTGATTCGGGTGCCGTTAAAACAGCATCATATAGATTGAAACCATTGAGTTTTCTGTCAAATTCGTGGATAGCTCCTGCGATTGTGTCTGTAACTTTTTTTGGTAAAACCTGTCTTATGTCGGTCATTGTAACACCGGTTGAGCAAGATGGGTTTACTGCACCGATTTTTGTTGATGCCTGATCTTTTAAGAAATCTCCCAAAAGCTGAGCAGGAGCAGTGTAATCACCGCCACCAAGCTTAAAAGCTTTTTGTTCAATTTCTCGTTGTAAATACATACCTGCAAGTGGATGATCGGTGTCAAAAGGCGGCTCAATGCCTACAAGCAAAGCACAGTTTGCGTTTTCCTTGTCGCGTGCATATTCGCTCATTCCGTTAACTACCATTCCGCCGTCCTCTGAAGATGCCGCTACAACAGTGCCACCGGGACACATACAGAAGGTGTAAAGTCCTCTACCATGAGGCGGATGACAGGCGAGTTTGTAATCTGCTGCAGGAAGTAGGGGAGAATTCCACAGATTTCCGTATTGGGCTTTGTTAATGTGCTCTTGGGGGTGTTCAATTCTTGTACCGACTGAAAAAGGCTTTTGCATAATTTCAAGACCTTTTTTGTGAATAAGTTCAAAAGTATCTCTTGCAGAATGTCCGATAGCAAGAATAAGAGAATCTGTTTCAATATCGCTAACAGAACCATCGGAGTTTTCATAACTAACCCCTTGTACGTAGCCGTTAGCAACAATAATATCAACAAGTTTTGTGTTGAATTTAACTTCGCCACCGAGTCTTATTACTTCCTCACGAAGATTTTTAACAACGGTTTTAAGTTTATCTGTACCTATATGGGGTGTTGCTGAGTAAAGAATTTCTGCAGGTGCGCCGAATTCTGCAAAACGGAGAAATACTTCTCTGCATCTCGGGTCTTTAATACCTGTTGTAAGTTTGCCGTCAGAGAATGTACCTGCGCCACCTTCACCAAATTGAACGTTTGATTCAGTGTTTAGCTTTCGGCTTGTCCAAAAAACGTCCACATCCCTGGTTCTTTCGTCAACGGCAGAGCCACGTTCGAGAACAATAGGCTTGAGTCCTGCTTTAGCTAAAGTTAATGCTGCAAACATACCTGCAGGACCGAATCCTGCTATTACAGGGCGTAACGGAAAATCTCTTTTTGCAGCCGGCACTTCGTAATTGTATTTTTCTGTTATTAAAGCTTTGTTAGGTGCAAAACCTGCTATTACCTTTTCTTCGTTAAGGTCGGTTTCTATTTCTACAGAGTAAACGAGGATGATATTATCCTTTTTTCGTGAATCAATAGAGCGCCTTGCGAGGTTAAATGCTTTGATATCCTGTTCTTTTATCCTTAAAGCCTTTGCAGCGGCAAGTTTTACTTCCTGTTCTGTTGCACCTAAAGGCATTTTTAATTCGTTAAGTCGTATCATAATTTTTCCTTAAAATTTTAAATATTCGTAAGCGGCATTTCCTGCAATTCTTCCTGTTGTCCATGCAAGGTGTAAATTGTATCCGCCACAGTCGCCGTGAATGTCCAGTATCTCTCCGCAAATGAAAAGACCGTCTACAATTTTTGACATCATTGTTTCGGGATTTACTTCGTCGGTTTTGATTCCGCCACAAGTGATCTGGGCATTGTTAAAACCTTTTGTGCCCGTAACACTTATCTCGAATGACTTTAGTGTATTGCAAATTCGGTGAAGTTCTGCGGAGGTTAGCTGACCTGTTTTTGTGTGAGGTTTAATGTTCAATTTATTCATAACCGCAAAGCCGAGTTTGGAATTAACGATACCGCTTAAAACTGCTTCAAGTTCTTTGTGCGGCGTTGTTCTTTTTGCAAAATTGAAATGTTCTGAAAGCTCAGTTGCAGAAATTTCTTCGCAAAGATCGAGTTTTAAATAAAGTGATTTTTTGCTTTCACAAAGATGGGAAAGATTCATAACAGGAATTCCGGAAACAGCTTTGTCGGTAAACTGCACTTCGCCTGATTCTTCGCCTAAAAGAATCGAATCCGAATATAAACTCGCCTTACATTCAGCTCGGACACCTTTTAACATATTAAGTTCTCTATCACCGGTTGTAAGACCGCAAAGTGCAGGGTAGAGAGGTGTTCTTGTGTGACCTAAAAATTCAAGTAATCTATAACAAGATCCGTCGGAGCCATGAACAGGGGAGGATTTACCGCCACCAGCAATTATAACTGCATCAAAGTATTCGTCATTAACAATAAATCCGCTTTTGTGTTTTTCTATTCGGTTTACCGGTGTGTCTGTTTTAACCACAACATTGTATTCATTGAGTTTGTCTTTAAGAGTTTCGCAAATGGTGGCTGCCTGTTGAGATCGAGGATATATTCTGCCGTCTTCGTGGTAGGAAAGTATGCCAAGAGAACGGAAATAATTTTCTGTATCTGCATATGATGATGTTAAAATACTTCTCAAAAAGATGTGGTTGCCGTAAAAGTGTTTTGGTGAAAGATTTTCGTTGGTGAAGTTACATCTGCCGTTACCTGATGCTAGTATCTTTTTTGCAATTTTCGGCAAACGTTCAAAAATTGTTACGTTTATTGAGTTGTCGTAAAATTTTGCTTCCAGTGCCGCGCATATTCCCGAAGCGCCGCCGCCTATTACGGCAATTCGTTTCTCTTTCACAATAACCAACCTTTCTTTTTGGGTTCAACACAACATTATACAGTATTTTTCCGGAATATACAATAGTTTAGAAAAGTTATGAGTTTAATAAATTTTAAAAAATTTCCCATTATAATGTAAAAAGGAGTTTACAAAGTTGGTGGATTTTGTTATAATTCAATCTATATGTGCATTTTAAGACGGAAAAATGTTAATTTATAAATATCAATCCGTGCTTTGAGTACGGGATTTTGGAGGAAATAAAGATGAAACGTGTTGAAATTGCTGAACTTTACAGAAATGCAGAGCAATTTACAAATGGTGAAATTACAGTTTGCGGATGGGTAAAAACTCAGCGTGCATCCAAGGCTATCGGCTTTCTTGAAATAAACGATGGCGGTTGTTTTAAGGGCTTGCAGGTTGTTTTTGAAGATGCAAAGATTTCCAATTTCAAAGAAATCTGTAAAATTAACGTAGGTGCAGCGGTAATAGTTAAAGGCAACCTTATCCTTACGCCTGATGCTGCTCAGCCTTTTGAAATTAACGCAACAGAAATTGAAATCGAAGGCGAATCAACTCCCGATTATCCTCTTCAGAAAAAACGTCATACTCTTGAGTATCTCCGTACAGTGGGTCACCTTCGTCCTCGTGCAAACACATATTCCGCAGCTTTCAGAGTTCGTTCTGTTGCTGCTTACGCTATTCATAAATTCTTCCAGGAAAGAGGATTTATGTATGCTCATACTCCGCTTATTTCTTGTAGTGACTGTGAAGGCGCAGGTGAAATGTTCCGCGTAACTTCATTTGATCTTGATAATGTTCCCACAAAAGAAGACGGTAGCGTTGACTATTCACAGGATTTCTTCGGAAAACCCGCTTTCCTTACTGTTTCCGGTCAGCTTGAAGGCGAAATTATGGCTCAGTCTTTCGGCAAAATTTATACCTTCGGCCCAACATTCAGAGCCGAACGTTCATATACACAGCGCCACGCTGCTGAGTTCTGGATGATTGAACCTGAAATTGCTTTTGCAGACCTTAACGATGATATGGATCTTGCAGAAGATATGATTAAATTTGTTATCAAATACGTTCTCGAGCACTGCTCACAGGAACTTGAATTCTGCAACAAATTTATCGACAAAGGTCTCATTGAACGTCTTACTACAGTTGCAAACTCCGACTTTGCTCGTGTAACTTACACTGATGCAATCAAGGAACTCGAAAAGAACAACGACAACTTCCAGTTTAAAGCACATTGGGGTTGCGACCTTCAGACAGAGCACGAAAGATACCTTACTGAAGAAGTATTCAAAAAGCCTGTTTTCGTTACTGATTATCCTAAGGAAATAAAGGCTTTCTATATGCGTCTTAATGATGACGGTAAAACCGTTGCGGCAGCCGACCTTCTTGTTATGGGCATCGGTGAAATTATCGGCGGTAGTCAGCGTGAAGAACGCCTTGATGTTCTTCTTGACAGAATTAAGGAACTCGGTCTTAACGAGGAAGATTATTGGTGGTATCTTGACCTTCGCCGTTACGGTGGCACACATCATGCAGGCTTTGGTCTTGGCTTTGAACGTCTCATTATGTATATGACAGGTATTTCTAATATCCGTGACGTTCTTCCTTTCCCCAGAACAACTGGTACAGCAGATTTTTAATCAATGCTTTTATATCAAAAACAGGAGTAAATTTATGGCTAAATCTTATCTTTCAATGTCAGCTGCAGAGTTGCAGGCTGAACTTGAATCAGTAAAAAAAGAATACGAAGAAATAAAGGCACAAGGCCTTTCTATTGATATGTCTCGTGGAAAACCCGGTGCAGATCAGCTTGATATTTCCGATGGTATGCTGGATGCTCTCAAAGATGGCGACTTCAAGTGCGAATCAGGTATTGATGTTCGCAACTACGGACTTCTTGATGGTATTCCCGAATGTAAAAAATTATTTGCAGATCTTCTTGAAGTTAAACCCGAGAATGTTATAGTTGGCGGTAACTCAAGCCTTTCTTTGATGTTTGATTATGTTTCTCAGTGTATGTATCAGGGTGCAGGTTTTACACCTTGGTCACAGCAGGGCAAGGTTAAATTCCTTTGTCCTTGTCCCGGTTATGACAGACATTTTGCGATTTGTGAATATTTCGGAATTGAAATGATTAACATCCCCATGACTGTTGACGGACCGGATATGGATGCTATTGAAGAGGCTGTTAAAGATAGTTCTGTTAAGGGTATGTTCTGCGTACCTAAGTATTCTAATCCTCAGGGTATTACATTCTCCGCTGAAACTGTAAAGAGAATCGCAAACCTTAACACAGCTGCAGATGATTTCAGAATTATCTGGGATAATGCTTACTGTGTTCACGATCTTACAGAAACCACTGATGAACTTGTTAATATTTTTGATGTTCTTCCCGAAAGAAATAAAGATATGGTTGTAGAAGTTGCATCAACCTCAAAAATTTCTTATCCCGGTGCGGGTGTATCTTGCCTTGTATCATCGGTTGATAATATTAAAGCTATTCTTAAAAGACTTACAATTCAGGCTATCAGTTACGATAAAGTGAATATGCTTCGTCACGTTAAGTTCTTTAAAAATGTTGATGGTATCAAAGCCCATATGCAGCTTCACGCAAAGATACTCAAACCTAAGTTTGATGCAGTTATAAATACACTTAACTCCGATCTTGCGGGTCTTGGTATTGCCGAGTGGAATGAGCCTAACGGCGGTTACTTTATAAGCCTTGATGTTACGGGTGGTAGCGCTTCGAGAGTAGGTGTTCTTTGTAAAGAAGCGGGAGTTACTCTTACAAATGTAGGTGCAACATTCCCTTACGGCAAAGACCCAACAGACAGCAACATCCGTATTGCGCCCACTTTCCCAACACCCGAAGTGCTTTCAAAGGCGGTTAAGGTTCTTACAACCTCTGTAAAACTTGCTTGCCTTGAAAATCTTTGTAAATAAGGTGATTTTATGTTAAGAATAGGTCACGGTTATGACGTCCATGCTTTTGCGGATAATCGTAAATGCATTCTGGGTGGCGTTGATGTGCCCTGTGAAAAAGGTCTTTTAGGTCATTCGGATGCAGATGTTCTTTTACATGCGATTTCCGACAGTCTTTTAGGTGCTGCTGCTTTAGGTGATATAGGTAAACACTTTCCGGATACCGACGAACGCTATAAGGGTGCAGATAGCCTTGTGCTCTTAAAAAATGTTTGTGAACTTATAAATTCAAAAGGCTATAAAGTTGTTAATATTGATGCAACAGTTATAGCGCAAATGCCAAAACTTGCGCCGTTTATTGATGAAATGCGTTCCAATATAGCCGGAGCTTTAGATGTTGATGTGGATTTCGTAAGTGTCAAAGCTACCACAGAAGAAAAACTCGGTTTTACAGGCAGAAAAGAAGGTATTTCGGCACATTGTGTATGCCTTATTGAAACAATATGAATTAACAAATGAAAGTCCCTCGCATATTATGTACAAGGACTCCTGACGGAGTACCGCATAATACGGAGGGTCTTTTTATGAGCAAAAAAGGTATCAAGGTCGGCTCTGTGACGTATGCAATGAAAGGGCGCGACCTACTGCAAAGAAACGGCTATAAGGCTTATTTGACCCGCAATCCACATCCGCAGGAGGATGACGGATGCGGGTATGTTATTTATGTTAATAATATTGATAAAAGATGTTTTGATATATTAAAAAGGAACGGTATCAAAGTCACCGGTACGGTGGATTTAGGAGGCATTTTATGATTTATTTTGATAACGCTGCAACAAGTTATCCGAAGCCTCAATCAGTAATAAATGCCGTCAGAAATTCAATGGTTTTTTATGGTGCAAATCCCGGAAGAAGCGGTCATGCTTTTTCCGTTAAAACTGCCGAAACCGTTTTTGAAACCAGAGATTTGATTGACGGCTTTTTTGAGGGCTACGGAAGCGAATTTGTGTGTTTTACAGGCAACTGTACCCAAGCACTGAATACAGCTATTAAAGGGATTTTGAACAAAGGCGATCATGTGGTTATTTCATCATTAGAGCACAATTCTGTTACAAGGCCTGTCCATGTTTTGAAAGAACGGGGGATTGTTACCTATTCGGTTTTTAACGTGTGTGAAGAACCATCGGAAACTTTAGAGAATTTTAAAAATGCATTTACAAGAAATACAAAACTATGTGTAGTTACAGCGGTTTCGAATGTTTTCGGTAATATATTACCACTCAGGAAGCTTTCGCGTATTGCACATGGTATGGGCGCGTATTTTTTCGTGGATGGTGCTCAGGGTGCAGGAGTTATTCCCATAAGTATGAAAAATGACGGTATAGATTGTCTTTGCATTCCAGGGCATAAAGGTCTTTTGGGACCTATGGGAACAGGAGCATTAATTCATAATAATGTTGATTTTAAGCCGTTTGTTGAAGGTGGAACGGGTTCAGCATCTTTTGATTTGATGCAACCAAAAGATTTTCCGGAAAGGCTTGAAAGCGGTACACTTAATGTACCGGGAATATGCGGTTTGAAACAAGGCGTAAGAGAAGTCAACAGAATGGGAATCGACAATATTTTCAGAAAAGAAAGTGAAATTTGCCGTGAGATTTTTGAAGGTTTGAAATCTATTAAAGGTGTAAAAATGTACACCCGAAATTTTGATAAAAAAACATACGCACCCGTCATAAGTTTTAATGTGGCTGGACTTCACAGTGAGGAAGTATCCGCGATGCTTGATAGAGGCGGAGTTGCGGTAAGAGGTGGTTACCATTGTGCACCTTTGGCTCACGTTTCTATGGGAACAAAAGACACCGGGACCGTAAGAATTTCCCCGTCATTCAGAACTTCAAAAAAAGATATAAATATTCTATTAAATTTAGTTAGAAAAATTGCAATTAAAGAAAATATATGATATAATTACAATATATTGGATTAATTCGAGTTGTTGTAATTATTTTTAGCAAGGGAGAAGTGAAACATGGAAACTATATCGGGTTATTTCGACAAAATTGTCGGCGCTTTGCTGAGTTTTAATTTTATGTCAGACCTTCTGGATATTCTTCTTGTTGGAATCGTTATTTACGAATGCATCAAAATATTGAGAGGTTCAAGAACTTTTCAACTCGTTAAGGGTATAGCATTCCTTGCTGTGGTTTTTATACTTGTTAAAGTTTTTCAAATGGAAGCCAGCGAATATCTTCTTTCCAAACTTTTTGAAAACGGTCTTATAATTCTTGTTGTACTGTTTTCTCCCGAACTCAGAAAAATGCTGGAAAGATTCGGCAGACAAACTACTAAAGGTTTTTCTTTGTTTAATTTCAAAAACGGAATAGATTATGAGCAAACAGTTACAAGCACTGTCAATGATTTTTGTAAAGCGACCGTGGATATGAGCGAAAGTAAAACAGGGGCTCTTGTAGTTTTTGAAAAAGATTCTCCGCTCCAGGATATCGTTAATACAGGAACTGTTATAGATGCTCAATCGTCAACCGAACTTTTTAATGGTCTCTTTTTCAAAAACTCTGCTCTCCACGATGGTGCTGTTGTTGTGCGTGATGGCAGGATATGTGCCGCCGGCTGTATTTTACCGCTTACACAAAATTCGAGCCTTGCAAGCGAACTCGGTACTCGTCACAGAGCCGCCATCGGTATGAGCGAACAGAGTGATGCAGTTGTGGTTGTGGTATCCGAAGAAACAGGATTTGTTTCTGTTGCCAGAAACGGCGAACTTTTGCGTGACATAACGAATGGTGAACTGCGTGAAATACTTTTGAGCGAACTGATTGTTTCAAAAGATAAAACTGACAATAAAGAAAAGAAAAGTAAAGGAAAGAAAAAATTCCGTAAGACCGATGGAGGTGACACGGATGAAAAATAAAAAGACTTTTAATAATCTTTTTGAAAATAACCTGTTTGTGTTGATACTTTCTTTTTTTATCGCATTTTTAATCTGGCTGATGGTTGTTGTTAACGTTAGTCCTCAGACAACACGTGTTATACAAGGTGTAAAAGTTGTTGTTGACCAAACAGTGCCTTCTCAATTCGGTCTTGAGGTTTTCGGTGAATCGGAGTTTACGGTTGATGTTACCGTTAAAGGTAAAAAATACCAGATTTCACCCGGCAATTTATCCGCGGAGGATATCATAGTTACAGCTGTAACTAATAATGTAGATTCAGCCGGTTTCAGAACTTTACAACTCAAAGCTGAACCTGTTTCTGAAAATGCATCTTACACAATATCTTCTATTTCCACAAAAACTGTTGATGTTTATTTTGACACAGCAAAAACAGTTGAGCTTGTTATTGAACCCGAAATTGTAACAAATGGTTTCCCGGTAGTTGAAGAGGGTTATTCCTGTGGAGATATCAATCTTTCAAATGCAACTGTTAGTGTTACAGGTCCATCAACTCAGGTGAACAGAATTGAAAAAATAGTTGCAAGGTATGTCCTTTCAGATTCTTTAACATCAAATATGTCGGTTGAAACCGAAATATTGCCTTTAGACGATGCTAACAAGAGCGATTTTAAATACCTATCCATGAGTGTTGATAAAGTTGTTCTTGCTATACCGGTTTTAAGAGTCAAAGAACTGGATACTGCAGTTACATTTAAAAATTCTCCGGAAGCCTATATCGTTAATCCGTTAACGTATACGGTTTCTCCCGGAAGAGAGTCTTTCAATATATTGGTGGATGAATATGATAAAACGGTTGAATATTCAATAGGCACCATTGATTTTAAAGAGTTATCACCAAGTAGCAATACATTTACTTTTGCAGCAACGAATACAGCGGTTGCAAATGAGGATGTTGAAAGCTTTACTGTAAAAGTTGATATGAGTGATTTTTCTCAAGAGTATATAGCTTTTGACTCAGATAAAGTAAAAGTGAATAACCCTGATGGTAACGAATACCAGGTTTCCGGGCTTAACAAATCCATAATAGTTGTTGGTAAAGACGAAGATCTGAAATCTATAACCGAGGATTCAATAACTGTTGAAGTTGACCTGTCAGGAATTGAATTAACAGAAGGTCAGTTCGTTACAGTACCTGCAATGGTTAGTGTGAACGCTTCCGGTTGCTGGGTGTACGGCACATATACAGTTGTTGTGAGTGTATAATTTAAACATTGATTTTCACTCTGAAGGAGGGCAACATGAAAGCAAAAAGAATAATTTCTCTCATAATAGCGGTGGCGCTTGTTGTAATGTGTTCAGGTTGCTCTCTTAATTTCTTTTCAGTTGAGAGCCTTTTGTCACCGCCTGTTCAATCGGGTAAAAACGGAGAAGTTCAAGCCGCATTCAACAGTTTGATGAAGGATAAAAAAGTTCAGTTGAAAACACCTGTTTCGGGAGATTTCCAATCATCGTTTGTATTGTTTGATATTAACGGTGACAGTGTGGATGAATCGCTTGTTTTTTATTCTGATTCATCAGTTGAAGGTTCGGTCAGAATGGCACTTCTCGAGTATATAGATGATGATTGGGTTATTTCATCGGATATTAAAGGTGCAGGAAGCGGAATTTTTGACGTTTCGTTTACAGACTTGGACAGCGACGGATTGTATGAGATTTTTGTCAGCTGGTCATTATTTGATAATAAGACAACGCGAATAATAAGTATCTATGCACCGGTTGCAGACAGCAGAGGATTATATTCCCTTGAGTCGTTAGGTAACGAGTATTGCAACTCCAAGAGTTTCGCTGATTTTAACGGCGATTTGAAAAACGATCTTATTCTAATTTACCTTGATGATACGGGTAACGTGCAAAAATCATTTTTAAGATTGTTTTCACTTTCGCAAAAACGTGAATTAGTAAAATATGCAGAAGTGCCGTTGGATAGCGCAATTACATCCGTTGCTGCAATACAAAGCGATGTTATAAAAGCCGGCCACGAATCTTACACAAGACTTTTCATCGACTGTCAGAAAAGCGACAGAATGATTTTTACCGAAATGGTTTATTGGGATGCATATAATTCATCTCCGGTAAGAGCGATTTTGAATCCCTCCGTAAGCACGGCGAGAAGCATAAACGTTCAGTGCCAGGATATTGATGCTGATGGTTATATAGAAATTCCGGTTTTAACAAAATTGTACGGCGATGAAAAACAGTTTTCTGTTACAGATTACGATGAAGTTTATACCTTTACATTGTTAAATTGGTTGGATGAAAAAGGTGATACCATCCGCAAAGATATAAATACGTTGTACAATCCGTTGGACTCTTATCTTTTCAAATTCCCTTGGAACGGCAATGTTTCGGTCAGATATGATTCCGTACGCAATGCGTTGCTGTTTTGCGAATGGAACGAACAAAGTAAAACATATAATCATGAACTTTTCTGTATAGCGTACCGGGATTCTTCGGACGAAGAGGTTTACGGCAAAGTTCTTTATGAGTCGAAAAACGGCACATATTATTTTGAAATTACCGAAAGCGGAGAAGATTTCGGAATTACCGAAGAAGAAGTAGTTTCTTCGTTCATAAAAAAATGAAGTGAAAGCGAGTAAAGTTATGAAAAAGGTACTTATTGCTGAAGATGAATCTGCCATTCGCGAAATAATCGCAATTACTCTTAAAAGGGCGGGTTACGAGGTAACAGAGGCTTGCGACGGCGAACAGGCACTAAACATATATGCAGAAAAAGACGGAGCTTTTGATGTAGTTCTTCTTGATATTATGATGCCTAATGTTGACGGCCTTGAAGTTTGCAAACGTTTAAGAAACGAAAGCAGTACGGTTGGTATTATAATGCTGACTGCAAAAACTCAGGAAATGGACAAGGTATCCGGGCTTCTTATGGGCGCTGACGATTACATAACAAAGCCCTTTTCACCTTCAGAGCTTATGGCACGTGTTGATAGTGTTTATCGAAGAGTTGCCATGAATACCCAGACACCTGTTCAGGCTCCCCGTGCAGATAAAATCAAAATTGACCCATTTGAACTTAATCTGAGAAACAGAACTCTTTACAAAAACAATGTTCTTATTGAATTGACTCAGGTTGAATTCCAGATTATTGAATATTTCTTTTCTAACCCGGGCAAAGCTTTGAGTCGTACCGACATTCTTAAAGAGGTGTGGGGCGAATCGTATTTTGGTGATGAAAAGGTAGTAGACGTTAATATCCGCCGACTCAGAATGAAAGTTGAAGATGAGCCTTCTATCCCTAAACATCTTGTTACCGTTTGGGGTATGGGTTATAAATGGATTTGATTTAAAAATAGTAGTAGAAAATATATCGAAAAGAGGTGATAAGCAATGAAAAAACGTACAAAATCCAATGAAAAAGCAAAACTCAAAAAGGAACACCGCAAAAGCAAACAAAGTGTAGCTGATAAGGTTTCCGGTAATGCTTCGGTGCGTGAGAAATTAAAATCGTCCAAAAAGAAAAAGAGCATAACAGGTATAACAAAAAGATGGGCGACAAATACATTGCTTATTACCGCACTCGTTTTATTGGTGCTTGTTGCATCAAGTATTTTATTTATTGTTGAATATTACAGAAACTATGTAACCAATTATCTTTCCGGATATGCTAACGAAACCGTTGCTACATATTTCACTCCTTATGTAGATGCCAACGATGATATATTTGAACAAAAAGCCAAAGAGTATGTTGACAGTTTCTCTGATAAATCACGTGTTGAGGTGCAGGTTGTAAACCGTCACGGAAAGGTGTCTGTTTCGTCATCGGGATTCGCTGTTAAAGAAACACTCGAAGATATGGAAGATGTTCAGGAAGCGGTAGAATCTTCAAGCGGAATATACAAATGGTTTGGTTTTAATCAGAATGGTGAGCATATTGTATCTGTTGCAATGGTATTGCCTGATAATTCTAACGGTGAATTTTCCGGTGCCATAAGGTTTATAACATCTATGAGAGGCATTGACAGGCAGATAATCGGTTTCATTTTGATTCTTTTTGCGGTTTATATAGTCGCGTTGTTCTTCGTTGCGTTGTCGGGTATATTCTTTATTCAGACAATCGTTGCGCCGGTAAGAAAAATAAACGAAACAGCAAAACTTATTTCCGAGGGCAACTACGACGTACGAATTGAAACTGCGGGTAAAGATAATGACGAAATCACAGAACTTGCAGACTCAATAAATACAATGATTTCAGAGATTGCGGTTACTGACAAAATGAAAAACGATTTCATTTCTACCGTTTCACATGAATTGCGCACACCTCTTACAGCTATTAAGGGCTGGGGTGAAATGTTGAAGGAACTTGATGGTGAGGATCGCGAAATATCTCGTCGAGGAACAGAAGTTATTATTAACGAAGCAGACAGACTTTCACGTCTTGTTGAAGAACTGCTGGACTTTTCACGTATGCAGAACGGTAATATGACTTTAAGGCTTGAAAAAATCGACGTTCTTGCAGAACTTGATGAGGCAGTTTTCGTATTCAAAGAACGTTCAAAACGTGACGGCATTGAAATCACTTATAATGCACCTGATATTCCTGCTCCGATGATGGGTGACCCGAATAGAATAAAACAAGTATTCGTAAACGTTCTTGATAACGCCTTTAAATATAATAAACAGGGCGGATTTGTGGACGTAGAAGCTGTGGTTGATGATGGTGCACTTTCGATTTATGTTTCCGATACAGGTTGCGGTATTGCTGAAGAAGATTTGCCGAATGTAAAGAAAAAATTCTATAAAGCAAATCTGCAAGTAAGAGGTTCGGGAATCGGACTTGCTGTTGTTGATGAAATAATAAAGCTTCATAACGGTGTTTTTGAAATTAATAGTGAATTGGGCGTAGGTACTACTGTCACAATCGTTTTCCCAATTGAAAAAGTAGCGGTTGAGCCTATGTCATCACTTATCGATGAAATGATGGTGAACGAAAATGAGTAACAAAAAAAATAATGCCACAGAAACGATTTCAGTTGGCGGACAGGCTTTGATCGAAGGTATTATGATGCAAGGTCCCAAAGGGGCTGCTATGTCGGTGCGTCTTTCCGATGGCACCATTGATACAGAGGAACTTGAAGTTAAACATATCCGTGATAAATTTAAACCGGCAGGGTGGCCGATTATACGTGGTATTTTCAATATGGTTGAAAGTTTGGCTTTCGGTTTTAAATGTATGGAGAAATCAGCCGAAAAAGCAGGACTTGATGACGATACAGATGTTGAGAATATGTCAAAACTTGATAAATGGATTTCAGACCATTTCGGACCTAAAATGATGGCAGTCGTCACAGGCATTTCATTAGTTTTAGGTTGCGGTCTTGCATTCGGTCTTTTCTTTTATCTTCCTACAGCCCTTGTTGATCTTGTTGATAAATATATATTTAAAGATGCTATTGCTCATTTACATCCGCTTTTTGAGGGTATAATGAGAATGTGTATTTTTGTTTTGTATATATGGCTCGTATCAAAAATACCCGATATTAAAAGGGTTTTTATGTACCATGGTGCTGAGCATAAATCTATTTTTTGCTATGAAAGCGGACTTGAACTTACTGTTGAAAACGTAAAGAAACAAAAGCGTTTTCACCCTCGTTGCGGAACAAGTTTCATCTTCGTTATTTTGATAATAAGCATTTTGATATCTTCTGTTCTTGTTGTTGTCAATCCTACAATCGATGATAACAGAGCAACGTGGATGCTTATTAAATTGTTGATAGTTCCCCTTACTGTGGGTATAGGATATGAATTTATAAGATATGCCGGTAAACACGATAATATATTTGTAAAAATTCTTGCAGCTCCCGGTCTTTGGATGCAAAGACTTACAACACAGGAACCTACCGATGATATTATTGAGGTTGGTATAGAGTCTCTAAAAGCAGTTTTATATGGTGTTCCCGAAAAGAATATTTCGGAAGACAGTGTTCCTGCCGATGAATCGGAGGACGTGTAAGTTGAAAAATTTATATGCAGTTTACCGCGAAGCGATAAAGTTGCTTTCGGAATCAGGCTGTGACAGTCCTGAGTTTGATGCCCAACAAATAGTTTCATATTGTTTTGGACTCAATAAAACCCAGTTGCTTATGAATTCAGGTTCAGCAGTTGATGAAGTAAAGCTTATACATTTTGAAGAATGTGTCAAAAGAAGATGTAACCATGAACCTCT
Organism: Acutalibacteraceae bacterium; assembly: GCA_045578985.1. GTDB lineage: Bacteria > Bacillota > Clostridia > Oscillospirales > Acutalibacteraceae > DTU089. The sequence goes on along the minus strand of JAZNLH010000029.1, from coordinate 53,517 downwards.
GCAATATATCATAGGTATGTGGGATTTTCACCGTTTCAGTTTCAAGGTTGGAAAAGGTGTTCTTATACCCAGACCTGAAACAGAAATTCTTGTTGATTTTGCAGTAGAAAAAATCAAAAAGCATGATTATTCAGTTGTTCTTGATTTGTGTTGCGGAAGCGGTTGTGTAGGTTTGAGTGTTGCAAAACTTTGTCCGCGTGTAAAAGTGTTCTGTGTTGATATTTCTGATGATGCATTAGAATTCACTCGACAAAACAAGGAACTCCTGAGTGCTGATAATGTTACTGTAATTAAAGCCGATGTGCTTGAAAGCGCAGGTTTTGTAGGACTTCCGCGTCCTGATTTGATTTTGTCAAATCCACCATATATACGTTCCGCAGATATTGTTGGTTTGCAACCTGAAATCGCCTATGAACCCAAAATTGCTCTTGATGGCGGTGAAGATGGACTTGCTTTTTACAGAAGTCTTTCAGAAATTTGGTATCCGTTTATCAATCGTGGCGGATATCTTGCTATGGAATGTGGCGAAGATCAGGCATCAGATATAGTTGCCATGTTTGTGGATAAAGCCGATAAAGGTAAGGTTATAAAAGACACGGCAGGTCTCGATCGTGTTGTTGTTATAGCAAGGTGATTTATTCTTTTCTGATATTGACCTTTTAAGGTCTTTATAGTAAAATTATAGTATTATTTAGGAATTGAGATTTATGATTAGTTATATTCGTGATTTTATCAGTGGCGATATAGAACTTGTTCATTTATTGGTCTATATCGGCTCAATGTGTTTTGTTGTTTTTTGTGCGGCTCCATTGCACGAATATGCCCATGCATTAATTGCAGTTAAATTGGGCGATGATACGCCTATTCTTCGAGGTCGTTTGACAATAAATCCTAAAGCACATGTTGATATTATGGGTCTTATTATGATTTTTCTTTTTGGTTTCGGTTATGCAAAACCGGTAGAAGTAAGAATGAGAAAATTCAAAAAGCCCAAAAGAGATATGGCGCTTGTTGCACTCGCGGGGCCTGTGTGCAACATTTTACAGGCGGTTGTGGGCATGTTTTTGTATGCAGGTTTTTACTCTTTTTCTATAAACACTGATAACGAAACACTTATATATATATCCCTTTTCTTCTTTTATGCAGCGGGGATAAACGTGAATTTAGGTGTATTTAATTTGTTGCCAATTCCGCCTCTTGATGGTTCTAAAATCTTAAATGCCCTTCTTCCTGCAAAAATTTATTTTAAAATTTTACAATATGAACGCTATATAACAATTGCTCTTTTTGTGCTTTTATTTACCGGCGTTCTTTCTACACCAATTAGTTTTTTGTCCGGCGCTGTTATGAACGCTTTACAATACATCGCTTTTATACCATTTAGTTTTTTGATAGGTTAAATATGGAAAAATTATCTTATAAAATTGAGGTGTTTGAGGGTCCTATGGACTTGCTTTTACACCTTATAACAAAACACAAACTTGATATTTATGATATTCCCATTCTCGAACTCGTAGAGCAGTATGTTGCATATGTGCGAGAAATGCAAGAAGAGAATATGGACGTTGCCAGCGAATTTCTTGAAATGGCTGCACGTCTTGTATACATAAAAACAGTGTCTCTTCTGCCTGTATATGGTGAGGCTGAAGAATTAAAAAATGAATTGCGTGATGAGTTGCTTGAATACCGCGATTGTAAAATTCTTGCAGGAAAACTTTCCGAGATGACTGATGGTTTCAATTACTCTGTAAGGGCTTTTCCCGAAAATATTTCGCCGGATAATTCATACAAACGTTTACATGAACCGTCGGAGCTTTTGAGTGCGTATTCATTGGCTGCAGGTAAAAAATTGAGACGATTACCTCCGCCGATTGATTCATTTAAAGCTATAGTTACAAGAAAAATTGTTTCAGTAGGTTCAAAAATCGAATCAATAGTTTCGTCACTTAAGAAAAAAAGAAAAACAAAACTTTTTGACATATATAAACAAGCAAAATCAAGGTCTGATCTGATCGCTGCATTTTTAGCGGTGTTGGAACTCGCGAAAAACAAAACTATTTATGTTTCGGGTGATGGTGAGGATATACAGATTGAATTATTGGAAGGAAATGAGAATTCTTGATAAATAAAAAGCAGATTGCGGCGGTTGAAGCAGTTCTTTTTGCGGCGGCTGAACCTATTGAGTATACAAAACTTGCATCCGCTTTGGGGATGGATGATGAACAGGTTCTGTTGTGCATAGATGCTTTAAACCAAAAGTACGAAGAGGACGATAGCGGTATATGTCTCTTGCAATTAGATACCAAATATCAGCTTTGCAGTAAAAAAGAGTTTATTGAAGTTGTGCGTAATGTACTTGATTTAAAACGCAATGCACCTTTGTCGCAGGCGGCATTCGAAGTTTTAGCCATAGTTGCTTACAATCAACCTATAACTAAGCCGTATATTGAGCAGATAAGAGGCGTTGATTGTTCGGGTGTTGTTAATACACTTTGTCAACGTGGTCTTATTGAAGAAAAGGGCAGGCTTGAAGTTCCCGGCAGACCGGTTTTGTACGGAACCACTTCAGATTTTTTAAGATGTTTTTCATTAAACAGTCTTTCAGAACTTCCTGAGCTTCCGCAAGAAGATAAAGAAGTTCTTATGTCGGATGTTGATAACGGTCAACTTTCTTTATTCGATGATTCCGGTGAAGAAAATTTACCGGAGGATTCTTCCGAAAAAAATAAAGAAGAAAACTAAATCTAAAAAGTTCGGTGATTAGGGGTGATTAAATGCCTGGTTTAATTGCAATAGCAGGAATTATACTGTTTTTTGTCATCCTTTTTTCTATACGTTTCACTGTCATAATAGATTATGATGAAGAAACTGTTGTTACTCTTAAGTACCTGTTTTTTAAAATTCCGGTTGTGGATACTTCTAAACCTGAAAAAGAAAAGAAACCTAAAAAGGAAAGGAAGCCTAAAAAGGAAACCGAAGAAACCGAAACAGATAGCAGTACCGAAGAGGAACAAACGAATTCTCCGAAAGAGAAGAAAAAAGGCAATAGCTTAATAAAACAGCTTTATCTGGATCAAGGATATTACGGCATTGAAAAAATGCTTAGAGCAATCGGTAATTCCCTGGGCGGATTTTTCGGTAAACTATATAAAACAATAGTGTTTGATGAGTTTTACCTTACAATGATAACAGCGGGCGGAGATGCTGCAGATACTGCCATAAAACACGGCAAACTCTGTGCATGGTTATTCCCTGTACTTGGTAAACTTGTGTCTACAAGTAAAGTAAAAAAATATGACTTCGATATAAGTCCTGATTTTCTTGCTGCAAAATCAAGCGCAAGTGCTTATATCAGGCTTCATGTAACACCTATACATATAACAAACGGCGTTATAGTTCTTGCAGTTCAACTTTTGTTTAAAGTTTTGTTTAAAGTTCTTTTCGCAAAAAAGAAAAGCGATAAAAGTAAGGTTGTTAAATCTGCTGCTGAAGAAATTGTTGAAGTTTCAACTGCGACGGATAATGATACAAAAAATAAAACAAATATAAATAAGGATGGTGCTTCCTCATGACAGAAAAATCAGCAAACGGCATTCTTGCAACAACAATTGAAAAAGTAAGAGAACTCGTTGATGTAAGTACAATTATTGGCGAACCTATTAACCTTCCGGATGGTCTTACAATTATCCCGATTTCAAAGGTAACTTATGGTTTCGCTTCCGGTGGTTCTGACTTCCCATCAAAGAATAATGTTGAACTCTTTGGCGGCGCAGGCGGTGCAGGTATTACAATTAATCCTGTAGCTTTCCTTGTTGTTAAAGATGGCGATGTTACTATTAAACATATCGTAACTAACGAAAATGCTGCAGAAAGAGCAGTAAGCTTGGTTCCTGAAATGTTTGATAAAGTTGTTGGTTTCGCTTCAAAGAAAAAAGCTGAAAAAGAAAACGCAACCGAAGCAGAAACAACTACCGAAGCAACAGCAGAATAATTTTCATTTCATTCTAACCACCTGCATATTATTTTTTGAAAGCGGGTGGTTAATTTTGCAAAAAAAACTCTTGTGTGTCCTATTGTCAGTTGTTAGTTTGATGACTTCCTTACCGGTTTACGGTGATGCAGCTGATTTGTCGGTTTCTGCCTCTTCCGCTATTGTGTTGAATGCAGATACATTTGAAATATTATTTTCAAAAAAACCTTATGAAAAAAGGGGAATGGCAAGTACAACTAAGATAATGACTTCTCTTATTGCGCTGGAATACGGTAATTTTAACGAAACCATAAAAGTCGGTCTTTCCGATGTAACCGTTGAAGGGACGTCGATAGGGCTTAAAGAGGGTGATGAGGTTTCTCTTGAAACCCTGATTGCAGGTATGCTTCTTGAAAGCGGTAATGATGCCGCTAATGTTACTGCCACTATGATTGCGGGCGATAAGAATAAGTTTGCGGAGCTTATGAATACTAAAGCCAAAGAATTGGGTATGACGTCCACCAACTTTAAAAATCCTTCGGGTTTAACAGAGGAAGGCCATTATTCAACGGCTTATGATATGGCGATTCTGGCTGTGGCGGCGATAAAAAACAGGAGTTTTCGCGAACTTTGTTCCGTAAAAAGCTACAAAGCTTCTTATGGAAAACCACAGTACCAACGTACATTCTATAATCATAATAAATTTTTAAACCTGTTTGATGGTGCGTTAGGCATAAAAACAGGGTTCACAAAAGCTTCCGGTCGTTGCCTGGTTACCGCTGCTGCGCGTGACGGAGTAACACTCGTTGCGGTGACACTTAATGCGAGGGATGATTGGAACGACCATATAAAAATGATGGAATATGCGTTTGGCGTAACGAAAAAAAGAACAGTAGAATTTAATACCAACCAAATAAAAATCCCGGTTGTGGGTTCTGAAAAAGCATTTGTCGGGGTGACACTTTCAGCACCGCTGACATTTGCGGCAACTGAGGAATTTAAAGACTACGAAACGTATGTTTATGCAAAAAAATTCCTTTATGCAGGTGTAAAAAAAGGAGATTATATAGGTTGGGTCGAAGTTAAAAATAAAAACGGAAAGATTATAACCACATCATATATTTTGTGTGCAGATTCAGCACCGATAGCGAATACTGATAATCAGAATGTTTCCGTTTTCAGAAAAATTTTAAATAAAATAAAAGAAGGACTGTCGTAGAGACGGACGTGAATTATGGCACAAGAAAGATTACAAAAATATTTATCTGAATGTTCCATTGCATCTCGCAGAAAAGCAGAGGAACTTATAAAACAGGGTAAGGTTAAAGTTAATGGTAAAATCGCTCAGATAGGCGATAAAGTAGACCCTAAAAAAGATACGGTTACTGTCAGCGGCAAAAAAGTTACCGCAGTTAAACAAAAATATTATATTATGCTCAATAAACCAAGAGGATATGTCACAACAATGCGTGATGAATTAGGCAGAAAATGCGTTGCTGAACTTGTTGAAGATGTTGGCGCGGCGGTTTACCCTGTAGGACGACTTGACAGGGATTCCGAAGGTCTTCTTTTGTTGACAAATGACGGCGCTTTTGCTAATGCTGTAATGCATCCTAGAAAGCATGTGCCGAAAACATACAGAGTTACTGTGCGTTCAAATATTAATGATGCACAAGTTGAAAAACTGGAAAAGGGTATTGATATCGACGGAGACGGCAGAGAAACATTACCTGCTAATGTGAGAATTATTGAAAAAAGCGCAGGCAGAAGTGTTTTTGAAATCACCATTTTTGAAGGCAGAAACAGACAGATAAGAAAAATGTGTGAACAAGTAAGCCTTGAGATTATAAGACTTAAGAGGAATGCCATTGGTTCAATAAAGTTAGGTATGCTCAAAGTCGGTAAATGGCGTGAACTTACCGAGGATGAAGTTCACCGTCTTCAGTCGCAATAAAATTGACAATAAATTATATTTTTAGTATAATGAAGAATAAAATATTTTTATTTCAGAGGCGTTTTAAATGATAAGAAGTATGACAGGTTTCGGCAGAGCACAGGTTTCTGTTGAAAATTACAATATAACTGTTGAAATACGTAGTGTAAATCATCGCTACTTTGAGTTTTATGCGAAAATTCCACGTACTTACTCATTCCTTGAGGAGAAGATAAAATCTACAATTTCAACTGATGTTTCCCGTGGTAAAGTGGAACTTTCACTTCAGATTGAAGCAACAGCGGATGAAAGTGTTGTTGTTACCGTAAATGAACCCCTTGCAAGAGGCTATGTTGATGCTATCAGTAGTATTGCCGAGACATTTTCTCTTAAAGACGATTTAACGGCTCTTTCCATTGCGCGTTTTTCAGATGTTCTCTCTATTTCAAAGGCGCCTGTTGATGAGGATGCTCTTTGGTCAAAAGTAGAGCCTGTTGTTAAGGCTGCTCTTGCCGAGTTTGTTGCTATGCGTGAAACTGAAGGAGCTAAACTTGCTGAGGACGTTCTTTCGAGAGCAGATACAATTCTTGAAAATGTTTCGTATATTGAGGCTCGTTCACCTGAAACGGTTAAACAGTATTCTGAAAAATTATTGGAAAGAATGCGCACCGTTCTAGGTGATACTCAGGTCGATGAAGCCAGACTTCTCACCGAAGCTGCAATTTATGCGGACAAGGTTGCTGTGGCAGAAGAAACTGTGAGACTCAGAAGTCATATTGACCAACTCCGTAAAATGCTTCAGTCCGATGTAGCAATAGGCAGAAAACTCGATTTTCTTGTTCAGGAAATTAATCGTGAAGCTAATACTATCGGCTCTAAGGCGCAAGATGTGGATATTGCACGTAGAGTAATAGACATCAAAGCAGAAGTCGAGAAAATCAGAGAACAGATTCAGAATATAGAGTAAGAATATGAAACTTATAAATATAGGTTTCGGCAACCTTATAAATGCCGACAGAGTTGTGGCGGTTGTGAGCCCCGATTCTGCACCAGCAAAAAGAATGATTCAGGAGTGTCGTGAAAGAGCGCAACTTATTGATGCGACTCATGGTAGGAAAACTAAAGGTGTTATTATTACTGATAGTGATAATGTTGTTCTTTCCTTTCTTACTGCCGAACAACTCCTCACAAGATTCAATGATCAAAAAGGAGGAAGAGATTTTGGCTTTGAAGAATAAAGGTCTTCTCGTTGTGCTTTCTGCTCCTTCCGGTTGCGGTAAGGATACAGTTCTTGCAGAATTAAAAAAACGAGATATAAATATTAAACAATCAATTTCCGATACTACTCGTGCAATTCGTAAAAACGAAGTAGATGGTGTGGATTATTGTTTCACGGATGTTGCTACCTTTGAAAAGAACATTACAGAGGGTTATTTCCTCGAATATGTAAAGTATGGCACAGATTATTACGGAACACCCAGAAAAAAAGTTGAGGACCTTATAGACGAAGGCACTAATGTGTTCCTTAAAATAGAGGTTGAGGGAGCCGGTAATATCAGAAAGGTGTATCCCGAAGCTGTTTCTGTTTTTATTGTTCCGCCATCAATGGAAGAGCTTGAAGCTCGTCTTAAGGGTCGTGGAACGGAAACAGAGGAGTCTATTAAACGTCGTCTCGGAATTGCTCGAAACGAACTCTTAAGAGCAGGTGAATATGACTACATAGTTGTCAATGACACTGTTAGTGAATGTGCCGACAGAATATGTGCAATAATCAATGCAGAGGCTTCACGCTATTTGCGTATGAAACCGTTTGTTGATGATATTAAATAAAAAAATTGTAAATTACAAATCGAAAGGAAACTATATTATGCTTAATCAGGATCTCAGTAAAGTACTTTCAGGTCACATCAGCCGTTATTCTCTTGTTACAGCAACAGCGAAGCGTGCACGTGAAATTTCCGATAAAAATCAAGAGGAGAATATCGTTACAACCGAAAAGGCAGTAAGCCTTGCACTTAATGATATTCTTGAAGATAAATACAGAATAGTTGAACCCGAAGAAATCGCTAATATCTGATTATGGGTGAAAGCGTTTATTATGCCTTAGTAGCCGTTGAAGGTTTGGTTTATCATTTCGATGCACCATACTCGTACAAAATACCGTTTGAACTTGAAAAAACAGCCCTTGCAGGTTGTAGGGTAATGGTACCATTCGGCAACGGCAATCGAAAAAAACAGGGACTTATACTGTCCGTGAAGCCGCTTTTTGAAGCCGATAGTAACGTGAAATTAAAATCAATAGCAGCGGTGCTTGATGAAACACCGCTGTTTACTGATGAGATGTTAAAACTTGTTACTTGGCTTAAAGAAAACACTTTTTGCACGCTTTTTGAAGCGGCAAAAGCAATGCTTCCTGCCGGTATAGGTCTCAACTACGTTATTTCCTATATGGCGAATAACATTGACGAAATCGGGCTTAATAAACTTTCATATGATGAAAAACGTGTTTACGATTACCTTAAAGGTGGTTGTAAATACGTAAAACAAGAAAAAATTATTGCAGATTTAGGGTTGCCTTCGGATAGCGGAATCCTTGAGAAATTGGTAAAACAAGGTGTTTTAGTCACAAATGTTGATGCTAAACGAAAAACAGGTGATTTAACGGTAAAAAATGTACGCCTTGCAATTTCCGAAACTGAAGCTGAAGAACTTTTAAATTCCCTTACTGTGAAACAAAAAAGTGTTGTCAGATTGCTTATGGATATAGGCGGAGCTTCTGTGAAAGAGGTTTGTTATTTCACCGGGATAACTCCTGCGGTTGTAACCACCCTCGAAAAGAAGGGCTTAGTAGAACTTTTTGATAGCGAGATTTACAGAAAACCCCGTTATGAAATCAGTGCTGAAAAACCTGGTTCGCCCGAACTTACACCCGTCCAGAACTCAGCATATACAGAACTTTTATCAAGGTATAAAAGCGGAAAAGGCTCTGCATCACTCCTTTATGGTGTTACAGGTAGCGGCAAAACCCAGGTTTTTCTTAAACTTATAGAAAAAGTGGTTGCGGACGGAAAAGGCGTTATAGTAATGGTTCCTGAAATCGCATTAACACCTCAGACGCTTGGTATTTTCTATTCCCATTTTGGCGACAGTATAGCCGTATTTCACAGTGCGCTTTCTGCAGGTGAGCGAATTGATGAGTGGAAACGTGTAAAAAACGGTGATGCTAAAATAGCAATCGGTACGCGTTCGGCTGTATTTGCACCTTTTTCTGATTTGGGGCTTATTGTTATGGACGAGGAACAGGAACATACTTATAAATCCGAAATGTCACCCCGTTATCATGCGAGAGATGTTGCAAGATTCAGATGCGCTTATAATGATGCCCTGCTTGTACTTGCTTCTGCCACACCTTCAATAGAAACCTATACCAATGCAATGAACGGCAGATATGGTTTTGTAAAACTTCATGAGCGTTACGGAAAGGCTGTTTTACCGGAGGTCGTAACTGTTGACATTTCTCAAACCAAAGGAGCTATCAGTAACGAACTTTATAATGCTTTAGAAGAGTGCCTTGATAAAAAACACCAGGCAATACTTCTTATGAACAGGCGTGGATTTAATACATTTGCTTCTTGCAATGCCTGTAAAACAGTTTTAAGTTGCCCTAATTGCAGTATTTCTCTTACATACCATAACGCCAACAGACGTCTTATGTGTCACTATTGCGGTCATTCGCAAAGTTATACCGATGTTTGTCCCGAGTGCGGCGAAAAAGCCGTTACATATTCCGGGTTCGGCACCCAACGTATTGAAGATGAATTGGCAGATATTTTTCCTAATGCCAGAATTTTGCGTATGGATGCAGATACTACAATGGCACGTTATTCTTATCAGGATAAACTAACAGCTTTCGCTAAAGGAGAATACGATATACTTTTAGGTACTCAGATGGTAGCGAAAGGTCTTGATTTTCCAAAAGTAACGTTAGTTGGAATAATTTCTATTGATCAACAACTTTACAACGATGATTTCAGAAGCAGTGAAAAGGCGTTTGATTTACTGACCCAGGTAATCGGTAGATCAGGTAGAGGCGATTTCAAAGGCAAAGCCTATATTCAGACCTGCGATCCCGATAACGATATCATTGAACTTTCGGCAGCACAGGATTATGAATCTTTTTATAAAACCGAAAGCGTTATTCGTAAAAGTATGGTTTATCCGCCTTATTGCGATATTTGTTCAGTAACTTTCTCAAGTGAACAATATAATAAATCTTTGGGAAGTGCAAAAACTTTTTTTGAAATGATGAAAAATGCCGTTAACGGTGATTATTCAGATGTAAAAATAAGTGTTCTCGGACCTATTCAACCGAGAGTTAATAAAATCAGTAATAAATACAGAAATATTCTTACAATAAAATGTAAGAACAATAAACGTTTCCGCGAAATGATTTCAAATATACTTGTACAGTACATGCGCAGTACTCAAAATACAGGTGCTACTGCAGTAGTAGATATCAATCCGCTAATCTAAAGGAGAAAAATATATGGCTATCAGAAATATCAGGGTTGATGATGATCCCATTCTCAGAAAAACCTCAAGACCTGTAACAGAGTTTAATGATCGTCTTTTTGATTTACTTGACGATATGAAAGATACTCTTTATAAATCAGGTGGTGTTGGTCTCGCAGCACCTCAGGTAGGCGTTTTAAGACGTGTTGTTGTAATGGACGTCAGTGAAGATAAAAGTGACTATATTGAGCTGATAAACCCCGAAATTACAGATGTAGAAGGTTCTCAGACCGGCAACGAAGGTTGTCTTTCTCTTCCGGGGCTTTGTGGTGTTGTTACAAGACCCATGGTTGTTAAGGTTAAGGCTCAAAACCGTGAAGGTAAATGGTGCCTTTACAAAGGCGAAGGGCTCAAAGCTCGTTGTTTCTGTCATGAACTTGACCACCTTGACGGAATTTTATATAAAGATAAACTCGATGAAGGGGAAACCCTTTACAAAACTGATGATGAATAATATATTTTCGGTGAGAAATATGAAAATAGTTTACATGGGTACACCCGATTTTGCGGTGAATCCTTTAAAAGCGCTTATAGAAAGCAATTATGAAGTGGTGGGTGTTTTTACCCAACCGGATAAGCCTGTGGGAAGAAAAGGTATACTTACACCGCCACCGGTAAAAGTCACGGCGCAGGAAGCAGGAATTCCTGTTTTCCAACCCGATACTTTAAAAAATGGCGAGGGTTTAAAAATACTTGAAGAATTAAAACCGGATATTGTGGTTGTAGTGGCTTACGGTAAAATCCTTCCCGCTGATTTTCTTGATTATCCTGAGTTCGGATGTATCAATATCCATGGTTCAATTTTACCTAAATATCGCGGAGCTGCTCCTATCCAAAGATGTGTACTTGATGGTGAAGAGTATGCCGGTGTTACCTCAATGCAGATGGATGTAGGTCTTGATACAGGGGATATGTTACTTGTTGAGAAAACAAAAATAGGCGAAAACGAAACATCAGGTGAACTTTTCGACAGACTTGCAGTTATGGGTGCCGAGCTACTTATCAAGACTCTTGAAGCTATAGAAAAGGGCGGAATTACACCCGTAAAGCAAGACGATTCGCAGAGCACTTATGCTTCGATGCTTGATAAATCAATGTCACCGGTTGATTGGTCTAAAACTGCTCAAGAGATTCATAACCAGATTCGCGGTCTTGACCCATGGCCCGTAGCACAGACTGTTTTAGAAGGTAAAAACCTCAAGCTTTTCTGCTCGGAAATTAAAACTGTGGATGGCTGCGGCAAACCTGGTGAAATGAAGGTTTTAAAAAACGGACTTGCAGTTTTTTGCGGTGACGGAAATACAGTTGTTATTAACGAAGTACAGTATGAAGGTAAAAAACGTATGAAAGCTGCTGATTTTTTCAGAGGCCATCCTGTATCAAAAGGCACTGTTTTAGGGTAATGTTTAAAATTTATTTACACAGATTATTTATTTTTTTGATATTATAGTGTAAAATAATAAAAAAACCTTAAATGGAGGGAAATTTATGGGTTTATTCTATGATTATTATTATATAGTTCTTGTTTTACCTGCAATTATATTTTCTTTAGTTATTCAGTTTAGATTAAATTCTACTTATAAGAAATATTCAGGTATCGGAAATATGCGTGGTATAACAGGTGCGCAGGCTGCGAATATGGTTCTCAGTTACTATGGTGTGTCTGATGTAAGGATTGAACAGGTTGCAGGTACTATGACAGACCATTACGATCCGACACAAAAGGTTATCAGACTTTCCGAAGGCGTATATGATAGCGCTTCTATTGCCGCTATAGGAATTGCTTGTCATGAAGCAGGACACGCAGCACAGCATGCCGAAGGCTATGCACCTATAAAAATCCGTAATTCTATTTTACCTGTATGTAATATAGGTTCAAAGCTTTCTATTCCTTTGCTTATTATAGGTCTTATTTTAGGATTTGAACCTCTTGTTTGGGTTGGCATAGGTTTCTTTGGTTTTACAGCTTTGTTCCAGTTTATTACATTACCTGTTGAATTTAATGCCAGCAATCGTGCCATAATGGTTATTGAATCTAACGGCTTGCTTTCATTTGAAGAAAAAATAGGTGCTCAAAAAGTTTTGAAAGTTGCAGCGATGACTTATGTTGCAGCGCTTGCGGTGAGCTTAGCACAGCTTTTGCGCCTTATTTTAAAATTTACAGGGAGAAGACGTTAATGGGAAAACCGGCAAGACAGATTGCTTTTGAGATTTTACTGAAAATTGAAAAGGAGAAGGCTTATTCTAACCTTGCTATCGACAGTGCTGTTAAGGCGTTTTGCCCCGACAGCACTGATTGTGCTTTTATTTCCCGACTTGTATATGGTGTTACGGAGAGGAAAATAACTCTTGATTATATTATTGACGGGTGCCTTGAACAACCTATATCAAAATTAAAAAAAGAAGTGCTTGTTATTTTACGTTTAGGTACATACCAACTTCTTTTTTCTGATAAAATTCCTTCTTCTGCAGCAGTTAACGAAAGCGTTAAACTCACTAAAATCAATAAGTGTAGCTTTGCAAGCAGCCTTGTTAACGCAGTTTTGAGGAAAATTGCAAATAATGGTTTCACAATTCCCGATAATATTGACTCGGTAACGCGCATTTCTGTTATGTATTCTGCACCAGAGGAGCTTGTAAGATTTCTTTCGTATCATTATGGTGAAAGTAATGCAGAAGAATTTCTTAAAGCTGCGTTGGAGCCAAAGAAAATCATTATACGAGTCAATACTGTTAAGATTACCTCTGAAGAACTTAAATATCAACTTGAAAACGAAGGGGTAAAAGTAAGCGAAGTTTCAATTCCCAATGCGTTTCAAATCAACGTTAACAAAGCTGTTTACGAACTGGAATCATATAAACAAGGCTTTTTTCATGTTGAAGATATTTCATCGCAATTATGCATAGAAGCCCTCGAACCTTTTGAAAACTGTACAATGATTGATGTCTGTGCAGCTCCCGGCGGTAAAAGCTTTACCGCTGCAGAGTATATGGCTGACAAAGGTATAATTTATTCTTGTGATATATATGATTCAAGAACAACGCTGATAAAAGAAGGCGCTGACAGATTGGGACTTACATGTATAAAACCATTGGTTAACGATGCTTCGCAGTTTAATGCGGATTTTCCGCAAGCTGACAGAGTTTTATGTGATGTGCCTTGTTCAGGAATGGGCATTATAAGCAAAAAACCTGAAATAAAATATAAAAAACTTGATGAAATAAAAGAACTTTTGCCTATTCAAAGGCAAATTCTTGATACGGCATCAAAATACGTAAAACCAGGTGGCAGATTAGTTTACTCGACTTGTTCGGTTAATCCTAACGAGAACAGAAAAATTTGTGATGCATTCTTGAAAAATCATCCTGAATTTACTACTGTAAAGGCATTACCGCGTATTGAACGTACAGTTGATGAGGGTGACTATTTAACGTTAATGATGCATAAAAATAACTGTGACGGCTTTTTTATTGCCGTTTTCCAAAGAAAGTAAGGTTGTATGGAGAAGAAAGATATAGTTTCAATGAGTTTTGATGAGCTTTCAAAAGAATTAAAAGAGATGGGCTTACCAAAATTCAGAACTACGCAGATTTATGATTGGCTACACAAAAAAGGTGTAACATCCTTTGATGAAATGACCAACATTTCAAAGGATTTAATTAATAAATTAAATGACAATTTTGTAATATTTGCCTGTACTATTGAAAAAAAACTAGTTTCGCAGTATGATAATACAGTGAAGTACCTTTTTTCATTGCCTGATGGTGAGTACCTTGAGTGTGTAGTTATGGACTACAAATACGGCCATACCATCTGTATTTCAACTCAGGTCGGATGTAAAATGGGTTGCGCTTTTTGCGCATCCGGTATTGGCGGATTTAAAAGGCAGTTAACACCTTCAGAAATGCTCAGTCAGATATACACTGCACAAAGAGATTTATCTTTGCGAATTTCCCGAATTGTTCTTATGGGGATGGGAGAACCTCTTGATAATTATGATAACGTGATGCGTTTTCTTGAACTTGTAAGTGACGAACGCGGTCTTAATATCGGTATGCGTCATATATCTCTTTCTACAAGCGGTATTGTTCCTCGTATATACGATATGTTAGATAAGCACTTGCAGTTAACTTTATCGGTTTCTCTGCACGCACCTAATAACGAAATACGTTCTAGGATAATGCCTGTAAACAAAAGTTGGGATATTGATGAATTACTTGAGGCTTGCAAAGTCTATGGGGAGAAAACATCAAGGCGAATCTCTTTTGAGTATGCAATGATGAAAGGAGTTAACGACACACCTGAATGTGCAGAAGAACTTTCAAGACGCTTGAAAGGTATACTTTGCCACGTTAATCTTATTCCTGCCAATGAAGTTCCTGAAAAAGGTCATGAACGCAGTTCGGACAGTAGCATAGTTCAGTTTAAGGCTATACTTGAGAAGAGTGGTCTGGCAGTTACTATAAGGCGTACATTAGGGTCAGATATAAATGCATCTTGCGGTCAGTTAAGACGCGAGAAAATTAAAGAGGATAACAGTAATTTTTAATTCGAAGTGAGGTGAAACACCGTGAAAATATTAGCGAAAACAGATATAGGTCCTTACAGGGAATCTAATCAGGATGCTTTCGATGCAGGTGTATTTGAAACAGGCGATACATGGGCAGTTGTGTGTGATGGTATGGGCGGTGTTTCCGGTGGTCAGGTAGCAAGCAGTCTTTGCGTTGAAAAAACCGTTGCAGCTATAAAACGTGGCTATCGCAGCAATATGTCAATTAAAGCTGTTCAAAATCTTCTTAATTCCGCTATTTGTGCGGCTAATTCCTCAGTTTTTGAAGAATCCCAAAGGGATAGGGAACTCAGCGGAATGGGAACAACCATAGTTGCAGCTATTGTAATGAAAGACGTAGCAGTAATAGCACATGTGGGTGATAGCCGTGCGTATGTTATAAAAGATGATATAACCTGCATCACAAAAGATCATTCACTTGTGCAGATTATGGTGGATACCGGGAAAATTACTGAAGACGAAGCAAAGTCTCATCCCGACAGAAATATAATAACTCGTGCAGTTGGCATAATGAGTTTTGTAGATGTTGACTTTGATGTTGTTGATATAGACGAAAAATGTCAACTTCTTCTTTGTACCGATGGTTTAAACGGTAGCGTAGAAGATGAGGAGATACTTGGAGTTGTAAAAGAATCCGGTGATTATTCAGCCGAAAAACTTGTGGAAACAGCAATAGCAAAGGGGAGTCGTGATAATATAACGACGGTTTTGCTTGCTGCTGAAGTTCGAGGAGAGTAAGTATGGAAAATTATGTAGGAAAAAGGCTTGATGGCAGATACGAAATACAAGATATTATCGGCGTAGGCGGTATGGCTGTGGTAT
Source organism: Acutalibacteraceae bacterium (assembly GCA_045578985.1). Lineage (GTDB taxonomy): Bacteria > Bacillota > Clostridia > Oscillospirales > Acutalibacteraceae > DTU089. Next base: position 37,649 of record JAZNLH010000029.1, on the reverse strand, counting down.
ACAAGGCTTATGATAATATCGATGATAGGATTGTTGCCGTAAAAATCCTTAAAGACGAATATCTTGCAAATGAAGAATTTCGTCGCAGATTTAAAAATGAGTCAAAAGCGATTGCTGTAATGTCCCATAGAAATATTGTTAAAGTTTTTGACGTTAGTTTCGGTGACAGATTACAGTATATTGTTATGGAATATATTGAGGGTATAACTCTTAAAGAATATATTGAAGAGCAAGGTGCGCTTAGTTGGAAAGAAACATTATTCTTTGCAATCCAGATTTTAAAAGCGTTGCAACATGCTCACGATAAAGGTATTGTTCATAGGGATGTTAAACCCCAAAACATAATGTTGCTAGAAGACGGTACAATAAAAGTTGCCGACTTTGGCATTGCCAGATTCAGTCATGGTGAAACAAGAACGATGACAGAAAAGGCTATTGGTTCTGTACATTATATAAGCCCTGAACAGGCTAAAGGTGAGTTTACGGACGAAAAAGCGGATTTGTATTCCGTCGGCGTTGTACTTTACGAAATGTTGACCGGGACACTTCCTTTTGATGCGGAAAGTGCAGTTTCCGTTGCTTTGATGCAGGTTAATAACGAAGCTGCCCTTCCTCGTACAATTAATCCCGATATCCCTGTTGGTTTTGAACAGATAACAATGAAAGCTATGCAGAAAAATACCCGTGACAGGTATCAGAGTGCGGCTGAAATACTTTTGGACCTTGAAGATCTCAGGAAGAATCCGGATATTAAATTTGATTATCAGACATATTTCGTTGATGAACAACCAACAAGATTTGTAAAGAAAATTGGCGATTCACAACAGGTGAAAACTGTTCCGCCTTCAACAGACGCAAAACAAAAACTCGATAATTCCGGAGCGAGAACGGTTGATACTGTGCAGGATATTGTTCCGTCAAAGCGTGTCAATACAAAAGTTGTTGCAGTTATAGCGGGCGTAGCGGTTGCATTACTTATTTTTATAATTATCTTATTGGCTTCAATGCTCAAAAACGGTTCTCTTACATTGGGCGTTGGTAAAAAAGTTGAAGTTGATAATTTTATCGGAATGAACTACCTTGAAGAAATTGAAGATAATGAATTATACGAAGATAAGTTCAATTTTGAAATCACTTATGAACCTTTTTCCGATGGTAAAGAAGGCTGTGTATTCAAACAGGATCCGGAAGCGGGTTCTGAGGTAGCAAAAGGTTATACTATCCGACTTTATATTGCTAAATCCGGTGAAGGTCAGGTTATTCCTGATTATTCCGGTCAAAATTATAAACGTGCTTGTGACTCGCTTGAATCTATGGGCTTCGTCGTTAAAGCGGTTCCGTCTGCCGACGAAGATCTGGAAATTGGTACAGTTATAAAAACAGAGCCGAATGCAGGTTCAAGTGCCCTTGCCGGTTCAACCGTTACAGTTTACTATGCAGCTTCTGAAGATTCAGGCAAACTCTTTAAAATGCCGGACGTTTCCGGTAAAACCCTCGCCGAAGCACAAGCAGTTCTTCAGAAGAACGGACTTTTATTAGGTAAAACTGAAGTTGTTGACAGTACTGTTGAAAAAGACAGGGTTGTTATGCAATCTCCGTCCGTCGGTTCACCTGTTCAAAAAGGTGATAGTGTTATACTTACCGTAAGCTCGGGCAAAGTTAATTTACAGAAAACTGTAACATTACCGTCAAAAATAGGGTTTGTAGATGTTGCGGTGTCTGTTGATGATAATGTTGTTATAAAAGAATCAGTCAACACCGATGATAATAATCGATATACTTTCTCTGTAAGCGGAGAAAAGGCTATTTCTACATTAAAAGTATATATTAATAATATTCTTTACTACGAAGCATTTGTAAACTTTACAAAAGAACCTGCAAGTGTTACGATGGAAAAAACTCACGATGTTGCATTTTATGTAAACGTTGTAGGACTTACAAAAAGCGATGCCGAAGCAACATTGAAAAAAGCAGGTTATAATAATATTACTTATGTTGAAGTAGTTAGTGATGCAAAAGCAGGCTCGATTATCGGTCAGTCGCCATCATATTCTTCTGCACCGAATCTCGATAAAACAGCAACTATAGTGTTGACCGTTGCTATCGAAGAAACAACAGCGGCACCGGAACCAAGCACAGACTCAAATTTAGATAACGGCGCACAAGGACAATAAAATGGAGAAAGTTTTAAACGGCATTATAATTAAAGGTATCGGCGGTTTCTATTATGTGGAAGCCGCCGGCGAAGTTTATGAATGTAAGGCTCGCGGAGCCTTCAGAAAGAAGAGAATTACCCCTCTTGCCGGTGATAATGTTACCATTACCGTCAGAGAAGGTCGTGAAAATACAATTGATGAAATCAATAACAGGAAGAATTTTTTGTTAAGACCGCCTGTTGCTAATATTGATACACTTATAATAGTATCTTCCGTAAAGGAACCTGTACCAAGCTTGCTTGTTATTGATAAAATGACGGCAATTGCAGTAGACAAAGGCATAAAACCCAGTGTTGTTTTTTCAAAAAGCGATTTAGGCGCCACATCTGAGTATGAGGAGATTTATCGTAAAGCAGGTATTGAAGTAGCATCGGTTTGTTGTAAAACAGGCGAGGGTATAGAAACCGTAAAACAAATGATAGGTGAAGGCATAACTGTTTTTACGGGGAATACAGGCGTAGGTAAATCATCGTTACTTAATTGCATTGATGAACGTTTTTCACTGGCTACAGGTGAAATAAGTGATAAACTGGGCAGAGGTCGTCATACAACCAGAGAAGTAACTCTTTATCATATCGGTAATGGTTTAGTTGCTGATACACCTGGCTTTTCTTCTTTGGATATTGAACAGAGCAGCGAAGTTATATTAAAAGAAAATCTTCCGTTCTGTTTTCCCGAATTTCAAGATTATTTAGGTAAATGCAAATTTACCTCTTGTTCCCATACAGTTGAAAAGGGATGCGTTATTCTTGACGCTTTGAAAGACGGTTTAATTGATAAAAACAGACACGAAAGTTATGTTTCAATGTATAACGATGTAAAAGATTTAAAAGATTGGCAGTTGTAACACATTTTCATCACTCTCATATTATATAGTAAACTTAAAGGAGTGGTGATTTATGAAAGTGGTAGTTTGCCGTAGCCCGAAATTTCTCAGAGGTATTTTAAAACTTGTTTTTGGAATAAAAGAATAATACATAAAAGCACTCTGCATATCTGCAGAGTGCTTTTTTTGTGCTTTTATTCAGAAAGATACTCGTTCGCCGGTGTGTGCATTTACAACTGCTTTGTGAACACCGATATATGTGTTTGAAATGTATTTATCAAGATGTAAACTTCCGAAGAACCAACGTTCAAATTCGCTGCACTTTGATAACTCATCGAAATAAGCATTAAGAGTTGTAACTCTCACTGCATCACTTTCACCGAGCTTTAAAAATCCTTTTATGGTGGAAGAAGGTTCGTGGGTGATTATAACGTCAATTTTGCAATCGTGTTTTTCAAGATTTGCAGCACCCTCCAATAACTCCTCTTTAGATGGTATTTCGTATTTTAACCAAGGATTATCCTCAAGTCTTGAATCAAGGTCGGGACTTTCGCCACCACCCATTGTGAAAATTTTCAGACCGTCAATTTCAAAAACCTGACCTCGCATAAGGTGGAAAATATTATCTGAAATCTGATGAACTTTTCCGCCGTTCCAGATGGTAAGAGGATAAGTGTTAAGCAAATCAAAATTTTCGTGAGTTCCGTCTATGAAACAAATGTTGTATTTTCTCTTAGAAAGCGATTTAAGGAATTTAAGTTCAGCTTTAGATCTGTCCCAAACGAAACCGAAATCGCCACATACGATAAGTGTGTCACCTTCGTTTAAGTTTTTTAAAACACTTTTGGAAAGTCGGTTGGGATCTCCGTGAGTATCTCCGGTTACAAAAACCATATTTTTGTTCTCCTTTTTTGTGAAATAGTATTTAAATCTGTCGAAAAGAATGATATAATGTATTATATTAATTTAATTATAAATCTCAGCAATGGTTTTACATATATTCTATAACATTTAATGGTGATTGTCTATGAAAAAATTACTGATTTTTATTATTTGTTCTTTGTTGATTTTGCCATATGCGGTTATTGCACACGCAACAGAAAATACGGAAGATTCAGTTAAAACCGCAAATGGTTATTATAATATTGAAGCGCCTGAATATGAAACAGATATTGCGTTACTTGTTAATGCTGATACAGATACTGTTATATACAGCAAAAATGCTGATCAGATAACTGCACCCGCTTCGCTTACCAAAATTGTTACCGCAATGGTTGCGCTTTCGAAGTGTGATAATTTGCAAACTGTTATAACTTGTTCACAAAATGCAGTTGATAGTCTTTTGGGTACGGGCAGTTCCATAGCAGGACTTAAAGCAGGGGAGAAAACAACTTTTGAAATGCTTTTGTACTGTTTATTTTTGCCCAGTGCTAACGATGCGGCAGCGGTTTTGGCAGAGCATTTCGGCAATGGGGATTCTTCCGCTTTTATTGCAGAAATGAATGCTTATGTAGAATCGTTAGGATGCAAAAACACTTATTTTGCCAATCCTCACGGATTGGATGATTCTACAATTCCCGGATATGACAGCGACACTCAAAATCGCACAACTGCAAGTGATATGTATCTTATCGCAAAAGCGGCATTACAAAATGACCATATAAAGAAAATCTCTTCAAAATACGGCAAAACCATGCCCGCAACTAATGAAAGTGATGTAAGATACCTTTATAACACCAACGCTCTCCTTAACAGTTATTCATATTATTTCTATGAAGGTGCAGTGGGACTTAAAACAGGTACTACCGATAAGGCAGGTTGCTGTTTGATTTCAAGCGCTACCAAAAACGGCTATACATATATTTCAATTGCCATGAAAGGCAACGATCAATACGTTGCAGACGGTGAAAGACGCAACACAGCGTTTCTTATGTGCAGATATATGTTGAGATGGGCTTTTTCAAATGTTGAAATGAAAGTGCTTGCAGACTCAAATTATAACATCGGTGAAGTAGCTGTTAAGTACGGTAGAGGCACGGATTATGTAGCTGTTGTTCCTCAAACTGATATTACTGCTATTATTCATAATAAATTAAATATGGATGATTTATCCGTAGAGTATTCAGATGATTTTCCGCAGCAAGTGGATGCTCCTGTAAAACAAGGTGATGTAATAGGTGTAGCAAAACTCATTTACAAAGATGTGTCGATTGCTGATATTACTCTTGTTGCACAAAATGACGTAAAAAAGAATCATCTGTGGGCGATGTTTAACTGGCTTGAGAAGCTAATGAGTTCAAAAATCTTTATCGTTATTATGCTGGTTCTTATTGTTGTGATAGTTGTTTTGTTGCTTGCTACAAAGAAAAAACGTGAACGTAAAAAAAGGCTTAAGAACAAAATAGATATAGTTAAAGATTATAGCAATCTCGCTAAATAAAAAAGGGTTTTCTTGTGTATTTTTTCGAATTTGCCTCGCGAGAAAAACGGGTGAAAAAGCGAGGAAAAACGAGAAAACGAGAGTTTGCGTTTGGTATTTAAAAATCTTTCAAAAAAAGTGTTGACTTCTCCGCATTGCTGTGATAATATATCAAGGCAATGCGGGACTTTTATGTCCCGAAACTAAATCGGAGGTAACTGTTATGTCTACTTATATGCCTAAAGGCAAAACTGAGCGCCAGTGGTATGTTCTTGACGCAGCAGGCAGAACTCTCGGCGAAGTTGCTGTTGAGGCTGCTGTTCTTCTTCGCGGCAAACATAAACCCACATTCGCTCCTCACGCTGACTGCGGTGACAGCGTTATCATCATCAACGCAGCAAAAGTAGTTCTCACAGGTAACAAACTTGAGGACAAGTATTATCATCATCACACAGGCTACATCGGCAATATGAAATCTGTTAAATACGGTATTCTTATGAAAGAAAAACCCGAATTTGCAGTTCAGAAAGCTGTTAAGGGTATGCTTCCCGATAACACTATCGGTAGAGCTGCTATGGCACGCCTTCGCGTTTATGCAGGTGCTGACCACGAGCAGGCTGCTCAGAAGCCTATCGTTAGAGAGTTTTAAGGGAGGAGGCAACTAATTATGTACGAAAGCAAATCATATTTCTACGGTACAGGTAGAAGAAAAAAATCTGTTGCTCGTGTTCGTGTATATCCCGGCACAGGCAAAGTAACAATCAACGACAGAGATATCGATGATTATTTTGGTCTTGAAACACTTAAACTTATCGTTCGTCAGCCTCTTGCTCTTACTGAGAGCCTTGACAAATACGATGTTGTTTGCCGTGTAAACGGTGGCGGTGTTACAGGTCAGGCAGGTGCAATCCGTCATGGTATTGCAAGAGCTCTTCTTCAATCTGAAGACGATGTTCGTCCCATCCTCAAAAAAGCAGGTCTTCTTACTCGTGACCCCAGAATGAAAGAAAGAAAGAAATACGGTCTCAAAGGCGCACGTCGTGCACCTCAGTTCTCAAAGAGATAATTGTTTCGAATTTCTCAACTCCTTGCAATTCAGCAGGGAGTTGTTTTTTATGGAATGAACTGAGGTGTCCTCACGACTATCGTCGTTGCGGTCGCGCCTAAAAACAGTCCACAGGACTGTTTTATTAACGGCACGACAGTTCTTAAAGAGATAATTATTTCAATTTTCTCAACTCCTTGCTATACGGCAGGGAGTTGTTTTTTATTAAGTTAGGTGTACTCGTACTATTACCTTGAACTGCTAAAAAGGGGTGTTATCCTGTTTTAGATAAAAAAACACTCTCCTGAATGGATTCAGGAGAGTGTTCTGTAATTAAACTCTTAATAATTATTAGTCGATATCTTCAAAAGCAGGTTCTGCACTTTCGTCAATGATACCATTGTAGTCATTGAATGCGTTACCCATAGCATTGAAGTTTTTGATTAATGCCCAATGAGCAATAAGAAGACCACCGATGGGGAAGAATACTGTGCACAATACGACCATAAGTGCACCGCTTTCGCTGAATCTGAGGTTGTAACGTTCAGCATTCTTTCTGAGTCTGTTAGCAAGATTACATTTCCAAACAAGACCGAAGATACCTAAAGTAACGATGTTAAGAAGCCATACAAAAACGTATTTCATTGTTTTTTTGCCGTCGCCTTCGCAAAGAACGTTAACTTCTTTTGAGATTTTGTGCCAAAAAACGATTGAATAAATACCGAGTGTAAGGCAACTGAGGATAAGATAAGAAATAAAACTTCTGTGTTTAATACAAGATGACATACCAAAAACTCCTTTTAGCAGTTTATTTACTACAACAGTATATTATATATTTTGGTAAAAATCAAGTGTTTTCGCAATATAGAGCTTTTTTTAGCAAGTAAAAAGTTTATTTAAAAAAATGTTAATCAATTTACTTTAAATACTAAATTGAATCATTGACATTCTGTTAAATATATGGGATAATATTCCGTAAATTGAGTTTCTGTGTTTTACAGTAACTAAACATCATTTTTAAGGGGGAACTTCTTTTGAAGAAAGAGCTCGCAAAGCAGTACGATCCCAGAGATGTAGAAGATCGTATATATAAATCCTGGCTTGACGGAAAATACTTCCACGCAAAGTGCGAAGAGGGCAAGCCTACTTATACTATTGTTATTCCACCACCGAATATTACCGGTCAGCTTCATATGGGACATGCCCTTGATAATACATTACAAGATATTCTTATTCGTTGGAAAAGAATGTGCGGTTATGATACACTCTGGCTTCCCGGCACCGACCACGCTTCTATTGCTACAGAGGCTAGAATTGTTGAAGCAATGCGTGCAGAAGGTGTTACTAAAGAAGATCTCGGACGTGAAGGCTTCCTTGAAAGAGCTTGGGCGTGGAAAGCACAGTACGGCGGAAGAATTGTTGAACAGTTAAAGAAACTTGGTTCTTCCTGCGACTGGGACAGAGAACGTTTTACACTTGATGAAGGTTGCAATAAAGCGGTTAATACAGTATTCAAAAGACTTTACGATAAAGACCTGATTTACAGAGGCAATCGTATGGTTAACTGGTGTCCTTGCTGTAACACATCTATTTCTGATGCAGAGGTTGAGTACGAGGAAAAAGACGGCAATTTCTGGCATCTTCTTTATACTGTTAAGGAAACAGGGGAACAACTTGAGTTGGCTACAACCCGTCCCGAAACAATGCTTGGCGATACTGCAGTTGCTATTAACGCAGAGGATGAGCGTTACAAACATCTTCACGGATGTCACGTTATTTTGCCCCTTCTTAATAAAGAGATTCCCATTGTTTGTGACGAACACGCTGATATGACCAAGGGAACGGGTGTTGTTAAAATTACCCCTGCTCATGACCCCAACGACTTCGAAGTTGGTCAGAGAAATAATCTTCCCATTGTTCGTACTTTCACTTATGATGGTCGTCTTACAGGTGCAGAGGATAAGAGAATCGCTGATGAACTTATTGCAAGTGGCAGAGCTACAGAAAATGAACCTGAAGTTCTTGATTGCGGTAAATATGCCGGAATGACCACTATGGAAGCAAGAAAAGCAATTCTCGCAGATCTTGAGGCCGGCGGCTACATTAAAGAAATTGAACCGCTTAAGCATGAAGTAGGTACTTGTTATCGTTGTCATAGCACAATAGAGCCTATGGTTTCCAAACAATGGTTTGTTCGTATGGTTCCGCTTGCAAAACCTGCTATTGAAGCCGTTGAAAAAGGCGAAACAAAGTTTGTACCTGAAAGATTTACAAAGAATTACCTTAACTGGATGAATAATACCCGAGATTGGTGTGTTTCACGTCAGCTTTGGTGGGGTCACAGAATTCCTGCTTGGTATTGTGAAGATTGCGGTGGTGTTACCGTTAGTGTTAATACTCCCGAAAAATGCTGTAAGTGCGGTTCAGTGCATCTTACTCAGGATGAAGACACTCTTGATACTTGGTTCAGTTCAGCTCTTTGGCCGTTCTCAACACTTGGTTGGCCTGAAAACACCAAGGATTTAGAGCATTATTACCCAACCAATACTCTCGTAACAGGTTATGATATCATAGGCTTCTGGGTATCACGTATGATTTTCTCAGCCCTTGAATACACAGGTAAAGTTCCGTTTGATACAGTTCTTATCCATGGTCTTGTTCGTGATGCGCAGGGCAGAAAAATGTCCAAATCTCTCGGCAATGGTATTGATCCTCTTGAAATTGTTGATCAGTACGGCGCAGATGCATTGAGATTCTCTCTTGCAACCGGTAACAGTCCCGGTAACGATATGCGTTTCTTGCCCGAAAAGATTGAAGCAAGCCGTAACTTTGCAAACAAACTTTGGAATGCTAATCGTTTCATTCTTATGAATCTTGACGATAACGAACCTGCACCATATATTCCCGAAAATCTTGCTACTGAGGATAAATGGATTCTCAGCCGTTTCAATAGTCTTGTAAAGGCTGTTCAGAATTCACTTGAAAACTTCGAACTCGGTATTGCAGTACAGAATCTTTATGATTTCATTTGGGACGTATTCTGCGATTGGTACATTGAAATTGCAAAAATCCGTCTTAATGGTGATAATGAAGAAGGTAAAAAGACCGCAAAAGCAGTTCTTGTTTATGTAATGTCAAATACACTTAAACTTCTTCATCCCTTTATGCCTTTTATTACTGAAGAAATCTGGCTTGCACTTCCTCACGAGGGCGAATCTATTATGATTTCCGAGTGGTGCAAATATGATGAGTCTCTTAATTTCTCTGCAGAAGAAGCTGCTATGGAGCGTATTATGGCTGCTATTAAGGCAATCCGTAACCGCCGTGCAGAGATGAATGTACCTCCTTCAAAGAAGGCAAAACTTTATATTGCAACAAAATATATCGAAGATTTCACAAACGGCAGTGTGTTTATGAACAGACTTGCTTATGCTTCTGAAATAGAAATCGGTGATTCTTTTGAAATCGAGGGCAGCGTCAGCGTAATTACGGAATCAGCAAAGATTTTCATTCCTCTTAATGAACTTGTTGATTTTGAAGCAGAACGCGCAAGATTGCAGAAAGAACTTGATGCTGCGAAGAAGGATCTTCAGTTTGTAGAAAACAAACTCAACAACCCCGGTTTCGTTGCCAAGGCTCCTGAAAAGGTTATTGCTCAGGAACGCGAGAAGCAGGCAAAATATCAGGCAAAAATTGCAATGCTTGAAGAAAGTCTTGAAAAACTCAAATGATTTATACTGAAGCAGTAGAATATATTCATTCATTATTAAAATTCGGTATCCGTCCCGGTCTTTCCGGGATGGATGCCTTGTTGCGTTTTTTAGGTAATCCGGAAAAAGGGTTGAAATATGTACACGTTGCCGGTACTAACGGAAAAGGCTCTGTTTCAACTGCAATTTCCAATGTTTTTATAGAAGCAGGCTATAAACCGGGATTATATACTTCACCTTATGTCAGCGAGTTTCTGGAAAGAGTTCAGTTTTGTGGCAAACCTGTGAAGGAAGATATATTTGCAGAAAGTGTTTGTAGCGTAAAAAAAGGTGTTGAAGTTCTTTCTGAAAAAGGTGTTGTTATTACCGAGTTCGAAGCACTTACCGCCGCTGCATTTTTGTGTTTTAAAAATCTCTCCTGCGATGTAGTTGTTCTGGAGGTCGGTTTGGGCGGTAGGCTTGATGCTACTAATGTTATTGAAACGCCTCTCGTAAATGTCATAACTTCGCTTTCACTTGATCACATAGCAATTCTCGGTGAAACTATTGAAAAGATCGCCTTCGAAAAATGCGGAACAATAAAAGAAAACGGCAATGTAATAAGCTCTTTTGGTCAACCTGAAAAGGCCCTTGAAGTTATAGAAGATACGTGTAAAAACAGAAATTGTAAATTAATATTACCGGATGAAAATAATATAAAACTTTTGAAAACTGATGTTTTCGGCACGGAATTTATTTATAAAAACGAACAATATAATGTATCCTTACCCGGTGTTCATCAGGTTAAAAATATGACAGCGGTCATAGAAGCTTGTGAAGTTTTGAAAGATACGTTTAATTTAACAACAGAGAGTATAAAAACAGGTATAAATAAAACAAAACTACCTGCGAGAGTTGAGGTGCTTTCAAAGAAACCTCTTATAATTCTTGATGGTGGTCACAACGAAGATGGCGCAAAGGCTTTTTTTGAAGTTGTAAAGTCAGTTTTTGACAATAAAAAGAAGATTTATGCCATAGCGGGAATGATGTCGGATAAGGCTGTTGAGGATTCACTAAGTGCACTTATAAATAATGTGGATTGCTTTGTTTGTGTAACCCCTGATAATCCTCGTGCTATGTCTGCATCTGAACTTTCAGAAATTGCAAAAAAATACTGTGACGATGTGGTTGTGATTGATTCGCCAATTGATGCGGTGGACTTTGTTTTAGATAAAATCAGTTCAGATGATATGTTGTGTGCGGTTGGTTCACTTTACCTTGCCGGAGAGATTCGACAACATTTAATAGAAAAAATAAAGAAAATCAATTGATTTAAAATTGGTAAGATGGTAAAATTAATATAATCAATCAACTTTGAAAAGGGTGATATGTTTGGTGAATTTTGATGCTTTTGCAGGTGGCATAGAAATCGGCGGCTTGCGTAATATGTTAGAAATAAAAATACTCATCTGCTATATCCTTAAGTCTGTTAAAACACCTATGAAGCGCAATCAAATTTGCGATTCCCTGCAAAAAACAGGGTTAGTGAATTTCTTTGATGCTAATTCAGCAATAGATGAGTTATTGGAAAACGGAACAATTCTTGAAGAAGAATATATTGGTGAGACACATCTTGTTGTTTCGCCAACAGGCGGTAGCAGTGCTCTCGCTCTTGAAAATACACTTTTACCCGGTGTGCGTGACAAGGCTGTTAAAGCGGCGCTTAATATAGTTTCAAGAGCCCGTTCTGAAAGAGAAAATAGGGTAAAAATAGAAAAACTTGAAAATAGTTGTAACATAACATTTGAAATTGAAAGTTTAGGTGAAACAATGCTTTCTCTTACACTTAATGTTGCCGACGTTTTACAGGCAGAACAACTTAAAGACGGTTTTCTTGATGATCCCGGCGCTTTGTATTCTGATATTATTGACAGGCTTACCGGCGGAAAATAATTTAATACTTTTTCAGAGAATTCGCTTATGCGGATTCTCTTTTTTTATTTTCTCGTGAATTTTAGTTTAAACAGGAAATTTGTGATAATAATATTTTAAGATGATAACGGGAAGTGAATTAATGAATAATGTAATTCTCAAAATGAAGGATATAAATAAAAGTTTTTCGGGTGTAAAAGCTTTGCAAGGTGCCGCTTTGGAACTCAGGGCAGGTGAAGTTCATGCACTGATGGGTGAAAACGGTGCAGGAAAATCAACACTTATGAAAATATTAACGGGAATTTACCAAAGAGACAGCGGAGAAATTGAACTCTTTGGAGAAAAAGTTGAGTTCCAAAACGTTAAAGACTCTCAAGAAAAAGGGATATCTATCATTCATCAGGAACTGAATATGATGAAAGATTTGAGTGTTGCCCAAAATATTTTTATTGGCAGGGAGTATATGAAAGCCGGCATTTTTATTGATGACGGAAAAATGGAAAAAGAGGCAAAAAAACTGCTTGATTATGTGGGTGTCAATATTTCGCCCGGGAAAAAATTAGGGGAATTAACAGTCGGAAAACAGCAGATGGTTGAGATCGCAAAAGCTATATCTCATGATTCAAAACTTTTAATACTTGATGAACCTACCGCTGCGCTTACTTCTGTGGAAGTTGACGATCTTTTCAGAATAATGAATGAACTGAAAAATAAGGGCATCGGTATGATTTATATATCTCATAGAATGGATGAAATCAAAAGAATTTCTGACCGCGTAACTGTCATGCGTGATGGTGAATATATAGGTACGGTAAACACAGATGAAACCGATAATGAAGAAATTGTTAAAATGATGGTGGGCAGAGTGATTTTAGGAAAAACCAAGGAAAAAAGTGCTTGTCCCGAAGATTCACCCACAGTGCTGGAAGTTGAAAATCTTAATGTTGGCGATAGTGTAAAAAATGTTAGTTTTTCTCTTAAAAAAGGCGAAATTCTCGGCTTTTCGGGGTTGATGGGAGCAGGGCGCACTGAGGTGGCGAGAGCGATTTTTGGTGCAGATAAAAAAGATAGCGGAGAAATAAAAATAAACGGAAAAACAGTATCCATAGAAACCCCCGAACAAGCGGTGAAAGAGGGAGTATGTTATATTTCCGAAGACCGCAAAAGGTATGGATTGTTGCTGGATAAATCGGTAACGGATAACTCTGTTCTTGCAAGTATTCCTGAATTTGTAAAATTCGGGTTCATAAATGATTATGCAGCACAAAATGAGGCGGAAAAAGTAAATAAGAAATTACGCACAAAAACCTCGTCAATGGCACAGATTTTAAGAAATCTTTCGGGTGGTAATCAACAAAAAGTGGTTGTTGCCAAATGGCTTATAAAAGATGCTGATATTTTCATTTTTGATGAACCCACAAGGGGCATAGATATCGGTGCAAAAAGTGAAATGTACGAGCTTATGGAAGAACTTGTAAAAAAAGGAAAGTCAATAATTATGATATCCTCGGAACTTGCAGAAATACAAAGGTGTTCTGACAGGGTTATGGTAATGTGCGAAGGAAGAATAACTGCTGAACTTCCTATTGAGGAAGCCACACAGGAAAATATAATGAAATACGCAATGATGCGTGAATAGGATGTTTATATAATCATCCTGAGGAGGGGTATATTTGAAGAATGTTACTGAATTTTCCGGTAATTTAAAAAACAGATTTTTGGATAAGAGTAAGCAAAATTTAATTATTGTTATAGCTCTGTTGGTGCTCGTGGTTTTGTTTTATCTTCTTAATCCTAATTTTTTGAATGAATATAACATAATCAGCATGACACAGTCATTGGCACCGTATGCAATACTTGGGCTTGGTGTAACTTTTGCAATAGCAACAGGCGGTATTGACCTTTCGATAGGCACAGTATGTATAGCTTCGTCTGTAATTGCCGGCAAACTTTATACTGATGGCTTTATTCCGCTTTGGGGAACAATTCCCGTAATGATTCTGATCGGCGGAATGTTTGGTCTGATAAACGGTTTGCTTGTGGCTAAGCTTAAATTACCTGCTTTTATTGCTACATTGGGCACAATGATGGTGTCAAGAGGCCTTTCTGCAATAATCGTGAATGCTCCCAACGTTTTTTATCCCACAGGAACATGGTTCAACAGCCTTTTTTCTAATAGTAACGGATTTCCGTCCGGTATTTTATGGGTGCTCGGGTTCATGGTTATTTGTATGTATCTGATGTATAAAAACAGAGTTGGACGTTATATACTATCCATTGGCTCTAATGAAGAAGCGACCCGTCTTTCGGGCATAAATACGGATAAATACAAAATAATGGCATATGTAATTACAGGTCTTGGCGCGGGTATAGCCGCTATATTCTGGTCAGCATCATTCGTTACGGTTGCTTCTGCAACAGGTTCAGGAATGGAACTTGATGCCATTGCCGGTGTTTATATCGGTGGTACATCTGCCGCAGGCGGTGTGGCTTCAGTTGGAGGTTCTGTAATAGGTGCGGCAATGCTGGTTGTAATTCGTTCAGGACTTAATTTTGTTCTCGCAAAATACAATGTAAGCGTCAATTCAACGTATGTAACTTACGTTCTGACAGGCGTGATAGTTGTATTTTCAGTTTTGATAGACATTCTAAAAAACAAAAAGAAAAAATAACAGGAGGAAGAAAAATGAATTTAAAAAGAATTATTGCGCTTTTAACAGTTGTGGTGTTAACTTTTACTTTGTTCACAGCCTGCGGTAACGAGGAAGGTAATAATAACCCAACGTCATTAGGTGATGGCGGACAGAATGGTGGCAACACCAACGCCAACAAAACTATTGCAGTTGTTGCAAAAGGTGAATCCCACGCCTTTTGGCAAGCGGTAAAAAGCGGTGCAGAGGATGCTGCCGAAAAGTATGGTTATACAGTGACCTTCCGCGGACCTGCATCTGAAAGTTCAGCGGATTTGCCTTCGCAGAAAGAAATGGTACAAACGGCGCTTTCAAATAATGTTTCCGGACTTGTAATAGCTACTATTGGAGAAGGTTTTGCAGATATGCTCACCCAGGCATACGATAAACAAATTCCGGTAGTACAGTTTGATAGCGGTATTTGGGAAGCGGATATAAATACACTTAATTCAAAGAATAAAAACCCCATAGTTTCATCTGTTTCTACCTCTAATGAAAAAGCTGCTGCTCTTGATGCTGAAAACTTTTTTAATTCTATTAAGGAAGATATAGGAAACTCAAAAGACACTTATGTTATTGGTGTTATTCAACATGACCAGACACAAACGGGTATTGACAGAGCCACAGGCTTTATTGATAAATTTACAGAGCTTGCAGATGCGGACGCAACAACAAAAGGAAAATATAAAATAGAAAAAGAAATAAAACCCGGTGATGCGAACAATGCGTATATCGATGCGCTTAATGCGTTAGTAGAAAAGAATGCAAAAGCAATTTTTATGTCTAATGAAGGTGTTGTAAAGCAGGTTAGTGATGCTATTGCTTCTAATGCAGGTAAATATGATGGTATTTTATTCTGTGGTTTTGATGCCGGTACAAAGCAGATTCAATGGATAAAAAATACTCAGTCTAAATCAAAGTTGGTGGGTTCTGTTGCACAAGACTCATACAGCATCGGTTATAATGCGGTGGAACAATGTGTTTTTGCTATCGAGGGTAGAGAGGTGAAAACAAATGTTAATATCGAAGGTCGATGGTATGATAGCAACAACATTGATACAATGATACAAGAAAATATAGTTTATGAAGGATAAAAAAATCGGAGTGTTTTTACACTCCGATTTTTGATATTATTTTCCGCAACCGCAACTACCGCTAATGTTAAAACCGGCACCACAGTCATTATCTCTGCTGTTAGGCGGGAAAAATTCGTCAATGGGGAAACTGATTCGTTTGAATGTATCGCATGGATCTTCTGTATCACAGCAACATTCTTTTGTAGGTACACAGAAATCGTAAGCAGGAATAAGCATCTGTACATCACGTTCCAACTGGATAATGGTGAAAACTCCTAAAGTAACTTTAATGGCTTTTTCGCCGAAACAGCCGAAGTTGCCTTCAAAACAACGGCAAATGTTTCGTGGAAGCGAATCGCAACAATCACCCAAAGTATTACAACAATCACAAATTCTGCAGATTTGCGCATCAAGAATAATGGGGTCTACACATTGAACCTTTGCTTTGGGGTTAGTGTTTGAAACGGGATTCTGCTCATCCATACCATCACATATATAATTTGAAGTGAAGATTTTTACATTGCCGTCGCTACCGTAGAGAATGCATTTTTTACCAAATGTTACAAGACCCTCGATTGTTGAAGGCGGAGCAGTAGGACAGGTGAGTGCATCTAAAGTAACTTTAACAAAGAATGTGAGATCCACTGAGTAGCATCCGCGGTTAAAGGGGACTTTTTCAACTTCAACGATGCAGTTAAGTATTTGTGCCGATCGGGGACGTACCATAGCCGAAGCTTCTAAAATGTGCTGATTGCAGTCTGTAAGGTAAACTCTTAAATCTGTAAGGCAATCTTTGTCAGCGCAAGAGTCATATACGCGATTAGTGTCAACACAAATAGCCTCTTTGATGTGATGAAGATCGGGTCCGGGAAAAGCTTTTTTATCGGACATATTTTTTCCTCCCAATTATAGATTTGAAGATAGCATATATTTGCCTGAACTTCATTACCATAATATGAAGGATACGGCTTTGGGTTACAGCGATTTTTATAAAAGCTTTGTTTTATTTCAGATAATCGCCTAATTCAAATGGCGGTACATATTCTTCGGAAGCAGAAGATAATTCTTGCATAAAACCGTCCTCTATACCTGAGTCAAAAAGATATTCTTCGATTTCGTCATATTCCTCTTGTGTAAGACGTCGGTAAAGTGAATCTGAAGTGCAATTTTCTATGGGGGTGAATTGACTCATGAGACTAAAAAGAATTTCACCTTCGTTAAAGTTTTCTTTAACCCAATCTATTACTCGTTTAGTATTTTCTGTTTGACCGGGTAAGATGAGGTGACGTATTATGACACCGCTTTTCATTATTCCATCTTCGTCTATAACGTAATTTCCAACTTGTCGATGCATTTCTTTTATTGCTTCTGTAGCAATTTCAAAGTAATCGTCGGCATTGGAGTATCTTTTAGCGAGACTGTTATCTGCATATTTTAAATCGGGAAGATAAATGTTGATTTTTCCTGCAAGTGTTTTTAGAGATTCTATATTTTCATAACCACCGCAATTATAAACAACAGGTACGGGGAGCGGTTCGTTAAGAGAATCGCATATGGCTTTGATAAAATGCGTACCGGTAACAAGATTTATGTTATGTGCACCTTGTGCAATTAAATCCTTATATATTTCTCTTAGTTCATCAACAGTAATTTCTTTACCGAATTTACCCCTACTTATTTTTTGGTTTTGACAAAAAATACATTGTAGGTTACATCCTGAAAAAAACACCGTTCCGCTACCGTTTGTACCGCTTATAGGCGGTTCTTCCCACATATGTAATGCTGCCCTTGCAATAACGGGCTTTTCACCCATATGGCAAAAGCCCTTACCGCTATCGGTAAGAGCTTTTCGTTCAGCATTACATTTTCTCGGACAATCGTTGCATATGTACATTTTTATTATACCTTTTCAAGATATTTGAAGGAGAGCCAACCACTTGTATTTTCGTATTTTACATAACCCCAATCGCCATATACAGCAAGTATTTCAACTTCTTTTCCTTTGGGGATTTCGCCGCCACGCTCAGCATCCTGTTCAGGTTTTGTTCTTATACCTAAAGGATCGTCTTTGGTGGCGATTTTATACTTGCCTACTGCGTATTTGGGAGACTCGGTAGAGGCAGTGATAAGTTCAACGTAATTCATTGAAATCCAACCGCTTACGCCGTCGTAGGTTACATAACCCCAAGCATCAAATACAGCAAGGATATCTATTTCAGTGCCTTTAGGGATTTCGCTGACTCTTTCAGCATCCTTGTCGGCATAAATTCTTATGCCGAGAGGGTCGTCCTTTGTTGCTACTTTATATTTACCTGCTTTGTTTTCGGTGTTTTTAACCTGTGTTGTGGTCTGTGGTGCCGTTGTTTGAGGCGTTGCGGTTTGGGATGGATTTGTGGTTTTTGAGGAATTGTTCTGTGCAGGACTATCCGCACCGGAAATAATATCCGAAGTTTTTGAAGTATCGTGTGATTTTTCATATGCTACCGCAACGCAAGTGATTATAACAGCAACAACAATCAGAAGCGCAGAAATTATAAGCATCGTCTTATTTTTGTCTTTTGGTTTAGCCATATTTTTTCTGTCCTTTCGGTGTTTTGTTCATATATGTCCACCAACAATTCTATAATAATTATATCAATAATAATATTTAAAATCAATATGTTTTTAGTATGTTAAAAGACATATGAATAATATGTAAAAAATAACCCTTAAAGTGTTGATATTTCATACTATTATATGGTATAATATCATGAATAATATTGGCATCAAGGCGGTGGGTGTTTGGTTGTTTTCGGTATAGATCCCGGTTATGCAATAGTCGGTTGCGGTATCGTGAGATACGAACGAAATAATTTCACTCTTTTGGGCTATGGTGCAGTTACAACCGATAAAGATATGCCATTTAACAAACGCTTGAAAAAAATCTATGACGATATAACCGAATTGTTAGAAAAATTCAAGCCGGATGCAGTCAGCATTGAAAGATTGTATTTTAATACCAACCAAAAAACCGCTATTGATGTTGCTCAGGCCAGGGGAGTTATAGTCCTTGCAGTTGAACGGGCAGGTATTCCTATTTATGAATATACACCTTTGCAGGTGAAACAGAGTATAGTCGGTTACGGCAGAGCAGAAAAAATACAGGTTCAGGAAATGACGAGAATGTTTTTGCATCTTGATAAAATTCCTAAGCCTGACGATGCGGCGGATGCACTGGCTCTTGCTATATGCCATGGTCACGCCAGCGGCTCTTTGATAAATAACCCTGATAACAGGAGGAACTGAAAATGCTTTATAGCCTTACGGGCAAAATAATACATAAAGACGAACAATCTATTGCTATATCCTGTGGTGGCGTTGGTTTTAAATGCTTTACAACACGTAATACATTGTCAAAATTATCCTTGAAAGAAAATAGCGATGTTGTTGTTTTTACTTATCTTAATGTTCGCGAGGATGCTTTAGATTTGTTCGGATTCGCTACAGAGGAAGAACTGGAAGCATTTAAAATGCTTATCGGTGTTTCCGGCGTTGGTCCTAAAGCCGCTTTAGCTATTCTTTCGGAACTCACTCCGGATGCTTTCGCGGTTGCAGTTGCTTCCGGTGATGCCAAAGCTATTACTGCCGCTAATGGTGTAGGTCCGAAACTTGCTCAACGCGTAATAATGGAGCTCAAAGATAAAATTGCGAATGTTACTTTCATTTCTGAAGAAAGCAGTGCAGTTTCAAGCGCTGTAAACGCTGTTATTAATATGTCTAACACTTCCGAGGCTATTGCTGCACTTACTGCATTAGGTTATTCACAATCCGAAGCTTCAGTAGCCGTGAGTAAACTTTCACCGTCTCTTTCGGTTGAAGAACTTATTAAAGGTGCTTTGAAGAATATGACTTTAAGATTCTGATGATATAAAGGAGATTTATTATGGATGATTTTTTCATAGCCGATGAAGAACGTGTCATTGCTCCTGAGTATATTTCAGACGATAATGATATAGAAACATCGCTTAGACCCCATTCTCTCAGTGAATATATAGGTCAGGAAAAAGCAAAAGATAACTTAAAAATATATATAGAAGCGGCTAAAAAAAGGCACGAATCCTTAGATCACGTTTTGCTATACGGCCCTCCCGGTTTAGGTAAAACCACCCTTGCAGGAATCGTTGCTAATGAAATGGGTGTTCAGTTCAGGGTAACTTCCGGTCCTGCTATTGAAAAACCCGGTGACCTTGCAGCGCTTCTCACAAGCCTTAATGACGGAGACATTCTTTTTATAGATGAAATTCACCGACTTTCAAGAAGTATAGAAGAGGTTTTGTATCCCGCAATGGAGGATTTTGCCTTGGATATTATTATTGGCAAAGGTCCTTCAGCGCGTTCTATCCGTCTTGATTTAAAAAAGTTTACGCTTATTGGTGCTACAACTCGAGCAGGTCAGCTTTCAGCACCGTTGCGTGATAGATTCGGCGTAATCTTAAGACTCGAACTTTATTCACCGGAAGAACTTGCGCGAATAGTTCAACGAAGTGCAGGTATATTAAATATCGAGACTGAAAAAGACGGTGCTTTAGAAATTGCATCACGTTCAAGGGGGACACCTCGTATTGCAAACCGTCTTTTAAAACGTGCACGTGATTATGCGGAGGTTAAGGGTAACGGCATAATAGATGTTGAAAATGCACAAAAAGCTTTGGCTCGTATGGAGATAGATGAACTAGGTCTTGACCTTGTTGACAGAAATCTTTTAAGGGCGATGATAGAAAATTATAACGGTGGTCCTGTAGGTCTCGATACTATTTCAGCACTTATAGGGGAGGAATCCGTTACAATAGAAGATGTTTACGAACCCTATCTTATGCAACTTGGTTTTATAATGCGAACACCGAGGGGCAGAAAGGTAACTCCGGCAGGTTATCGTCATTTGGGGATTACACCTGTCCAGGATGATGCACAAGGCAGTTTCGAATCTTATTAAATTTTTAATGGAGTGAATGTTTATGGGTAGACTTTTTGGTACTGATGGCGCAAGAGGCGTTGCCAACTCTGAGCTTACTTGCGAACTTGCTATGAAAATCGGCAGAGCTGCTGCAATGGTTCTCACACAGCACACAAAAAAAAGACCGAAAGTTCTTATCGGTATGGATACTCGTGCGTCCTCACAGATGCTTGAATCCGCAATTTCAGCAGGTCTTTGCTCTGTTGGTGCTGATGTTATGCTTTTGGGTGAAATTCCTACACCGGCAGTTGCGTATCTTGTAAAGAAATACGAATATGATGCAGCAGTAATGATTTCCGCTTCACATAACCCTTGCGAATATAACGGAATTAAAATTTTCCAGGGAACAGGTTATAAGCTCCCAGATGCACTTGAAGAAGAAATCGAAAGTATCATTCTTGATAAAACTCAGGTTCCGCCTGTAAAAATTGGTGGCGAAGTAGGCAGAATCACACGCTCAAGAACCTCGATAATTGATTATGTAAGTTATCTTACAGGTGTTGCTGAAGATGATTTAAACGAAAGTGGCTTTGAAAATTTCAACGGACTTAAAATTGCTGTTGACTGTTCTAACGGTGCGGCATCGATTACAGCACCCAGAATTTTTATGAATTTATGTGATGATTGCTTCTTTATGGCTTGTCATCCTAACGGAACAAACATCAATGAAAAATGCGGTTCAACTCATCTTGAGGTATTACAGGATTTTGTTGTAAGAAACAACTGTGATGCAGGTCTTGCGTTCGATGGAGACGCTGACCGTTTTCTTGCTGTTGATGAAAACGGTAATGTGGTTGATGGTGATAAGCTTATTGCTATCTTTGCGAAACATATGAAGAACAAAGGTAAACTAAAAAATAATGCAGCCGTTGTTACCGTAATGAGTAATATGGGCTTCTTCAAATTCTGCGAGGATAACGATATTCATTGTGAAAAAACAAAAGTCGGCGACCGATATGTTCTTGAAAATATGCTTGAAAATGACTACATCATCGGTGGCGAGCAGTCGGGTCATATTATTTTCCATGAATTTGCAACAACCGGCGATGGTGAACTTTCTGCGCTTAAACTTCTTTGCGTGATGAAAGAAACAGGAAAAAAACTTTCTGAACTTGCAAATGAAATGGAAG
The DNA here is from genome assembly GCA_045578985.1 of Acutalibacteraceae bacterium. Taxonomy (GTDB): domain Bacteria; phylum Bacillota; class Clostridia; order Oscillospirales; family Acutalibacteraceae; genus DTU089. Next base: position 15,633 of record JAZNLH010000029.1, on the reverse strand, counting down.
TTTTCCCACAGGTGCTTATAAATGTCCGCGTTTCCGATTTCGGTAAAGCAAGATTTCCCAGGGATAAAGAAGTTAAAAATGCGATTGAAGCCGCAGAAAAAGAGCTTGGCGATGAAGGAAGAGTTCTTGTTCGTGTTTCAGGCACAGAACCTCTTGTACGTGTTATGCTTGAGGGTAAAGATGAAGAAAAAATCAATGTTCTTGCGCAAGAAATTGCTCAGGTTGTCAGGGAGAGGTTACTTTAATGCGAGTTTCCGACGGATGGAAAGATTATGAACTTATTGATTGTTCCGATGGTGAAAGATTAGAACGTTGGGGCGATATATTTCTTATAAGACCGGATCCTCAGGCGCTTTGGAATACAAAGCGCGATAACGTTCTTTGGAAGAATGCTCACGCGAGATATGTGCGTTCCAATCAGGGTGGCGGTGCTTGGCAGTTCTATAAAAAAATACCTGAAGTATGGCAGATTGGTTATAAAAATTTACGTTTCAACCTTAAACCAATGGGTTTTAAACATACGGGCGTTTTTACCGAACAGGCATGTAACTGGGATTTAGTTGGCGATATAATCGAAAAAAGTGAAAGAAAAGATGTAAAAGTTCTTAATCTTTTTGCATATACCGGTGCTGCAACTATAAGCGCACTTTCAAAAGGCGCATCTGTTGTTCATGTTGATGCTTCAAAAGGTATGGTTCAATGGGCGAAAGAAAACGCAGTTTCAACAGGTGTTGCGGATAGGAGTGTTCGCTGGATAGTGGATGATTGTATGAAATTTGTTGCTCGTGAAATCCGCCGAGGCAATAAATACGACATTATTATTATGGATCCGCCTTCATACGGCAGAGGTCCCGGCGGAGAAGTCTGGAAACTTGAAAATGAAATATATGGCTTTGTTGATTGTTGTAAGGAATTGCTTACAGACGATGCTTTGGCTGTCCTTATAAATTCATATACCGCAGGTGTTTCTCCTGCAGTTATGAGTTATATACTTAACTCCACCGTTTCAAAACGTTTCGGAGGTAGGGCAGAAGCCGATGAGATAGGTCTACCGGTAACACAAAGCGGTCTTGTTCTTCCTTGCGGTTCAACTGCCGTTTGGACAAAATAAAATGGATAAAATTATAGAATTTAAAGATGTAAGTTTTTGTTATACTGATGAAGAAACCGCTGTAATCAAGAATCTTAATCTGGATTTTTATAACGGTCAATTCACTTGTGTGCTTGGCCACAACGGTTCAGGTAAATCTACAATGGCAAAACTTATAAACGCACTGCTTGTACCGACACAAGGTAAAGTAATATCATACGGTTTTGATACAGGTGATGAAGCGAATGAGACTGAAATTCGCCGTAACATTGGTATGGTTTTTCAAAATCCGGATAACCAAATTGTAGCAACTATTGTTGAAGATGATGTTGCTTTCGGTCCTGAAAATTTAGGAATACCGCGAGAAGAAATACGCAAAAGGGTAGATGAGGCTCTTAACCTTGTTGATATGTATGAGTATCGCAAACACGAGCCACACAGACTTTCTGGTGGTCAGAAGCAACGAGTTGCAATTGCAGGCATTATTGCTATGAAAACAAAGTGTATAGTTCTTGACGAGCCTACGGCGATGCTTGACCCTAAAGGCAGGCGCGAGGTAATGAATGCACTTTTAAAATTAAAAAACGATTTAGGTATTTCTATAATACTCGTAACTCATTTTATGGATGAGGCTGTTAAAGCGGATAGAGTAGTAGTAATGAATGATGGTGAGATTTGCCTTGATGGTATTCCTGCCGATGTGTTTACAAACACAGAACTGCTTAAATCAATCGGGCTTACAGTGCCCAAACCGCTCGAACTTGCAATAGAGTTGAGAAAATCCGGTGTTAACATAGGCGGTACTCCTTTAACAGCGGAAGAATTTGTTGAAGAGTACAAAGAAATTATAAAAAACAGAGGTTAAAACAATGTCCGTTCTTTCGGTAAAAAACTTAATATACGGATATTCTAAAGGCACACCCTTTGAAAAAGGTGCGCTTAAGGGTGTTTCTGTTGATTTCCGAAAAGGCGAAATTGTTGCCGTTATCGGACACACAGGTTCAGGTAAAAGTACGCTTTTACAGCACCTTAACGGACTTTTAAAACCCGATTCCGGTGAGGTTCTTTTCGAAGGCAAAAATATCTACGATTCTAAACAATCTCTTCGTGATTGCCGTTTTAACGTAGGTCTTTGTTTTCAGTATCCTGAACAACAGTTGTTTGAATCAACTGTTTACAGAGATATCGCTTTCGGTCCTACCAATATGGGGCTTTCCCAAGAAGAAATAAAAAAACGCGTTGTTTCTTCAATTAAATACGTTGGACTTAGTGAAGATTATCTTGAAAAATCACCCTTTGACCTTTCCGGTGGCGAAAAACGCAGAGTCGCTATTGCAGGTGTTATTTCTATGGAGCCCAAGGTTCTGATTCTTGACGAGCCTACTGCGGGTCTTGATCCGTTAGGAAAAAACAATCTTTTACAACTTATCAAGGATTATAATGCCAGAACCGGTAATACAGTTATATTCGTTTCCCATAATATGGACGATGTTGCTTTGGTTGCTGATAGGGTAATCGTGATGAATGATGGTGAAATTGCATTAGACGGAACTGTTGACGAAGTTTATTCGCAAGGCGAAAAGTTAGCTTTTCTCGGTCTTGATGTACCGGAAATTACTTCGGTATTTATTGAGTTAAACAACGCGGGATTTAATTTAGGGCATACCGAATATACGGTAGAGGGTGCAAAAAACGCCATATTAAAATCTCTCTCGAAAGGGGGAGCATTATGATTAAAGACATCACAATAGGACAGTATTTTCCAGGGAAATCTTTTATTCATAAACTCGATGCAAGAACCAAAATTGTTTTAACGCTTATTTTTCTTATATTTATTATTGTTTGTAAGAACTTTTATTCTTTAGGTCTTATATGTGCTTTCGGTGTTGTGATTTATCTCATGTCCCGAATTTCACCGAAAGTTATATTAAAAAGTTTTAAACCGCTTATCCCGATTATTTTGTTAACAACCATTTTACAACTTTATTATATAAAAGATGGTAATATATTGTTTGAATGGAAGTTTATAAGTATAACCGACAAGGGTGTGTTTACTGCTATTTTTATAGCAGCAAGAATTATTACGCTTCTTCTTGTCAGCTCTTTGTTGACATATACTACTTCACCCACTGATTTAACTGATGGTGTTGAAAAACTTCTTTCACCCTTAAAAGTGTTTAAAATCGAAGTTCACACCTTTGCTATGATGATGACCATAGCGCTTCGTTTTATTCCTATTCTTGTTGATGAAATTGATAGAATAATGTCTGCACAAAAAGCAAGGGGTGCGGATTTTGAAAACGGTAATATTGTTAAGCGAATAAAAGCGCTTTTCCCCATATTCATTCCGTTGTTTATATCTGCATTCAAAAGGGCGATAGAACTTGCTGATGCTATGTATTGCCGTTGCTACACAGGTGGTGAAGGCAGAACACGTATGCGTGAAATGAAGTTTAGTTGGCGAGATTTGGTTGCAAGTTTAGTAACGCTTTTGGTATGTTCTGCGATTATTATTTTAAATATCTTTTTTGAACATTTGATTTAAAGTATAAAACAATTAGTATAGTATATGAGAAATTTATTGTTTAAAATATCTTTTGAAGGTTCTGCGTTTCATGGTTGGCAACAACAAGAAAATGCGGTTACCATTCAGGGTGAATTAAAAAAAGCCTGGCAGTTGTTAACAGGCGAAACACCTAATATTATCGGGTGTAGCAGAACGGATGCCGGTGTTCATGCTAAAGAGTATTTCTTTAATGTGAGAACTGAAAGCACTATTCCTGTTGAAAATTTTCCTGTTGCGTTGGCATCTGCCAAACTTCCGAGAGAGATTTCTGTTATTTCTTGTAAAGAAGTTGATTATGGTTTTAACGCACGTTTCGATTGTATTAAAAAAGAGTATATTTATATTTTTGAAAACACAAAAATACCGTCTCCATTTAATTATAAGCGTACAATGAACCATAAATATAATATGGATGCCGAATTAATGAATCTTGCATCAAAACGATTTATCGGTGAACACGATTTCTCTGCTTTTAGCGCAGCGGGTACTGAGGTGCAATCGAAAGTAAGGACTATATATGATGCCGGTGTTGAACGTGACGGAAATTACGTGATTTTCAGAGTGTGCGGAAACGGCTTTTTATATAATATGGTGCGTATTATGGCAGGCACACTTTTATATGTTAATAACGGAAGAATATCGGTAGATGATATACCTCGTATTATCGAAAGTAAAGACAGAAAAACAGCAGGTATAACTGCTCCGCCGGATGGTCTGTATCTTAATAGAGTATATTTTTCAGGTGAAGAAAATGAAACTTAAGTTTACTGAAGTTAACAGTGAATATAAAGGAGAAAAACGAGTTCCTCGATTTTCTTCTAAAACGCGTACAAAAGCGATAATAATCGGTGCGCTTGTATTTGCGTTCATATTTGTTTACATACTTTCCTCATTGGGTGGTAATCCCATAGGAGCTTTATATGTAAGAGCAAAAACCTCTGTTTCGGGTGATAGTGAGAGATTTCCTATATCTATAAACACAGAGTCTACTCTTAATACCGACATAATAGGTGAAAGCATAATTTTACTTACTACTGAAAATGTTGCTGTTTATTCACCTAAAGGTAAATTGGTTTATAGCCAACCACATGTTTTCACAAAACCCGGTATTTCGGTAAATGGTGATAAAGCTGTTGTTTTTGATCGTGGCGGAAAAGGCTTTATGCTTTTGACTGATAAAAAAGTAGTATACGAAGGAACAGCGGATAATACAATTATTTCGGCAGAATACGGAAAAAACGGTAACTATGCTTTAGGAACTCGTGCTAAATCCGCTACAAGTGCCCTGATAGTTTATAATAAAAATAACAAGGTTGTTTTCCAATGGAACTGTGCTTATGACCATATAGTTTCTATAACACTTTCTGACAATGGTAAATATGCAGGGGCAGCCGTTATGGGTGCGGAGAATGGCGAGATATACACAACAGTTCAGTATTTTGGATTCGATTATAATGAGCCGTTAAATACTCAAAAAGTCATAGGGGTTTCACCGTTTGATTTGTCTTTTACAGGTTACAACACATTGACTTTGTTGACCGATAAAGGTGCTTATACCATAAACAGAAAAGATAAAGAATACACAGAAACCTTAACTTATTATTCTACGGAATTTAATTCTTGCGATATTACCGGATCAGGAAAGTATATTGTTTCTCTGGCAAAGTATGGCAGCGAGAACGTGTTTGAAATTTTATTATTCAAACCAAACGGTAAGTTGAAAACAACAATTTCGGCAGACTATGAAATCAAGAGTGTTTGTATGAGTGATAATTATATTTTTGCACTCGCTAATAACAAAATAGTCGTTTATAACACAAGTGGCAAAGTGGTTTCTGAAATTGATGTTAAAGGTGATGCGCACTCGTTATTGCCAACAGATGATTATGTTTTTATAGTGTCTCTTGATAAAATTACAAGATGTTTTGCCTATGGTGACTCGTCTGTTGAATTGAGCACATAATGTTACGGAGGATTTTATGGATGCATATATTTTTGATTTAATTCTCGCCGGAATAGCGATTTTAGTTGTATATTTTGCTGCTAAAAAAGGCTTTGTTTCAGTGCTTTTGGAAACAGTATCTGTTTTCATCGCAGCTATTGCAGCTTACCACTTGTGTGAACCGGTTTCAGCTTTTGTTTGCGAGAAGTTTTTAACAAACGCAGAAGGTGAGTTTATATCAGTAATAGCCAGAATAATCGTGTTTATGATTCTCTTTATTGTTTTGACTATTTCGTTGAAAGCCCTTTCTAAGTTGTTATCGTCTTTGATCGAAAAAATTCCGCTCGTTGGTACGGCTGACTTTTTACTTGGCGGTGTTTTAGGTTTGATTAAAGCCGCAATTTTGGTTTACGTAGTATGTACAGTTTCTTATTTAGCGGTTATTACTGAAAACGCCGAAAATCTGAAAAATATTATTTCAAATTCATATATTTATCAGTTTGTAACAGAACATAATCCGATAGTTGATTTAATTCAAAAATGAAAGGTTGAAGGATATGAAGGGTTTATTTAAAAATTGTTGGACAATTCCTAATCTTTTAAGTTTATTGAGAATAGTAGTAATTCCGATTTTTGCTTATTTCTTTATAAAAGGCGAGGCAGTTTTGGCGATTATTATGCTTGCTCTTTCGGGAATTTCTGATTTTCTTGACGGCAAAATAGCACGTAAATTTAACCAGGTCAGTGATTTAGGTAAAGTTCTTGATCCTGTTGCAGATAAATTAACGCAGATTACTCTTGCTGTATTATTGTTCATATCTTTCAACAAGGCAACAGATGAATTACTTAAAACATTCAGTTGGATATTCCTTGTGTTTATCGTTAAAGAACTTGTAATGGTAATTTTTGGCGGAATTATGCTTCTTTTAAATCTTCGCCCAAGTGCAGCGGAAATATACGGAAAAGTAGCAACTTTTGCATTTTATGCAATTATGCTTCTTATCGTTGCATTCGGACCCGAAGTTGGTATGTTAAGAGAAGTGCTGTTTGAACTTCCCAAGACTCTTATGATGATACTTGTTGTTGTTTCGGCAATACTAACACTTGTAGCATTTGTAAGTTATTTACCGGATACTTTCCGTCAGTTTAAAGAAAAATTTTCAAAGAAATAATTAGTCTAATGGTGAATTGAATGAATAAAATGATATGTAGTAGATGCAAGAAAAGACCGGCAGTAATATTTGTTTCACGTGTTGATGGTGAAAAAACCACACAGGAAGGTTTTTGCATTAAATGTGCAACAGAACTTAATATCGGTCCAATAAAGCAGATGATGCAGAATATGGGAATCACCGAAGATGATATCGAAGCTGTTAACGAGCAGTTTGGCGATATTATGGATAATATGGATGATTTTCAACTTGGCGGTGCAGGTACAATGCCGTTTATGCAGAATCTGTTCGGCGGGAATGATGGTGCCGTGAACAACGAAACCAATCCGTCAGAAGAGCAGGTTGAAACTACTGAAGAACCTGAAGATGAAGATAAAAAAGGTTCAAAAAAGAAGAAAAATAAGCATAAAACAAAACGAAAATTCCTTGGCTCTTATTGCACAGATTTAACGGCAAAAGCACGAGAAGGCAAGATTGACAGAATTATCGGTCGAGAAACTGAAATTTATCGTGTAACACAAATACTTTGCAGAAGAACCAAGAATAATCCTTGTTTGATAGGTGAACCCGGTGTTGGTAAAACTGCAATAGCCGAGGGACTTGCATTGAAAATTGCATCCGGCGATGTTCCTGCAAGAATTGCAGATAAAGAAATTCATCTTTTAGACCTTACTTCACTTGTTGCCGGTACTCAATTCCGCGGACAGTTTGAAAGCCGTATCAAAGGTCTTGTTGATGAAGTTAAAGAAGAAGGCAATATTATTCTCTTTATTGATGAGGTTCACAATCTTGTGGGTACAGGTGATGCTGAAGGTTCTATGAACGCGGCTAACATACTAAAACCCGCTCTTTCACGTGGACAAATTCAGGTTATCGGTGCTACCACCTTTAATGAATACCGCAAGCATATTGAAAAGGATGCAGCTTTAGAAAGACGTTTTCAGCCGGTTAAGGTCGAAGAACCTTCAATTGCTGATTGTTATAAAATGCTTTTAGGCATCAAAGAGTATTATGAAGAATTTCATAAAGTAAAAATCTCCGATGCTCTTGTGTATAAAGCGGTTGTTCTTTCTGAGCGTTATATTAACGATAGGTTTTTGCCTGATAAAGCCATAGACCTTCTTGATGAAGCTTGTACTTGCGCTAATTTGAGAAACGTTGCTATCAGTGATTATCAAAAAATTACAGCAAAGATTGCAGAATTTGCTGAAAGAGAAGAAGAGCTTCTTTCTGTAACAGATGATAACGGACCTGATTATGAAGCGATTTCCATGCTCAGGGCTGAGAAAATGGCTGTTGAAAAGCAGGCTGCTGATTTAAGAGTTAAAGCGGATGATAACGATGTAACAGAAGAAGATGTTGCAAAAGTTATAAATTTATGGACAGGTATTCCTACATCAAAAATCATTGAAAACGATATGCGTAAACTTTCTAATCTTGAAAGTAAGCTTAAAGCTCGTATAATCGGACAGGATGAAGCAGTTGAAGTTCTTGCAGCCGCTATAAGACGTAGTAGAGTGCAGATTTCTGCAGTAAGAAAACCGGCATCATTCATATTCGTAGGTCCTACCGGTGTAGGTAAAACAGAACTTGTAAAACAACTTGCCAATGAACTTTTTGAAACTCCCGAAACTCTTATAAGACTTGATATGTCGGAGTTTATGGAGAAACACAGCGTTTCAAGACTTATTGGTTCACCACCCGGATATGTTGGCTACGATGAGGCAGGTCAGCTTACTGAAAAAGTAAGAAGAAAACCTTACTCGGTAGTGCTTTTTGATGAAATCGAAAAAGCTCATCCTGATGTGCTTAACATATTGCTTCAGATTCTCGATGAGGGTAAAACCAACGATGCACAGGGCAGAACCGTAAGTTTTGAAAACACCGTAATCATAATGACTTCTAACGCAGGTAGTCATATTACAGAAAATGCAGTTGGTTTTAACCGAGATAAAAATCAAGCATCGAAAGATAAAGCAATGAAAGCGCTTAAAGAGTTCTTAAGACCTGAATTTTTAGGCAGAGTTGATGAAATTGTTGTATTCAATTCGTTAGGTAAAGCGGAACTTGTGAAGATTGCCGCAATTCTTATTGAAGAATTCCGTCAGCCACTTAAGGATAAAGGTATTGAACTGGTAGTAGGCGAGGGTGTTTGCGAAATCGTTGCCGAAAAGTCAGAAGATGGCGGTAGAGGAGCACGTGATATCAGACGCACTATCAGAAAAAATATCGAAGACAAGGTTGCTAACATCCTTATTGATAACGCAGGTGTGCTTATAAACGAGATTGATGTTTCAGCTGTTGACGGCGAAATTGAAGTCAGTTTCAAATAATAATTAAATTGACCGACAGAGCAAAAATGTTCTGTCGGTTTTTACGGAGTTTTAAGGTAGTATGAATAAAGCTGTTGTAGGAATACTTGCTCACGTTGATGCAGGTAAAACAACTCTGGCGGAAGCTATGCTTTATAAAGCCGGGACAATAAGAAAAATCGGTCGTGTTGACAATGGCGATACGACCTTAGATACTCATACCCTTGAAAAAGAACGAGGCATCACTATATTTGCCGGTCAATCGGTTTTCAATATAAATGATTTGGAAATCACCTTACTTGATACTCCCGGACACGTCGATTTTTCGGCAGAAACCGAAAGAATACTAAAGGTTTTAGATTATGCAATTTTAGTAATAAGCGGAACAGACGGCGTGCAGGCTCATACAAGAACCTTGTGGAAGCTTTTGAATGTATATAACGTACCTACCTTTGTTTTTATAACAAAGATGGATTTCGCTCGTCTGCCAAAGGAAGATATACTGACAGATTTGAAAAATTTGTGCGGTGACTGTATTGTGGATTTTTCCTCCGGTAATACTGATGAGCGTAATGAAAGTATAGCGGTTTGTGATGAGAATTTACTTGAGCAATATCTTGAAAAAGGATATGTTTCGCAAGATGATATAAAAAAGCTTGTTGCTAAAAGAGTGATTGTTCCTTGCTTTTTTGGCTCGGGACTTAAGCTTGAAGGCGTTGATGAGTTCTTACAATACCTCTCTGAATTAATTGAAGTGAAGATTTATAGTAACGAATTTTCAGCTAAAGTTTTTAAAATTTCTCACGATTCAAAAGGCGAAAGACTTACGCACCTTAAAATAACAGGCGGTAGCCTGAGAGTTAAAGAAATTGTTTCATATAATGGCAAAAGCGAAAAAATAAATGGCATAAGAGTTTATTCGGGACAAAAATTCATTACCGTTGACGAAATGTCAGCAGGTGGAGTTTGCGCGGTTACAGGTTTAACAACGTTAAATTGCGGAGATGGTTTAGGTAATGAACGGTCATTTGGTGATTCATACCTTGAACCCGTTATGAATTACCGCGTTGTGTTACCCGATAATTGCGATGCTCAAACATTTTTACCTAAACTTCGTCAACTTGAAGCAGAAGATCCACAACTTCATGTTTCTTGGAATACATATCTTCAAGAAATACACGTATCATTAATGGGCGATATACAGACCGAGATATTAAAGGGTATTATTGCAGAACGGTTTGATGTAGAAGTTGAAATAGATTCCGGCAGAGTTTTATATAAAGAAACAATTGAAAACACAGTAGAAGGTGTAGGGCATTACGAGCCATTAAGACACTATGCAGAAGTGCATCTTATACTCGAACCGTTACCAAGAGGTAAGGGGATAATATTGCAATCAAAATGCAGCGAGGATTATCTTGACAGAAACTGGCAGAATCTTATACTTATGCATTTAACCGAAAAAGAGCATTCAGGCGTACTTACCGGGTCACCTATAACTGATATCAAAATTACTCTTGCTGCCGGCAGAGCCCATTTAAAACACACTGAAGGCGGTGATTTCAGACAATCAACATACCGAGCGGTAAGACAGGGACTAATGCAGGCAAAATCAGTGCTTTTAGAGCCGTATTATAATTTTAGATTAGAAGTACCTACGGAGCAAATCGGAAGAGCAATAAACGATATACGTATGAAAAACGGTACTTTTGAAGCTCCTGAGGAATCTAACGGTGTTACCGTACTTGTGGGCAGAGCACCTGTTACTTGCCTTAACGGTTACGCAAGTGAAGTTGCAGCATACACAGGCGGCAGAGGCAGACTTTTTCTGGATGTAAGCGGTTATGATGTTTGTCACAACACCGAAGAAGTAATTGAAAATTCAAGATATTCACCTGAAAGCGATTTGGAGAACACTCCCGACTCGGTTTTTTGTGCACATGGAGCAGGTTTTAATGTTAAATGGGATAAAGTGCATGAATATATGCATATAGAATCTTGTTTACCGCAAGAAAAAACACCCTATCAAGTAACGTTGAATAAACGTAATTTTTCCATAGATGATAGAGAATTAGATGCCATAATGGAACGCGAATTCGGTCCTGACAAACACCCGTATTACAGGTATAGCCACCACGTGACACCCAAAAAGCCTGTGCAGACGGAGTATAACCCGGTTGTCAGAAAAAAGTATATTATTGTTGATGGATATAACGTGATATTTGCTTGGGATGAATTGAAAAAATTAGCCGAAGACAACCTTGAAAATGCCCGTCAGAAACTTATGGATATGCTTTGTAATTATAGCGCATTCTCAAAGTGCGAAACCATTCTTGTTTTTGATGCTTATAAAGTTTCAGGCAATAAAGGAAAAAAATTCAATTATAACAATATTCGTGTTGTATATACTAAAGAAAAAGAATTAGGTGATAACTATATCGAAAAACTTATTTCTGACATAGGTAAAAACGATAATGTTCGAGTTGTAACCTCAGATAACCTTATTCAACTTTCTGCTGTAAGATTTGGTGTATTGAGGGTTTCGGCGCGTGAATTTGAAAGGGAAATAAAAAAAGTTGATGAAATAATAGATGAACTTCTTCAAAAAATAAATAAACCACGCCCTCAAAAAATAGGGGAGCTTATTGAATTTCTAGAAGAAGTACAATAAAAATCAAAGGAAAGTCTGAAAGAGTTGTTCTTTCAAGACTTTCCTTTTTATTTAATGGTTATTTTTTCTTTTTCAGTGTGGGTGGGATTTCGTTGTGGAGAGTAAAACCTAAAATTAAAATACCGCCAATAATTTGTAAAATTGTTATAGATTCACCTAAAATGGTCACAGAAATCAGTACTGCTACCAACGGGTCTATGTAACTTAGTATAGCCGCTTTTTGTCCGGGTAACTCTTTTAGTGAGGAAAAATATATGCAGTATGTTATGCCGGTGTGTACAATACCTACAATAAGAAGATTTGCCCAACCAATGCCGTTAAGATTACCCAATGTTACTCCGCTTGTCATAAATACATAGGGGATTAAAACAACAATAGCAGCAAGGAACTGTAAAAAGGTTCGGTGTATGCCTTCCACTTTTTTTATAAATTTATTAAGTATAATAACCGTTGCGTAAAAAACTGCAGCACCAAGGCCGAATAAAACGCCTTTAAGGTTATTTCCGCCACCAATATCGCCAATGCCGGTAATCAAAAAAAGACCAATAGTAGACATGACAAAACACTCAATTTGTCTGCGTGTCAGCATTTCTTTAAAAAGTAAAGGTGATATTATTGTGACAATTACAGGTGCAAAATAATAGCTTAACGTGGCAACGGAAACAGTAGTGTACTTATAAGCTTCAAACAAAAGAATCCAGTTAATTCCCATTGCTATACCCGAAATCAAAAGTAACGGAACTTCTTTTTTGAAATTTTTAAAAGGTATTTTTTGTTTGGTTATTAATAAAAATAAGCCGATTAAAATAGTTGCAAGTAAAGCCCTATATAACGCTAACTCACCGGATGAAACCGAAATGTTTCTGACAAAGAGAGCGAGAGTGCCAAATATAGTCATTGATGCAACCATCATAAAACGGGGATTGATAACTTTTTTCAAAACAACACCTCGCAACTTTATAGAACTTTTGTCATTGTAACATAAATATTTTTGTTTTTCAATAAATTAAGAACACCCGATTATGTTCAGCTTCGCCGAGACAGGTTCGAGCCCTATATATAATCAAACATAAAAAAAGAAAAGCCACAAAAGTGACTTTTCCTTTTTTTGGTGGAGACGACAGGGCTCGAACCTGTGACCCCTTGCACGTCAAGCAAGTGCTCTAGCCAACTGAGCTACGCCTCCGAAAGCCTTGTTATTATATCATTAGTCTTTATATAAATCAAGAGCTTTTTATTCTTTTTATTGTTTTTAATTTATTTATGTATTATAATGATTTGGTGGGGTGGTTATATGACTGAAGTTTCAAAAACCTTATTTGAAAAATACCAAGTTCGCAAAACGAAGCAACAAAAAAATAATTTTATAAAGTTCCTGCAAAACAATTTTAATGGAATGAAAATAGAGGAGGGTGGAACTCCCAAAAGTCGTAATATAGTTTTCGGTGATTTGGATAATGCTAAAGTTATCTTTTCTGCTCATTATGACACTTGTGCCGCTTTACCATTTCCTAATTTCATTATGCCTAAAAATATTTTTTTGACTTTGCTTTACAGTGTGCTGATTTGTATTCCTTTCTTTTTGGTGTCCGGAGTTGTATTTTCGGCTTTAGAGTATTTTTTGGATAATTTTATAGTTTCTTATTATATATCGGCTGCGTTATTGTTTGGGCTTGTTTTGGGTGTTTTTGTTTTCGGAAAACCTAACAAACATACTGCTAATGATAACACTTCGGGCGTCATAACTGTTTTGGATATTATGCAGAATATGTCCGCTGAACAACGTGATAAATGTGCTTTTGTTTTGTTTGATAACGAAGAAAACGGACTTTTCGGTTCGGCATATTTTCGAAAAATACACAAAAAAATATTGAAAGAAAAACTTCTTGTTAATCTTGATTGTGTGGGCGACGGGGATAATATAATGTTTGTTTATTCAAATAGTGCAAGAAAGCAGTATACCGATTTACTGAAATTCGCTTTTCCATACACTACTGATAAAGTGATTCTTCATGAAAAGGCATCAACCACTCTTTATCCGTCTGATCAAATGGGGTTCCCGTGTAATATTGCCGTGGCTGCTCTTAATAAGAAACCGTTGGTTGGATATTATATGAGTCGAATACATACTAAGCATGATACCGTTTGTGATTTACGAAATATCAAAATGCTTGTAGAAGGATTTCAAAAATTTGTAGAAAAAGTTTAATTATTAATTAGTTTAAATGTTGAAAATAATGCTTGTTTATTATAAAATAATAAAAAATGATTTGTAGGAGAAAATTATGTCACTTGAAATTTTTATAGATAAATATAAAAAACAAATTAAAGCAATGTTTCCTGATTATGATCAGGTGTTTTCTCTTTCTAAAGATACACCTATTAAATTTATTGATGGTGATAATATAAGAGTGTCTTTTGCTTCTATTGCTGATACGCATCTTATCGACAAAGAAAGCGCAACGGTTAATCTTAGCAATTTTTTTGAAGATATTAAAAATTCTCAAGGTAAAATAGACGCTGTTCTTATGGCTGGTGATTTAACCGAATATGGCAGAAAGCGTGAATATGAGCGTTTTTTTGCTGTTTTTGATAAGTATAAAGATGATTTTAAACTCTTTGTTACAATGGGTAACCACGATGTAAGACTTCAGTACGGCAGAAATCAAAAGATTATTATGAGAAAGGCCGAGGAGTATCTTAATATCCATACCAATGGTAAAAGTTATTATTCCTATGATATTAACGGTTACACATTTATAGTTATCGGTACAGAAAAACGTGTTCTTGAAAAAGCTCACATTACACAGGAACAAATCGACTTTCTTGATAAAGAGCTTGAAAGAGGTACAAAAGATAATAAACCGGTTTTTGTTATGTGTCATCAGGCTTTTTCCGAAACTCATGGTCTTCCTGAAGTCTGGAAAACAGGGGATATGGGCGAACAGTCCGATGAGGTCAGAGCCGTTATGGAAAAATATAAAAATGTATTCTTTATCAACGGTCATCTTCACGGCGGTATTTTTGATAAGACTTTTGAAGTTCTTAATAAAGAGAACAATGTGTATTCTCTTAGTGTACCCGGCTACAGAAAAGAAAATAACTTCGGTATTACCGATTGCGGTGTCGGTTATTACGGCGAAGTTTATGACGATAAAGTTGTTTTCACTGCAAGAAACTTTGTTCAAGGTGAGGATGTTAAAGGCGACAGCAAGTACATACAAATTGTGATTGATTTAATAAAATAAGGTATAAGTTCAAATCAATTATTCATTAATAAGTCGCAAGCTTCAAAAATGAATAATTAATGATGAATATTGAATATTGAATATTGAATAATCCAAAACAAAAGTCGCAAACTTACGCTTGCGACTTTTGTTTTGGCAGGGATGGCGAGGTTCGGAAGGCTCCGCCTTCCGTTTGCTACGCAAACACCGATTGTGTTCGGCTTCGCCGAGAGAGTTCGAACCTCATTTTAATAAATTAAAAAAACAAATAGAGACATCCGGAAGGGATATCTCTATTCTTGGCAGGGATGGCGAGGTTCGAACTCACGGATGACGGAGTCAAAGTCCGTTGCCTTACCGCTTGGCTACATCCCTATATTAAAATAGTCAAACTGCAAACTATGTAGTCTGAAGTTTGACTTAAAAAATGGGGTGGATGATCGGGGTCGAACCGACGACCTCCAGGGCCACAACCTGGCACTCTAACCAACTGAGCTACATCCACCATATTTTTGGCACGGATGGAGGGGCTCGAACCCCCGACCTACTGCTTAGAAGGCAGTTGCTCTATCCAACTGAGCTACATCCGCGCGTTGTGGAGCGGGTGATGGGAATCGAACCCACACGACCAGCTTGGAAGGCTGGGATTCTAC